>NZ_JBVJWV010000001.1:0-62520 GCF_055602105.1 Streptomyces sp. NPDC037421
GTCCACCTGCGGCAACAAGGGCTCTATTCGCTCCCACGCCGCGTCCGTCAACTCACCTCGACCTGCCACAAGATCAATTATCAGACACGCCTTAGTGGTGTGACCCCCACCGCACACCGGGAGAGATCCGTGCCCACCCGCGCCTCCGTACGCCGTTTCCGCGCCGGTCTGTCCGCCGCGGCCCTCGCCGCCGCCGCGCTCGGCGCGCTCCTCCCGCCCGCGCAGGCGGCCGGTGCGCCGCCCGGGCCGCACCGGGACGAGCGCCTCCAGCGGCAGCTCGACCGGCTCGTCGCCCAGGACGACGGTCCGCCCGGGGTGATCGCCGTGCTCACCAGGGGCGACCGGACGCAGGTGTACACCGCCGGTGTCGGGAACCTCGCCACCGGCCGCCCGCCGCACCTCGACGACCACATGCGCATCGCCAGCATCGCGAAGGCGTTCAGCGGGGCCGTCGCGCTCCGGCTCGTCGACCAGGGAGCGCTCTCCCTCGACGACACCATCGGCGACCTGCTGCCCGCCCAGCCCGAGGCCTGGCACGCGGTGACCCTGCGTCAGCTCCTCCAGCACACCAGCGGCCTGCCCGACTTCTCGGCCGCCCCCGGGTTCCTGCGGATCCTCCAGGCCGACCCCCGCCACGTCTTCGACCCGCGCACCCTCCTCGGCTTCGTCGCGGACGAGACGCTGCTCTTCCGTCCGGGCTCCCTGTACGAGTACTCCAACTCCGACAACATCGCCGTCGCCCTCATGGCGGAGGCCGCCACCGGCCGCCGCTACGAGGACCTCCTCGAGGACCTCGTGTACCGTCCCCTCGGGCTGCGCCGGACCAGCCTGCCCCTGGGCTACCGCCTGCCGCGCCCGTTCCTGCACGGCTACGACGTCTCCCCGCCCGCCGCACCCGAGGACGTCAGCGAGGCCATCGGCGCCTCGGGTGTCTGGGCCTCAGGAGGCATCGTCTCCACGCCCCGGGAACTGGGCGCCTTCATCCGCGCGTACGGCGGTCCCGCCCTGCTGTCGCAGAAGACCCGCGAGGAGCAGCTCGCGTTCCGCCCCGGGGACGCCTCCGAGCCCGCCGGCCCCGGCACCAACGCCGCCGGGCTCGCGGTCTTCCGGTACACCACCCGCTGCGGCGTGCTGTACGGCCACACCGGCAACTTCCCCGGCTACACCCAGCTCGCCGCCGCCACCCCTGACGGCACGCGCTCCCTCACGTTCTCCGTCAACACCCAGACCAGCAAGGGCAACAAGCCCGCCCTGCTCGCCCGGCTCCGCACGGTCCAGGAGGACTTCGCCTGCGCGCTCCTGAAGGACCGCTGACGTACCGGTCCGGGGCCGATTGTCAGTGGCGGGTGCGAGGATCGGAGCATCAAGTCGGAAACAGGGGGAGCGGCCATGTCCGGAATCCAGAACTACATCAATCACGTTGCCCTCGTGCTGGACGCGAGTTCGTCCATGTCGCACCTGAGTCAGAAGGTCGTTGACGTCGCCGATCAGCAGATCGAATACCTGGCGCGCCGTTCGAAGGAACTGGACCAGGAAACCCGTGTCACGGTGTACGTCTTCTCGAACAAGGTCGAGTGCGTCATCTACGACAAGGACGTGCTGCGAATGCCGTCCCTGAAGCAGCTGTACCGGGTCGGCGGAATGACGGCACTGCTGGCGGCCACGCTGCAGTCGCAGCGGGAGCTGGCGCAGACGGCCCAGCTCTACGGCGACCACAGCTTCCTGACCTTCGTGCTGACCGACGGTCAGGAGAACGCGAGTCACCGCTGCCCGGGCGCCCCCGGCCGCAACCCCGGTGACCTGGTACGGGCCGTGGGCACGATGATCGAGACGCAGGACGACAACTGGACGCTGGCCGTCCTGGTGCCGGACCAGATGGGCAAGCGCGAGGCCATGCAGTGCGGCTTCCCGAAGGACAACATCGCCATCTGGGACGCCACCAGCACTCAGGGGCTGGAAGACGCCGGGCAGGTCATCCAGGAGGCCACCGAGAAGTTCATGGTGGGCCGCACGAAGGGAATCCGCGGATCACGGACGGTTTTCTCCACGGGTGGTGAAGCCGTCAACAAGAAGGCCATCGAGGCGGCCGGCCTCACCCCCGCGGATCCGTCGCAGTACAAGCTCATTCCGGTGGCCCGCGACACGGCCATCCGGGAATGGGTCGTCGAGAGCGGATACGCCTACCGCACCGGTTGCGCGTTCTACCAGCTGAGCAAGTCGGAAAAGGTCCAGGCGCGAAAGCAGATAGCGGTACTGGAAAAGAAGACGGACCGGGTCTACACGGGACCGGAGGCCCGCGCCCTGCTCGGCCTGCCCGACGCGGAAGTCCGCGTCAAGCCCGACCACAACGACGACTTCACGATCTTCGTGCAGAGCACCAGCGTCAACCGGAAGCTGGTACCGCAGACGCGCCTGCTGCTCATGGTCTGAGGTCCCTGCGACGGGCCGGAATCGGGGACCTGCGGGCCGCCGGGAAAGAGGTCCCGGGGGCCTTCGGCGGGGGTCCCGGGGGCCCGCCGGCCGGGCCCGCGACCGGTTGCCCGGCCGGGCTCGCGCGGGGCCCCCAGCCGACCGGCCGGCGCTTCGGGAAACCGGCCCTGACCTGGTGTTCTACGAGATCACGCCTAGGCTGTGGAGGTCTGCTGGACACCAGCGAAGGGGGACTTCATGAGCAAGGACCGCATCGAGTACGACGCCTCCCACATCCAGGTGCTGGAGGGGCTGGAAGCCATCCGGATGCGACCCGGCATGTTCATCGGGTCGAGCGGCGAACGCGGGCTGCACCAGCTGGTCTTCGAGGTCGCGGACCGGGCGGTGAACGAGGTCCTGGCCGGCCGCGCCGGAGCCGTGGACGTCACCCTCACCGCCGAGGGCTCCGTGCAGGTCGCCGACGACGGCCCGGGGCTGCCCGTCGAAGCGGCCGAGGCGCTGCTGACCCGGTTGCCCGCCGGGCGCCGGTCCGCCGGCCGGCACGTCGTGGCCTTGAGCCTGGCCGGAAGCGGCCTCTGTGTCACCAACGCGCTGTCGAGCCGCCTGACCACGGAGCTGCGGAGCGACGGTGTCCGCCGGCTGCGGGAGTACGAGCGCGGCGAGGAGGTCACCCCGCCGGCTCCGGCGGGGCCCGCGGCCGGCACGGGCACCGTGGTCACCTTCCGGCCCGACGCCGAGGTCTTCGGCACGGCCGAGTACTCGTTCGACGTACTGGCGGACCGCTTCAGGGAGCTGGCCTTCCTGAACCGCGGCCTCGACGTCTCGCTGACCGACCGGCGCCCCGCGGGCGGGCCGCGCTCCGAGCGGTTCCGGTTCCCGGGCGGGGCCCGGGACTTCGTCGCCTTCCTCGGGGGACGGGCAGGGGCGCCCGTCCACTCGGAGGTCTTCGGCTTCGAGCGGGAAGTCCCGGCGATGGGCGGGACGGTGGAGGTGGCCCTGCGGTGGCACTACTCCCCCGGCGAGAGCGTCCTGGGCTTCGCCAACAGCTTCCCCACCCCGCACGGCGGTACGCACGCCGAAGGTCTGCGCGACGGTCTGGCGGCCGCGGTGGACGCGTTCGCGCGCGAACGGGGGCTCGGGCCGGCGCCGGCTCCCGGATCCGGCGACGGCAGTGTCCGGGAGGGGCTGGTCGCGGTCGTCTCGGTGAAGCTGGACCAGCCCGAGTTCCTGGGCGTCTCGCACGGCGTGCTCGGCAATGCCGCGGTGCGCGGCTGCGTCGCGGAGGCCGTGCGGGAAGAGCTGGGCGCCTGGTTCGCGCGGGACCCGGAGACGGCCGCGTCCGTCGTCAGCCGCGTGCTCCGCGGCTCGCGCCGGGCCTGACCGGGTGCCGGCGGCGTTCCCCGTCCTCCGTCGGCCGCGGAGGGCGGGGAACGGCCGGCAGTTCACCGCAGTCGTGGGTGTAGAGCCAGGCCGTGGCCCTCTCGTAGAAGAGGCGGATCCCCATCGGCATGACCAGGTCGCGCATCCGCCTCGCGACCGGGCCCGCCGTCTTGGCGTCGCGGTTGCCGCCGGCCGCCTTGACCATCCTGGCGACGCGCGCGGACCGGGCGGTGTCGTACGCCGCGAGGGCCGCCGCGACCGAGGGCTCCGCGGCCAGTGACCGGGCCAGGACCAGCGCGTCCTCCAGGGCCATCGATGCGCCCTGGCCAGCGCCGACGGGGTGCGCCGCGTCGCCGATCAGCACGATCCGGTCGCCGTGGCGCACCGGGACCGCGCCGAGCGTGTGCATCAGCGTGGGGCGGTGCAGTTCGGTGGTGGCCCCGAGGATCTCGGACGGCACCCGTTCGTGTCCGTAGAGCCCGGCCAGGCGGCGCAGCCACTCCTCGCCGGTCAGGCCGAGGTCCGGCGGTGCGGGGGACGCGACCTGGGCCGACCACCAGAGCCGGCCGTCGGGGGCGGCGAGGTGGATGAAGGCGCCGTTGCGGGCGAAGGTCATGTTGAAGACGCCTGGTTCGGTGCCGACGCCGTCGGCGGTGCCCGAGATGCTGTAGAGGCCGGCGTACGCGGGGACGGGCGCGTCGGGGGCGAGCAGCGAGCGGGTGGCCGACCGGATGCCGTCCGCGCCGACCAGCAGTGACGCCCGCGCCTCGTGGCCGCTCGCGAAGACCGCCCGTACGCCCTCCTCGGTGGTGACGGCGTCCACCAGGCGCTCGCCGGTGACCACTTCGGCTCCCGCCGCGAGGGCCTCCGCGCGCAGGGCCTCGACGAGTGCGCCGCGCATCAGGGTCACGCTGTGCAGTTCGTCGCCGCCGAGGCGGCCCCGCGCCACGTCGCCCAGCAGTTTCCCCGAGCCCGACCACATGCGCTGGCGCGGCACGTCCGTCCCGGCCTGCCGCACCCGCTCCAGGACGCCGAGGGCGTGCAGCACGCGCAGTCCGTTGGAGGCCAGGCTCAGGAAGGAGCCCACCCGGCCCGCCGGTTCGGCGTACGCCTCGTACACCGTCACCTCGGCTCCGATCCGCCGCAGCGCGATCGCACTCGCCGCTCCCGCGACTCCCCCGCCGATCACGATGACACGCATACGATCCTCCTGAATCAGCATTCAGTGAATCTCTATTCACCGAAGTGGGGTTCACTATGATGGAGGGTCAGTGGCACGTCAAGCGCGACAAGGAGTTCCGCCCCATGGGCGTACGCAAGGAGAAGGCCGCCGAGACCGAGGCGGCACTCAAGGCCGCGGCACGGCGGCTGTTCGCCGACCGCGGCTATCTCGACACGAAGATCACCGACATCACCCGCGAGGCGGGACGCGCCACGGGCTCCTTCTACGCCCACTTCGCGGACAAGAACGCCCTGCTCCAGGCCCTTCTGAAGGACCTGAACACGCAGGCGGACACGGAGATCGCCGCGGCCGGCCATCCGGCCGACCACGATCTGACCGACCGCGAGGAGCTGCGCGCGCACCTGGCCGTCACCTGGGGGGTGATCCGCGATCACCTGCCGGTGGTCGTGGCGCTGATGCAGACGAACTTCGCCGGCCCGCCCGGTGAGGGGCGCGCCTGGGCGGCCCTCGCCGGGGAGACGGGCATCCTCCGCGAACACCTGGAGTGGCTGGCCCGGCGCGGCCACCGGCTGCCGGGCGACCCGGCGGTCGTCGCCGCGGCCATGGGGGCGATGGTCTCGATGCTCGGCTACGCCGTCGTCACCGCCGGGGAGGGCGGCCCGCAGGCCACCGACGAGGAGATCGTCGACGCCCTCACCGCCCTGCTGCTCCACGGCCTGGCGGGGCCGGCTCCGGGCGCGGCCTGATCCACCGGGCGGCGGGGGCGGCTCCGCCGCCCGGGGTCAGTTCCCGCCCAGATCCGTGGCGTACGCGGCCTCGCGGACCTCCGGTTCGGGGTGGCGGCGCAGGGCGAGGACGGCTGCGCGGCAGGGGCCGGACCAGTTCTGGCGGGCGCCGAGGGCCGTGGCGAGGCCGACGGCGAGGAGGCCTTCGACCAGGCCGCCGCCACTGCCCAGGGCGGCGACCGCGGCGAGGGCGGCGGCGGGGTCGGCGAGCGTGGCGCCGTACCGGTGGGCGTTCTCCAGGTCCTCGGCCACCCGGACCGCAAGGACGGGCCGGCCGTCCACCGCCTCGGTCAGCTCGCGGAGCGAGAGCAGCAGTTCGGGCCCGTCCGCCTCCAGGTCGACCGCGCGTACGAGCAGGACCGTGCGGGCACCGGTCACCGCCGGTTCGCCCGCCAGCCGGCGGGCCAGTGCCGCGCACATCCGGCGGTCCCGGACGGAGCCCTCGACGAGGGATTCCAGACGGCGGCGGGCCGGCAGGTCACCGCCGGGCCCGCCGCCCTCCGGTTCGCCGGCCGCGATCAGCGCCAGCAGCCGCTCCACGACGCCGAGCAGCAGGCTGCCCGGCTCCACTCCGCCGATCGGGTGCGGCAGCCCGGACCGGGCCAGCTCGGTGAGGCCGTGGCTCGCCTGCCAGAGGCCCCGGCGCTGGGCGGGGTCGGCGTAGACGTCCGCCAGGACCGTGCCGGCCGCGGGGGTGTACCGCGCCCAGTCCCGGAGGGCGAACAGCGCTTGTCCCGCGGCTTCTTCCCCCGCGACGAAGGGCAGCCGGGCGACGAGCTCCCCGTACCGGGACCGGTGGGCCGGGGCCAGATCCGCCGGTTCCACGTCCAGGAGCGCGCGCCGGACGGCATCCGGCCCGTCGGTGGCCGCCGACTCCAGCAGGGCCCACATCTCCTCGGCCGGCAGCAGGGCCGGGGCGACCCCGACGACGGTGGCGCGCACGTCCGGGTGGAGGCCCGGGCTGCGGCCCACGGCGGCCAGGAGCGCGGTGGCGGCGGCCGGGGGCAGGTGGCGTACGGCGAGCCGGGCGGCCTCCTTGCGGACGGTGACCTTCACCCCGCTCTCCCGGGTCAGGACGTCACGGACCAGGGCCGCGACCCGGCTGGGGCGGGCGTGTGCGGCGGCCCGGCCGGCCGCGGACCAGGCGGCGGAGGCCCGGTCGTCGCCGGCGTGGTCGAGCAGGGCGGCGAGGGCCGGGGCCGGGTCGTCCGTGTGGGCGGCCGCGTCCAGCGCGGCCGCCGTCAGGACGGGCTCGGACCCGGCCGCCGGGGCGGCGGCGTACCGCTGGAGCAGGGCCCGCCCGTGCTCCGGCACCGGAGCCACCGCACGCAGCAGCGCGGCGCGTTCGTCGAGGCACCGGCCGGGGTCGGCGACGGCGGCCGCCGCCAGCCGGGCCGCGGCCCGCTGCTGCCGGGGCAGCCACCGGTCGGCGTACCGGAAGGGGGGCAGCGGCCTGGGCGTGCCGGCCGCCGGGAAGCGGCCGCCCGGGGGCGGTTCCCCGGGCAGCGCGCGGTCCAGCAGGTCGGTGCGCTCCGCGGCGAGCACGGCGAGCACCGGGGGCAGGAAGGCCGCCGAGGGCTCCCGCGCCAGCAGTTCGGCGACGCGGTCGCCACGGGTCGCGGGGTCGGCCAGCCAGGCCGCGGCGACCTCGCCGAAGGCCGCGTCCCGGCAGCTTCGCAGGGCCTGCCCGAGGCGGTCCTGCAGTGCGGGGATCCGGTGCCCGTGGCGTCCGCAGGAGGCGGCCAGGGCGAGCAGGGGCGCCACGTCCCCGCGGGCGGCGGCCCGGTCCAGCCAGGGGCCGAGCGCTTCGAGGACGGCGGGCAGCCCGGGGCCGGGCAGGGAACCGCCCGGGCGGCCGAGGTCGACGGTGCCGGTGTGGGCGGCCAGCGCTTCGACGATGCGTACGGCGGTCGCGAGGGCGGCCGGGTCCGCGCCGGCGGCGAGCAGGGTCACGGCCAGGTTCCGGATCGTGCCTCGGGTGCGGGGCGAGCAGTCGCGGGCGCGCAGGGCGTCCAGGCACAGCCGTTCCAGGGACTCCGCCCCGGTACGCGCCCCGGCGGACCCGGCGCTCGCGAGGGCCGCCACGAGGAGCGGGTCCGGCAGGCCGGCGAACGCCGCCAGGGCTTCCCCGCGCACGGGGTCGCGCTCGTTGGCCAGCCGGCCGGCGGCCAGCGCGAGGACCTCCGCGACCTCCCGGGGATCACGGGTCCGGCCGGCGTTGACGGCCAGCCCGTCCCAGATCGCCCCGCGCCCGTCGGGGTCACTGGTGGTGAGGGCGGCCAGCAGTTCGGGCCGGGCTTCGGCGGGCGGCAGCAGCGACAGCTGCCCGAACAGGTCCCGGAGCGTGTCGCGGTCGGCGCGGAGTGCCTCGGCCGCGGCGCGGGCCCGGGCGTGCCGCTCGGCGGCCGGCAGCAGGGCCAGCGCGCCCTGGGGCGGCGGCAGGGGCCCGCGGCCGCCTCTGCCCGCGGCGACGACCTCGTCGAGGAAGCCGGGACGCCGCGCGGGCGGCATCGAGCGCAGCAGGACCTCGAAGGCGGGCCGCTGCAGCCACCGGTCCCCGAGCCGGGGCAGGGACGGCGGGTCCGCCGCGACCAGCCGCCGCATGACGGCCGGGCCGGGGGTCCGTTCCCACCGCACGTGTGCCGCGGGGTCGGCGAGCCAGCGCACGACGCGCTCGGCGTCCACCGCGACGAGGTCGCCCAGCCGCTCGTGCACCGGCCCGGGCAGGGTGTACGGGCCGCACTGCTCCAGCAGGTCCAGCACCCTGCCCGGCGCGGCGGGCAGTGCGGCGGCCATCCCGGTGCCGTGCTGCTGCCACCAGCGGTCGCGGAACCGCTCGGGCAGGTCCCGGAGTTCCCGTTCCGCGTGGTCGACGACGGCGACGGGATGGCGCAGGGCCAGGGTGCTCCAGTCCTCGAACGCGAGCGCCCCGGCGAGTTCGGGCAGCAGCCGCGCGGTGAACTCCGCCGAGCAGCCGGGCAGCAGGCGGGCCGCGTCCCGGTCGCCGTACTCGGTGCGCACCCGCGGCACCAGCCGCTCGGCGAGTGCGGGCCGGCGGCCGTCGCGCAGGAGCCGTGCCAGGTCGGCGCGGACCACGGCGGGCGCGTCGTCGTACGCGGCCTCGACGGCCCGGTCCCGGACGGGCAGTCGCCGGGCACCGCGCAGCGCGTACCGGCGGACCACCGGGTCCGGGTCGGCCAGCCGGGCCTCCAGGTGCCCGAGGTCCCCGGCGGTGAGGGCGGCCAGCGCGGCGAGCCGGCGCTCGTACGGGCCGCGCGCGTCCAGGGCGGTGAGCAGGGGCCGTAGTGCGTCCCGGGCGCCGAGCCGGCGGGCGGTGATCGCGGTGTACCGGAGCCGGGCGGCGTGCGGCAGGGGGTCGAGGGCGGCGAGCAGCTCGTCGGCAGTGGAGATCATCGCGGGCATTGTGCCCGATGCCGCGGTTCCCGCCCCAGTGATTATCGGAGCGGCCGGGCGGGCGGACCTGCGGACGCTCCGGCCGTCACCTGGTCGGGCCAAGCGGCGGCGGTCCGCTACCGCGAATGGTCCAGGATCGGGACACCGGACAGGCCGTTGTCCGGGTGGGATGCCTAACGTCGCTGGCAAGGCACACCGTTCGCAGACCTTTTGGCAGACCCTTTCGCAGACCTTGTGGAGACACCATGTCCCGTAGAGGCCGCTGGATGGCCCGCGCCTGCGCCAGTACGGCCGCAGTCCTGCTGCTCGCCACCGGGGGTGCCCCGGCCCCGGCGCCGCACGGGGCCTTCGGGGGCGGGTCCGGGAAGGGAGTCGCGGTGGGCGCCTACCTCCACTACGGCTCACCCGGCGTCGACCGGATGCGGGGGCTCTCGCACTGGCTCGGCGGGACCGACCTGCGCGCCGGGCACACCTACCTGCCCGGCGACACCTGGGCGAACATCGAGGGAGCACCCGATTCCCTGCACGCCTGGGCGCGGTGGCGCAAGGAGCGGCCGGACCGGCTGTTCGTCCTCAACGTGCCCATGCTGAACCAGAACGAGGCCGACGTCCCCGACGCCCGGGTCGCCGAGCTGCTGCGCGCCGGTGCGGAGGGCGCGTACGACCACCACTTCCGGCGGCTGGCCGGGCGCCTGGTCTCCCTGGGGCTGCCGGACACGGTGATCGTGCTCGGCTGGGAGATGAACGGGTTCAACTACACCCACCGGTGCAAGCCCGATCCGGAGAGCTGGAAGCAGTACTGGCGCAACATCGTGTCCTCGATGCGCTCGGTGCAGGGGCAGCGGTTCCGCTTCGACTTCGCCCCCAACAGGGGCAGGGACGCGATCGGTTGGACGAAGTGCTATCCCGGGGACGACGTGGTCGACATCGTCGGCATGGACTCGTACGACCAGCCGCCCGGAGAGAGCTTCGAGGAGCAGGTCACCCAGCCGTACGGCCTGCAGCAGCACGTCGACTTCGCGAGGGAGCACGGCAAGCGGATCTCGTACCCGGAGTGGGGGCTGTTCCGCAACGGCGACAACGCCGACTACATGCGGGACATGCTGGCCTGGATCGCCGACCACAAGCCGCTGTACCACAGCATCACCGACTACTGCCCGCACGGCGTGTGGCAGTGCGGGAAGAACCCGCGTTCCGCGCAGGTGTTCCGGGAGTTCCTGTCGGCCGGCGGGGGCGGGCGGCCGGCGGGTGGGCCGCCGCGCTCAGGCGGTCTCCCAGGCGAAGCCGTCCGGGCCGGTGAAGGGGGCCGCGGCCGCGACGGTCGTGAGGCGGCGGGACCCGGTGCCCTCTGGGGTGACTCCGGCGTCCTTGGCGAGGGCCCCTCGCTCGTACGGCGCGAGCTTCGCGGAGCCCTCGCCCGCCGCGAACTCCACATGGATTCCGGGGACGTTCCGTGACGCGGCCAGACCCTGCCCGCTGTGGAAGCGCTCGTAGAAGCGGCCGGCGGCGACGGGGCCGGCCACGCCGAGGGTGATGCGTTCACTGGGGTTCATGTCCATCACGCCGGTTCCGGCCGGGTGCGTGGTGCTTCTCCGTTCCCGACCGCTTCCGCGACCGGCCCCGGGCAGGCGGTCCGGGCCGCGCGTGCCGACGCCGGACCGCCGCCGAGGGGACGACCCCTCAGCAGTTCTCGCTGATCACCGACTCCAGGTCCGACAGGGCCCGGCGCTCCTCCTCCAGCTTCGCCTCCAGCACTCCGAGCGTCTGCTTGAGGGCAGTGATCTGCTGCTCGTCCGGATGGGACTGCGCCTCCAGGCCGGCGATCCTGTCCGCGACCTCCGCCGCCTGCTTCTCGGTCTTCTCGATGCTCTTCCTCAGGTCCTTCGCGAGGCGCCTCATCAGTTCGCAGCCGGATTCCCCGGGCACCGGTGAGTTCACGTCGGCACTCCCTCGTCATGGCGCCCCGTGGCCCGGCGCGCCCACGCGGCCAGTATCAGAGCCCGCACCGGCCCGCACGCGGGGAAGTAGCCCGTCCGGCCCACGGCCCGTCCGCCGTGTCGCCGGGCGTCTGCCCGAGGATGGCGGGATGACCTTCACGACACGGACCATCGACGTCACCACCGGCTCCTCGGAGACCGTCCACGATCTCACCGCGGCCTGCGCCGGCTTCCTGCGCGAGGCGGCCCGGGGGTGCGACGGGCTCCTCAACGTGTTCACCCCGCACGCGACGGCCGGGCTCGCGGTCATCGAGACGGGTGCGGGCAGCGACGACGACCTGCTCGACGCCCTGGCCTCGCTGCTGCCCGCCGACGACCGCTGGCGCCACCGCCACGGCTCCCCCGGCCACGGCCGCGACCACGTGCTCCCGGCGTTCGTGCCGCCGCACGCCACACTGCCGGTCGTCGGCGGCCAACTCGCCCTGGGCACCTGGCAGTCGGTCGTCCTGGTGGACACCAACAAGGACAACCCCCGGCGTACCGTGCGGCTGTCCTTCCTCGGCTGACCGGCCGTGCACGGCCGGTCCGGGGCGGGTATCGACGGAACCGCCCGGCCGGGCGCCCGCGTTACCGACCGCAGGACATCCAGGCATATCATCTCGGGCCGATTTGCCCGACCCGAAAAAGAATCGCGCCGTGTCCGAACGTGCAATAGCGGATACTTCGTGCAAAATGGGCGGTCGTCGGGAGCCGTTACGCAGTCACCGAGAACAGTCACCATCACGGTTTGTTCCTGTATCTGAATGCGGAGGTATCACGATTGCCCAGAACAGAAAAACGCGTGAAGAGGCATCGCTGCCCGGCCCTGCTCCTCTCCGTCTCCGTGGCCGCCGCCCTGTTCATCCCCGCCCGCCCGGCCCAGGCCGCTTCCCTGTACGGGATAAAGGCCGTGGCCATCGCCGCGTCCAAGAAAGGCGCACCTTACGTCTACGGCGCCACCGGGCCCAATGAATTCGACTGCTCGGGCCTCACTCTCTACGCCTTCAGGAAGGCCGGCCGGGCCCTTCCCCGCACCGCGGATGCCCAGTACGAGAGCACCCTCCACATTCCGCACACGCAGCGCGCACCCGGCGATCTGGTCTTCTTCCCCAAAGGGGGAACCATGGGCCACGTCGGCATCTACGCCGGCCACGACAAGATCTGGCACGCCCCCAAACCCGGCACCCGCGTACGGCTGGAACGCATCTGGACCGGCACCGCCCGCTACAGTCGGGCCAATTGAACGAGCAGCGGGGCGAAACGAATCAGCGCGGGCGGGAACACCCGCGGCTACCGGTGCGAGCGCTGCGCCTCGACGATCCGCCGCACCGAGCCGTCGAGGCCGGCCCGGGCCTGGATCCGCTCGGCGAAACCGGGGAACTGGCCGGCCACGGCGCTGAGCAGCCGCAGCTCCAGCGGCGCCACGTTGACCTCGCAGAGGTCGCGGCGGACGGCTCTTACGACGCCGTCGGCGACCTGTCCCGGCGTCACGGTCCTGATGCCGCTCGGCGGGGCGGCACCCGTCGCGGCGAACATGCCGGCGTCGCGGACGAAGCCCGGCTGCACGAGGGACACCCCCACCCCCGTGCCCCTGAGTTCCTGGCGCAGGGCGAGGGCGAAGCCGCGCAGCCCGAACTTCGTCGCGTTGTACAGGGAGGTCGACCTCGTCGCGGCCTTCCCGGAGATGGAGCCGACCAGCACGATGTGACCGCGGCCGCGCTCCGCCATGCCCGCCGCGAGCAGCCGGGAGAGCAGGACCGGCGCGCGCAGGTTGACGTCGAGGGCGCGGTCGAGCTGCTCCTCGGTGTAGTCCAGCAGGTCGCCGCTGGCCGGCAGGGCGGCGTTCGCGACGAGGACGTCCGTCCCGGCACAGGTCTCCGCGAGCCGGACCACGTCCGGGCGTACGGCGAGATCGGCGACCACGGTGCGGGCGCCGCAGGCATCGGCGGTGTCCTTGAGGGCTCCCTCCCGGCGTCCGGTGACGGTGAGGCGGGCCCCCTGGGCGGTCAGGCGCGCCGCCAGGGCGGACCCGATGCCTCCGGTGGCCCCGGTGAGCAGGACGTTCGATCCGGACATCTCCACGACGACTCCCGTACGGTGTTCCCCCGGACTGTTCGTTCGAACGAACAGTAGGGATCGCCACGCCCCTTGTCCACACCCCGGACAGCTCCAACTCCCGCCCCCCGCAAGGACAGTGGCCCGACGCGGCCGATGGGGCAGAATGCCGGCATGCCCCATGCTTCCAAAACCCGCCAGAGCATCATCGACGCCGTGCTGCGGATCATCGGGCAGGACGGGATCACCGCCGTCACCAACCGGCGTATCGCCAGGGAGGCCGGGGTCTCACTCGGCTCCGTCACCTACCACTTCGCCACCCAGCACGAGCTGCTGCGCGAGAGCCTGCTGCACTTCGTGGCGGAGGAGACCCGGCACTTCACGGAGCTCGCCGACGCGTGCACGGACGAGCGCTTCGACATCGGGCAGGCGGCGGAGGTGGTGGCGGGGGTCGCGGGCGGCAACGCGTTCGACAGCCGGCACATCGCGCCGTTCGAGCTGTACGTCCAGGCCGGCCGCGACGAACGGCTGCGCGCCTCCGCCGCCGAGTGCTTCGCCGCCTACGACCTGCTGGCCGCGCGGGTGCTCGGCCACCTCGGCGTGCCGGATCCCGAGCGGCTGGCGGGCGCGGCCGTCGCCCTGGTCTTCGGCCAGCAGCTGCGCCGCCTGGCCACCGGCGCCCCGGCCGAGGACCTCGTCGACACCCTGCTCGTCCTCACGCGGCTCGCCCCGGCACGGACCCCTTAGGGAGCGCGCGTGAGCGTCGCGGGAGCGCCGGCGGACTGGGCTCCTTCCAGTTCGATGGCCAGGGTGTCGGGTGCCGTCATCCGGACCACGTAGAGGTTGCCCTTGGGGCAGTCGAAGGTGGCCGCGCGGTCGGTGGGGCGGCTGGTCACGGCCGCCAGGTACGCGGTGTCGGCGCGGAGTCGGCGCAGCTCCAGGGCCTCCGTGCAGCCCAGGTTCCGGCCGCTGGAGATCTCCCGGACGTCACTGACCTGGCGGCCCGTGAGCTCTCCGACCGCTCCGGCCTGGAAGGTGACCGTGACGGCGAAGTCCCGGGTGCGGGCGTGGGTGATGCCGTCCGCGTCCGGGGTGCCGGGGCCGAGGCCGGTCCAGGTGCCGACCCATGCCGCGGGCAGGGCGGACGGGGACGGCGGCGAGACGGTGCCCGAAGGAGACGGAGACGGGGACGGCTTGCCCGCCCCCCTGCCGTCCGTACCCTCCCCGCCGGGGAGCCGGGTCAGCAGTACGGCGGCGGCGAGGACGGCGGCGCCGGCCGCTGCGGCCACTCCGGCCGGCAGCCTGCGGCGGCCCGCGGGGGCCTCAGGGGCCGCCGGCGGCGACACCGGCGGCGGGACCGGGGCGGCCGTCGGTGGTTCTCCGAGCAGCGGCCGCAGTTCCGCCTCGCGGCGGGCGGTGTCGGCCAGCAGGACCGACGGGGCCGCGGCGGGCCAGCCGTCCTCTTCGGCGGGCCCGAGGCGGGCGCGTACCTCCTCGGCGGCGGGGCGCCGGTCCGGATCCTTGGCCAGGCAGTCCCGCAGGAGCGGGAGGAGCGGCCGCGGCACCCCGTCGAGGAGGGGGTCGTCGTGGACGATGCGGTACAGGAGGGCCGGGAGGCTCGCCTCCTCGCCGTGGTCGAGGAAGGGGCCCCGGCCCGTGGCCGCGTACACGAGGACGGCGGCGAGGGAGAAGACGTCCGCGGGATGTGCGGCCGTGGCGCCGGTGGCCTGTTCCGGCGCGAGGTAGCCGGGGGTTCCGATGACCGCGCCCGTCCGCGTGCGGCGCGGGTCGCGGACGGCGCGGGCGATGCCGAAGTCGATGAGGAACGGCCGCTCCGGGCCCAGCAGCACGTTGGCGGGCTTGATGTCGCGGTGCACCACGCCCGCCGTGCGTACGCAGACCAGCGCGGCGGACAGTTCCCGGGCCAGGGCCAGCACGGCCGGCTCGGGCAGCGGCCCGTGCCGGCGCACCCAGTCGCCGAGCGAGGGCGCGGGGACGTACTCGGTCGCCAGCCACTGCGGCGACGAGCCCTCCGGACTGAAGTCGACCACGGAGACCGTCCAGGGGGACCGCACCCGGTCGTTGGTGCGGATCTCCCGGTCGAACCGCTCGGCGAAGCCCGGCTCCCGGCCCAGGTCCCGGTGCACGGTCTTCAGGGCGAGCGCCCGGCCGGACGCGGTCCGGGCCAGGAACACCTCGCCCATGCCGCCCTCCCCGAGCCGCGCCAGCAGGCGGTATCCCCCGATGCCGAGCGGATCACCGGGTCCCAGCGGTTCCACCAACCCACCCCGTTCCCAAGAGCGTTGCCGGGCAGAACTGTACGGGCCTGCGCCGGCACCACGGGGAGCGGAGTCGCGGGGACACCCCCTGGCTAGGGGGTGTCCCGGCGGGCGAGGGCCGCGGTCCGGTCGCGGAACCATACGGCCGCCCCCACCAGCACCGCCGCCACCACCCCGTACAGGGGCAGCCACAGGGTGGTGGTGGCCGCCAGGCACTCGGCGACGGCCTTGCGGGCCGCCGTGTCCTGGGCGAAGGCCAGGGCCGCCGCGTCGCGGCCGGCGAGGTCCCCCAGCGCGGCCCGCGCCTTCAGGGCCTCGTACCTGCCCACCAGCCCGCACTGCCCGCGCGTGCCCGGCATCGGGAGCAGCCAGGCCCGGCGCTGCAGCAGGGGGGCGAGGGCGATCGCCACGCACAGGCCGACGACCAGCGCGTACGCGACGAGGCCGCGCGTGTACGCGGAGCGGATGACCGGCGTCCAGCGGGCCCGCCGCTGGAAGGCGAGCATCACCGCGAGGAGGGTCACCCCGATGAACGTGGCGAACCACTGCCACGAGCCCTGGGCGAGCGCGAACGTCAGCACCGCGGCGAGGCCGATGCCGATGACCCCGGGCGCGGGTACGTCATCGCCCGCCGCGGCGGGCGCCGGCGGCCTCCGGGTCACTCGGGTGCGCGGATCGCTCACGGCATCAGCATCCGCGACGGCGCGCCGCGGTCACAGTTGCCATGCCGTAGGGGGCCGCCGCCCCGCCCGGACGGCCCGCGCCGGTCTTCGCGGGCCGGACGGGCAGGACGGGCAGTGGTGGGCAGTGGTGGGAACACTCCAAGACCGACTCGCGATCGTTGTCCCCCGCCACGCCTCCGGGCCGTACCGGTGCTGTCGCAGACTTGCGGGACGTGGGACGTGGGACGTGGTGGCCGGCCGGCCGCCGCGTCCTTGTCCCGGCCGACCCAAGGACTGCCACCGTGAACGACCGCGTTCTGACCCCCCGCAACCGGGGCTTCCTCTTCCTCGACTCCCATCCGGCGGGCTGCCGGCGGCTGGTGGACGACATGTGGCAGGCGTGTCCCGCTCCCGCCGACGCCCCGGAGGGCGACGGCCCGGTGGCGCTGGTCATCGGCTCCTCCGCCGGATACGGCCTCGCCGCCACCCTCGCCGGGCTCAAGCGCGCCGGAATCCGCGGGATCGCGGTCTCCTTCGAGAAGGCCCCCACGCAGCGGCGTACCGCCACGGCCGGCTGGTACCGCACCGCCGCCACCGCCGGCATCGCCCGCGCGGCCGGGCGGGACCTGGTCTTCCTCAACGGCGACGCGTTCTCGGACGCGATGAAGGACCAGGTCGCCGAGCTCATCGAGCGGCGCTTCGGCGGCCGGCTGGACTACCTGGTGTACTCGGTGGCCGCGCCCCGCCGCACCGACCCCGACACCGGTGCCGCGTACGCCTCCGTCCTCAAGCCGATCGGCGGGGCGAACCGCACCAAGACCCTCGTCTTCGACGACCAGGGCGCTCCCGAGGTCCGCGAGGTCGAGACCGGACCGGCCGAGGGAGACGACGTCGAGCAGACCGTGGCCGTGATGGGCGGCGCGGACTGGGAGCGCTGGATCGACCACCTCGCCGGACGGGGCCTGCTCGCCGACGGCTTCGCCACCGCCGCGCTGTCCTACATCGGTTCGCCGCTGACGGCGGCGATCTACCGGCAGGGCACCATCGGCGCGGCCAAGGCACACCTGGAGGCCACCGCCCGCACCCTGGACGAGCGCCTCGGCAAGACGGTGGGCGGGCGGGCCGTGACCTCCGTCAACGGCGCCGCCGTCACCCAGTCCTCCACCGCCATCCCCGGCATCGCCCTGTACACCGGCCTGCTGCGCGGCGTGCTCGGAGAGGACCTGGTCCCGCCGATCCGTCAGCTCGCCGCCCTGTGGGACCAGCTGACCGGAGCGGTCCCGCTCGCCCAGGACGACGAGGGCCGGGTCCGGCTGGACACCTGGGAGCTCACCGACGAGGTACAGGCGGCCGTCGCCGAGCGCTGGGAGGCCGCCACGACCGGCACCATCGCGGGCCTCGCCGACCTCGACTGGTTCCGCGACGAGGTCCGGCGCCTGTACGGGTTCTCGGTCCCGGGCATCGACTACACCGCCGCCGTGGCCACCGACGTCCCCTGGCCCGCCCCCGCGCCCTGATCCGCAGGACACGGCCCGAGGCGGTCCGGCGCCCCCGCCGGGCCGGGCGGTAGGGTGCGGCCCGTGTCGGAGCATCAGCGCGATCTCGTCGGCTACGGTGCCGAGCCGCCGCACGCCGCCTGGCCCGGCGGGGCCCGCGTCGCCGTCAGCCTCGTACTCAACTACGAGGAGGGCGGCGAGCGGAGCGTCCTGGAGGGCGACCCGGCTTCCGAGGGGTACCTCCACGAGATCGTCGGCGCGCCGCCGGTGGTGGGCGGGCGCGACCTGAACGTCGAATCGATGTTCGCCTACGGCTCGCGCGCCGGGTTCTGGCGCATCCACCGCACGCTCGCGCAGCACGGCGCGCCGCTCACCGTCCACGCCGTGGGGCAGGCGCTCGAACGCAATCCGGACGCGGCGCGGGCGATGGGCGGCGCCGGCTGGGAGGTGGCGGGCCACGGCTGGCGCTGGACCGACTACCGCCACGTGCCCGAGGACACCGAGCGCGCCGAGATCGCGCGCTGCACCGCCACGATCGAGCGGCTCGTCGGCCGTCGGCCGGTCGGCTGGTACACCGGCCGGACGAGCCCCGCCACGCGGCGCCTCGTCGCCGAGGAGGGCGGTTTCCTCTACGACTCGGACGACTACTCCGACGACCTGCCCTTCTACGTCGAGGCGGCCGGGCGTCCGCACCTGGTGGTGCCGTACAGCCTGGACGCGAACGACTTCAAGTTCCTGATCGTCCACGGCTTCACGACCGCCGACGACATGCTCGGCTACCTCGTGGACACGTTCGACGCCCTCCACGCCGAGGGTGCCGACCGGCCGCGCATGATGAGCGTCGGCCTGCACTGCCGGATCACCGGCCGGCCCGGGCGCATCCGCGCGCTCGACGGCTTCCTGCGGCACGCGGCGCGGCGCGGCGGGGCCTGGATCACCACCCGTGAACGCATCGCGCGCCACTGGCTGGCGGCGCACCCGCCCCCGCGCTGAGCGCCGCGCGGGAGTCAGTCGCCCCCGCCCCCGCCTCCTCCACAGGACGAGGAGCCGCCGCCGCAGGAGTCGCCTCCGCCGTCGCCCCACAGGGACTTGCGCCTACGGGGGCGCTTGCGCCCGAACAGCACCTGGAAGGCCACCACGAGGATGACCACCGCCATGGTCAGCACCACTTCCATCGCGCTCTCCCGTCCCTCTCCGTTGCACTGGTCCGAGCACGATGCCCCACACAGGAGCGGCTTCAACCCCGGGTTGAGCAACATCAGAGCTTCGACCGGCCGGTGGGGGCGCGCGGGGGCTCCGTACGGCGGGCGCCGGGACCGCGCACCCTCTCGCGCCACGTACGACCGCGTGCGCGCCGTTGTGACGGCGGGGTGCGTTGCCTAGCGTGCTCGACGCGGGTCCGGCGGGCGCGGGGGAAGGGCACCGCGCCACTGCCGGGCCGTCGTATCCACGCGACTCGAGGGGGGACATGACCACACCGGACGCGGACCCGCCCGGCACACCCCGGCCCAGAGGACGGATCTTCCAGACCTCGACCATGACGGCCATGCTGGAGGGCGTCTACGAGGGCACGACCACCATCGCCGAGCTCCGCCGGCACGGGGACTTCGGCATCGGCACCTTCGACCGGCTCGACGGCGAGATGATCGTCCTCGACGGCCGCTGCTACCGGCTGCGCGCCGACGGGTCCGCCGGTGAGGCGGACCCGTCCACGCGTACGCCGCTCGCGGCGGTGACCTACTTCCACGGCGAGCACGACTGGCGGACCCGGGAACCGGTGGACGCCGCCGGGCTGCGCGCGCTGATCGACGACCGGCTGCCGAGCCCCAACCACTTCTACGCCGTCCGCGTCGACGGGCACTTCGACCACGTGGTCACCCGGATGCTCCCCGAACAGCACCGGCCGTACCCCCGGCTGATCGACGCGGTCGCGGGACAGGTCATCTCCACCCACACCGGCCTGCGGGGAACCGTCGTCGGCTTCCGCAGCCCCGCCCACCTGCTGGGGGTGGCCGCCGCCGGATACCACCTGCACTTCCTCTCCCGCTGCCGCACCCGCGGCGGGCACGCGTACGACTTCGTGCTGCGCTCCGGGCGGGTGCGGGTCGACGTGGGGTACGAACTGGTCCTGCACCTGCCGCGCACGGCGGACTTCGGCCGCGCGCGGCTCGGGCGGGGCGATGTCGCGGGCGAGATCGAGGCGGTGCTCCAGGGAGGCCCGAGGCCGTGACGGGCGTCCCGTCCGGGGGCGCCTCCTGGCGGAGCGGGCGTCAGAACGCGAAGACCGCGTTGCCGTTGAGGGTCGCGTTCATGGCGCAGGCGTTGGAGAAGGTGTGCTTCCAGGCGACGCGGCTGCCCTGCCAGACGCCCTCCGCGGTGACGGTCACGGGCGCGTAGTGCATCGGACAGGCGCGGTCGGCGTCGGGGGCGGCGAGCAGCCGGTCGAAGGTGCCGCCGGTGGAGTTCAGGGCCGTACAGGCGGCCTTGGGGTCGGGGTGCGTGCCCTGCGCGGTCGGCATGCAGCTGAGGGTGGCCGCACGCAGGACCGTGGCGGAGGCGTCGTCACCCTGGGCGACGGAGAAGACCATCGCGGACGGGGCGTAGAGGCTGGTGGGCTTGGCCTCCGCCATGCCGGTGGCACCTGCCAGGCAGAGGAGGGCGGCGGCGGAGACGGCAGCGAAGCGGTAGCGCACGACGAGACTCACTTTCGATATGAAGGTTGAGCGCGACAAATACTTACGTTGTCGGGCTCCGATGCGGCCGAGTCTGTCGGATGTGAAGGTGGAGTGCATATCGACGGCCGATTTACGGACAGCGCGTTCGAATATCGGATAACGAATGGTCGTTCGGGCAGCTCAGGCGGGGTGCGGCGCTCCGTGTCCGGTCGGAAACGGGGGGTGAGGAGAGGGGTGTGCGGCGGAACGCGGGCCGCTGACCTGCCGTCGAGCGGCACGCGTTCACCTTGAGGTCATTCAGCTTGTCCGGATCGCTGCGGTTTCCACGCCTTCCGGCCGGCCGTCATCCCTGACCTGGACCTGCACCGTCGGGGAGGCGCACGCGACGAGGATCCCGAGTACGAGGAAGAGCACGACCAGCGCCTTCGCCGGCGTACCCAGGACCAGCGGGCGGGTGCCGGACCCCGCACCGGCCTCCGGCACGGCGGCGGCGCCCGTCGGCGCGTCGCCGAACAGGCGCTTGGGGTACGAGGAGGTCAGCATCATCGCGTACGCCTGGTAGCGCATCCGGTACCGCGCGACCGCCGCGACGGCGCAGAACACACCGGCGGGCATGCGCCCCAGCACGAGGGTGATCAGCCAGAACACCCAGCAGACGGCGCCCCAGCCGTACTGCAGCAGGCCGGTCACGATCATCGCGGGGAGCATCAGGACGAGGCGGAACAGGACGGCCGCCCGGTTCAGCGGGCCGGGGCGCAGCTCGATCCGGACCGGATGGCCGGGCGCCTCGAAGGAGAACGGCGGGTACCGGTCCACCAGCAGCATCGCACTGGCCGCGACCCGGGTCTCGTACGCCAGGAACCCGCCGAGGAAGCGGGCGATGCCGTCGGGCAGGCGGCCCTGGACCAGCGCGGCGAACCAGCCGGCGATGGTCACGAAGAAGGCGGCGATGCCGAGGAGGGCCGTGACGATCAGCTGCGGCAGCAGCAGGAGCAGCCGCAGCAGGACCGTCCAGCGCCGTTGCCGGCCCGGCGGCGGGACGTCGAGCTCCGGCAGGTGTTCGCCCTGCGGGTGGCCGGCGTCCGGCGGGCGGGGGGTCCAGCCTGTGGTCATGGGGCGCTCCTGCCGTCGGTCGGGGCGCGCGGGCCGTGCCGCCCGGACGGTCCGGCCGGGCGGCACGGATGCGGAAAGGCGGGTTCCGCGCGTACGCCCTGTCAGGGGTACCGCGCGGAACCCGCCTTTCCAAGGATCCCGGCTGTGGCCGGCCGCCCGTTGCCCTGAAGGGCCCCCTCGGCGGCCGGCCGGGCCCGTCTCAGGCCGTGGCGGGCGCCGGAGCCTCGGCGGCCGCGGGCGGCTCCGGGGTCTCGTCGGCGGATGCCCCGTCGGCGGCGGGGCGGGGGATGCGGTGCAGGCCCCGGCGGTCGTAGAGGCGGGTGACGGCGAAGCCGAAGAGCAGCGCGGCGACGAGGGCGATCCCCATCGCGGTCCACGCACGGGTCAGGCCCGCGTCGGCCTGGGCCCCGTAGAACAGCAGGGAGCGCAGCCCCTCGGTGACCTGGCGCAGCGGCTCGAACTCGGCGAGGCCGCGGAAGAAGCCGGGCAGTGCCTGGAGGGGCACGGTGGCGCCGGAGGAGGGGACGGCCATGGCGATGAAGACGATGGTGGCGAGGAGCATGCCGGGGGTGCCGAAGGCGGCGAACAGGGCGAGGCTGCC
Organism: Streptomyces sp. NPDC037421; assembly: GCF_055602105.1. Lineage (NCBI taxonomy): Bacteria > Bacillati > Actinomycetota > Actinomycetes > Kitasatosporales > Streptomycetaceae > Streptomyces > Streptomyces sp. NPDC037421. Next base: position 22,050 of record NZ_JBVJWV010000001.1, read on the forward strand.
GATGCCGACGACCGCGATGGTGGCGACCGAGTACAGCCACAGCAGGCCCAGGTGGGAGGCGTCCATGTCGAGGACGGCGACGGTGGCGACCTCGACCAGGGTGCCCATGATCACCGACATGCCGAGCATGAGGGCCATGCCGACGGCCAGGGTGCGGACGCGGCTCGTGTGCTGGACGGGTTCGCGCTTGCGGACCGGGCCGTAGTCGGTGTGCAGGTAGCCGAGCGCGGTGTCGACCTGGGAGTTGACCAGGTTGGCGCCGAGCATGCCGCAGACGACCAGGACGAGGGCGTAGTAGAAGGCGCTCAGGCCCATGGCGCTGCGGGAGCCGACGGGGTGGCCGTCGGCGACGGTCACCGTCACCGGGTCGGCCAGCTTGAGCTGGGCGGCCGTCGGCAGCGGGGTCTTCTGGGCCGCGGCCTGCTTGAGGAGCTCCTGGCCGATCTGGGCGGAGGCCGCGTGGGCCGCCTTCTGGGCGGCCTGGGAGGACATGGAGGAGCCTATGCTGCCGGCGGCCTGGTTGGTCAGCACCGTGATCGTCGGCGGCGCGGGCTTGCCCTGGGCCGGGGGCTGCGGGGCGGCGAGCGCGGTCACCGTGGCGGAGAAGTCCCGCGGGATGACGAGGGCGCCGAAGACCTTGCCGCTGCCCAGGCGCTTGTCCGCCTCCTCCCGGCTGACGAGCTGCCAGTCGATGCTCTTGTCGCCTTCGGCGGCCTTCTCGATGCCCGAGACGACCTGCTCGCCGAGGGTGACGCGGCGGCCGCCCGCGTCGGCGCCGGCGTCGGCGTTGACCAGGGCCACCGGCAGGTCGCGCAGGTTGCCTCTGGGGTTGACGTTGCCGCCCACGTAGAGCAGGGCGAACAACATCGAGACCACTGCGGCGATGAGTCCCGTACCGATCCACAGCTGGGGTCGGCGGAGCACGGAGGGTGGCGTGGGGTGAGGCATCGATTCTCCGGTGCGGCTGCGATTCCTGAGTTGGATACTTATGGTATCCAGTAACTGGATACTGGCAGTATCTTGTTGTGGTGTCCAATCGCCGATGACGGATACCGGACCGCATGACCAGCAGGGAAGCCGCATGAAGATCTCGGAGCTCAGCCGGCTCACCGGCGTGCCGGTCGCCAGCATCAAGTACTTCCGGCGGCAGGGCCTGCTGCCGGCCGGACGGGCGACGGCCGCGACGCTGGCGGAGTACGGGGAGGAACACGCGGAGCGGCTGCGGCTGATCAAGGCCCTGACCACGCTCGGCGGCCTGTCCATCGCGGCCACCCGCGAGGTGCTGGGGGCCGTCGACCAGGCCCACAGCACCGAGGGCGCCCTCGGTGCGATCAGCTACGCGCTCCCGGTGCCGGTGGCCTCCCAGGGCCCCGGGGGCGACGAGGAGGAGGACGACGCCGACGAGGCCGCCGGGGTGGAGGTGGCGGAGCTGCTCGCGGCCCTGGACTGGCGGGCGCCCGGCACGTCACCGCACGTCAAGGGGCTGACGGCGGCGCTCAAGGAGCTGCGCCGGCTGGACGCCCAGTACGCCCCCGGCGAGCTGGCCGCCTACGCGAGACTGGCCGAGTCGGTGGCCCGGCTGGACCTGGAGCGGGCGTCCTGCCTCGACGAGCCGGTGGCCCTCGCGGAGCGGGCCGTCATCGTCTTCGCGATCTGCGCCCCGGTCTTCGAACTGCTGCGCCGCCTCGCCCAGGAGGACCAGGTCCGTCGCCGCATCGCGGACGACGCCCCCGAGTCCGGCTGCTAGGGGGGCCCGCGGTGCCGGCGCGGACCCCGGTGCCGGCGGCGGCTATTCGGTCGCGGGCCTTCCTGCCAGGGCCTTGGCGACGGTCGCCGTGCTGAGCCTGGTGGCCCGCACCAGCTCGTCACGGTCGACGCCGCGGCGGTTCGCCGCGCGCATGGCCGCGTTCCGCAGGGCCACGTCCGGACGGAAACGGTGGCGGGCGAACCTGTGCTGCACGACTCCGGCGAACCGGGCCAGGAGCCGGCCCTGCCACGCGGTGATGACCTGCTTGCGAGGGGTGGGGAGCGGTGTTGCCGGTGCTGCCAAGGGGCGTCCCTTCGGTCGACGTCTGCACTGTCGACGGTGACGGCAGCACCGGCCCGCGGCCAGAGCGCGAACAAGCCGCCTGCGGTGGGACGGAAGGAAGCCATGAGGAGCGGCGCGGCTCAGGGGGCGCCCCTCACCGCCGTTCGCCACTCGGGGCGTGGCGCGGGGGTGCCGCCGGGGGCGCTGGGGCCTGGCCGGCGGCTTCAGGGCTGCTCCGCAAGGGTCAGATGGTGACGCAGATGCCGTCCTCGATGGTGCGGCCGTCCCGCTCCAGGCCGCCGCAGACGAGCTTCGCGCCCGCCTGCTCGTAGCCCACCGCCCACCGGTGCGAGGCGGCGTTCACCCTCGGACCGTGGAAGTCGCCCCAGTAGGACCGCAGCGTGCCCGGCAGGCCGTCCTTGGTCTGGACGGTGATGTCCTGCACGAAGCGGTTGTGGTGGGCGGTCATCACACAGATGTACCTCCCGCATTGGCTGTCGACCCCGCTGGGCCGCGCGTCGGCGGGAGCACCGGTGGTGAGCGCCAGGGTGACACCGGTTGCCAGGGTCGCGGCGAGGTACCGCAGGGGGTTGTTCATGGAAGAGCCGTCTTTCTTTCTGTCGCTCTGTCACTGCTCGAGGAACGCCGGCGGGCGGCGGTGACCGTCGTGCCCGCTGGGGCCCGCCCTTGATCACGATCCGTTTGTAACGACCCGCGGCCGGGCCGGGACAGGGCCCGAAGGGGGAACTCACCCGAGTGGGCCAATGCGTTCACCTGGCGAAACGCCACTGCACCGGCGGAGCGGCGACCGGCGCGCCGGCGAAGTGGTGCGGAGCCGCCGCGGCCGGCTGACGCCGCGTGCGCCGACGGCCCGGCGGGCGGGAAGTGAGGGCCCGCCCGCGGGGCGGTCCGTGACGGAGTCTCAGTCCATCAGCGCGGGTGCGAAGTAGTCGCGCAGCCGCGCGATCTTCCCGTCCCGGACGCGGAAGATCTGCACCAGCGAGACGGCCCGGTCTGCCGCGTCGCCGTCGCCGTCGAAGACCGTGTCGATCTCGGCGATGAAGACGTCGGGATCGGAGGTGGTGTGCAGCACGTACCCGGACTTCCCGAAGTTCGGGGCGCGGCCGCCCTCGGCCGGTCGGGCGTAGTACGCCGCCATCGCGCTGCGGATCTCCTCGCGGCCCGCCAGCCTCCGCGGGAAGGCCGCGCCGTCCGGCATGAGCGGCGCCTCGAAGACCCCGTCCTCGGTGAAGGTCTCGGCGAGGGCGTCGGCGTTCCGGCTCACGGTGCCGGCGTGAAGGTAGCCCTCGAAGATCTGCTGCGGTGTCGGTGACACGGCGGCCTCCCCTGGAAGTGCGGCTGGGAATGGAAGGCCACACCATCACAGTGCCGCCTCCCCGAAGGGGGTTTCCGGCAACGATCACCCTCCGCCGGCTCAGGGCCGCTCCAGCATCCGCCGCCGCAGGCTGTCGTAGACGGGCTCGCTCTCCAGCGCGTCCGCGGTCAGTGTCGCGGCGAAACAGGCGACCAGCAGCGGCAGGACGAGCGGGGTGGCGCCGGTCATCTCCAGCACCAGCACGACACCCGTGAACGGCGCCCGTACGACGCCGGCGAACAGGGCGGCCATCCCGACGGCCGCGAACGCCCCCGGACCGGCCGCCCCGGCCGGCAGCAGCGGCGCGGTGACCGCGTGCGCGAAGGCCCCCCACAGGGCTCCCAGGGCCAGCAGCGGGGCGAACAGCCCGCCCGGGGTCGCGGCCGCGTAGCTGAGCGGGCCCGCCACGAACCGGACGGCGAAGTATCCCGCCAGCACCGCCACGGCGGGATCCCCGCCCGCCAGCAGGCTTTCGCTCAGCGGGTCGCCGCCCCCGGCCAGCAGCGGGTCGTACGCCATGAGCAGGCCGACGACGGCCCCGATGGCCGCGGCCCGGGCCACGAGCGGCACCCGGGTGAGCCGGTCGCACACGGCCAGCGTCCCCACGACGAGGCCGCCGTAGGCCGCGCCCAGCACCCCGGCCACCGCGCCGAACAGCAGGAAGACGGGCAGCATCCACACCGCCGGGACCGGCGTCGGCCCGACCGGGAAGACCGGCGCGTCGCCCACCAGGAACCGGGAGCAGGCGAGGGCCGAAGCCGTGCCGACGAGGGTGAGCAGCACCAGGCGGGGCCGGACCGTACGGGTCACCTCCTCGCAGACGAACAGCAGCCCGCCGAGGGGCGCGGTGAAGGCCGTGGCCAGGCCGGCGCCGCTGAGCGCCGTGTGCAACTGCCGGGCGTCCGCGGCGTCCAGGCGGGTGAGGCGGCCCGCCCCGGACCCGATCGAGGCCCCCATGTGCACGATCGGGCCCTCCCGCCCGAGCACCAGGCCGGATCCGATGGCGATGAGGCCGCCGAGGAACTTCGCGGGCAGCAGCCACAGCGAGGGGGGCCCCGGCTCGGCCTCCTCCCGCCATACGGCCTCCACGTGCTGGATGCCGCTGCCCGCGGCGTGCGGGACCCGCCGGGCGATCGCGCAGGCCACGGCCGCGCCGGCCGCGGCGAGCGCCACCGGGATCAGCCAGCCCGGGCCGCCGAGTCCGCCTGCGGCCTCCAGCACCCGGCCGCGCAGTTCGGCGGCGCGTTCCAGGCACCAGCGGAACGCGCCGCCGACCATCCCCACCAGGGCGCCGGCCGGCACCGCGATCAGGTAGGCCCGGTACCCCTCCGGGGCGCGCCCGGGCGGGCCGTGCCGAGGACCGGGCATGCGCTGCCTCCCCACCGAGCCGTACGGGACGTCGTCCGAGCCTGGACCCGTCGGGCGTCCGGGCCGGCGAAGCTCGCCGGACGCGCGCGCCCGGGGCGCCCGACCGGGCGAAGCGGCGCGCCGCCCGTCAGGGGCGCCGGGTGCCCCTGAGCCGGCGCAGGGTGTAGCCGGTGCCCGCCGGGTCCAGGGATCTGGTGGCCTCCTTGAAGAGGTACTCGGCCCGCTCGTAGGACAGGCGCCGGCGGCCCGTTTCCGGGCAGAGGTCGGCGGGCCCGGGGGTCCGGGCGGGGCCGGGCCGGCGGTCCGAGAGGAACACCGGCCCACGGGCGCGGCCGGCCAGCAGCCGGGGCAGGAGGGCGGCGGTCCCGGAGCGCCAGCTCACCCGGGAGCCGCCCGAACGGGCCGAGCGGGACCGGCGGTCGTCCAGGTCCAGGTCCTCGACGTCCAGCGACAGGACCGTCGTCACGGGTGCGGCCGACTCGTGCAGGAGCAGCCACAGGGTGCGTTCGCGCAGCGGGAGGTCCGGGCGGCTCCAGAGCGCGTCGAGCTGCGCGGGGTCCAGGGCCGGTGTCCGGGGGCGGGGCCCGGTGGCGGGGTTCCCGGTGCGGCGGTCCAGGCCTGCCGCGAGGTCGGCCCGGGAGGCCCACGCGCCGAATGAGCGGACGGCGGAGCGGTGCCGGTTCCAGGTCGCGGGCGCCGCCCCGCTCCAGGCCGTGGCGAAGGCCGCCGCCACCTGCTCCGGCGTCACGGAGGCGAGCGGCCGCCGTTCTCCGAGGGTCAGGCGCAGGCGCCGCAGGGTCTGCCCGTACGAGTGCACGGTCGAGGCGTCCAGATCGCCCCGGGTCAGGAACTCGTGGGCGGCCTGCCCCAGTGTGGGACCGGGCGGGTCCGCCGGGCCGGTGGCGGCGATCGCGTCCGCGCGCCGGAGCAGGAAGGCACGCTCGGCGGCGTTCCCGGTGAGGGACGCCGCCCGGTGGAACTCCAGCCGGGCTTCCCCGTACCGCTCCAGACGGACCAGCAGGTCTCCCCTGACGCTGGGCAGGAGGTGGTAGTCGCGCAGTGCGGGGTCGGCGGTGAGCGAGTCGACCAGGTCGATCCCCGCCCGGGGCCCGTACGCCATCCCGAGCGCGACGGCCCGGTTGAGCTGGACGACCGGCGTCGGCAGCAGCTGCGCCAGCGCCCCGTACAGGCCGGCGATCTGCGTCCAGTCCGTCTCCTCGGCGGTGCGCGCCTGCGCGTGGCACACGGCGATCGCCGCTTGCAGGAGGTACGGGCCGGGCGGGCCGCCGGCCTGCCGGGCGCGCAGCATGGCGGTGAAGCCGCGGCGGATGAGCAGCTGGTCCCAGCGGCCGCGGTTCTGTTCGTGCAGCTGGACGGGTTCGCCGGAAGGGCCGGTGCGCGCGGCCGAGCGGGAGGCCTGGATCTCCATCAGCGCGACCAGCGCGTGCGTTTCGGCGTCCTGCGGTGCCAGCTCGGCCAGCAGCCGGCCCAGCCGCAGTGCTTCGAGGCAGAGTCCGGGGCGCATCAGGTCGTCGCCGGTGGTGGCCGAGTAGCCCTCGTTGAAGATCAGGTAGACGACCTCCCGTACGGACGCGAGGCGCCCGGCCAGTTCCCGGCCGTCGGGGAGGTCGAAGGGCACGCGCTCCTCGGCCAGCGTCCGCTTGGCTGCGGCCATCCGCTGGGTGATCTCCGACGGTGTGACGAGGAAGGCCCGCGCGATCTCCTCGGCCGTCAGGCCGCCGAGGAGCCGCAGGGTCAGTGCGGCCCTCGCCCGCGTCGGCAGTGCGGGGTGGCAGGAGATGAGCATCAGCCGCAGGACGTCGCCCTGTTCGGCATCCGCGTCGAGGCCGGGTTCGAGGCCCTGTCGCTGGTCCAGCTCGTGGGCGAGCTGCTCCTGTTTGCGGGCCAGCCGCTCGGAGCGGCGTATGTGGTCGACGGCGCGGCGCTTGGCGGTCGTGGTCAGCCAGGCTCCGGGGTTGTCCGGGACGCCCTGGACGGGCCACTGTTCGAGGGCGGCGACGAGCGCGTCCTGGGCCAGCTCCTCGGCGAGGCCGACGTCGCGCACCATCCGCGTGAGCCCGGCGATGATCTTCGCCGATTCGAGCTTCCAGACCGCGTCCACCGTGCGATGGACATCCGGCACGGGCCGATCACAGCACATGCCCCGGCCGCCCGCAAGCGGCGGCCGGGGCTTCGGGACTTCGGGACTTCAGGGCTTCGGGACTTCAGGGCTTCGGGGCTTCGGACGGCTCAGGGGCCGAAGACCTGCTGGACCACGCTCTCGCCGTCACCGACGATCCTGCGGAACCGGCGGGCCAGTTCGACCGCCTCCTCCTTGGACCGGACCTCGATCAGCGCGAAGCCGGCGACGGCCTCCTTGGCCTCGGCGAACGGCCCGTCGGTCACCGTGATCTCGTCGCCGACGGAGGTCACCAGGACGCCGCCCGGTTCGAGGCCGCCGGTGGCCAGCAGCACGCCGGCCGCCGACAGCTCCTCGATGAACCTGCCCATCTCGGCGTACAGGTTCTCGTCGGGGGCGGCGTCGGAAGGCCGGGTCGTCATCAGGTAGCGCACGGGGATCCTCTTCTCGTCATGAGGTGCTGGTGTCCACCCACACGTCGAACGGGCCGATGTGACAGGGAACGCCGCGCATTCCCTGTCACATCGCCGGATCGACGTGTCAGCGAGAACGGAACGCCGAACGCCGATCCCGGAGGACAGGCACATGAACACCGCCACCACCCGCACCGCCCGCAACACCCCCGCCGCCCACGCCACGGCCGGCACGAGGCTCGCCTGCGCCGTCGCGGCAACCCCGTTGTGGACGGTCGTCGCCCTCACCCAGGCCGCGACCCGCGAGGGCTTCGACATCACCCGCCACCCGCTGAGCGCGCTGAGCAACGGCTCGCTGGGCTGGCTCCAGATCGCCAACTTCCTGGCCGTCGGCGCCCTGCTCGTCGTCGGGGCGGGAGGCCTGCGCCAGGCCCTGCACGGCACCCCCGGAGGCACATGGGCGCCACGGCTGGTACGGATCGGCGGCATCGGCATGATCCTGGCGGGGGTGTTCGTCATGGACCCGGCCGACGGCTTCCCGGCGGGCACGCCGTACGGGCCGCCCGCCGCGCTCACCTGGCACAGCTACGCCCACTTCGCCGCCGGGTCGGTCACCTTCGTCTCGCTGATCGCGGCGTGCTACGTCCTGGCCCGCCACTTCGGCCGCCTGCGCGACCGCCGCCACACCGCGCTCGCCCTCGTCGGCGGCACCGCGCTCCTGCTCGGCAACGGCTGGGCGATGGCCGGCGGCGAGGCAGGCACCCTCACCCTGGCGGTGGGCGTCATGACCGCGATGCTCACGGTCTCCCTGATCGCGAACCGGTACCGCCGCCACGCCCGCTGACACCGCCGGCGCGATCGCCCCGTCGTACCGATGGCCGCGTCCCGGCGGTTCCGTGGGGTCAGTCCGTGGCCTCCCGTTCCTCCGGGGCGAGTGCCGCGCCTTGCCGCCAGGCGGCGAAGGAGACGGTCCGCATGTGCTCCACGGGGGTCACGCGGTGTGCTTGTAGAGGCTGTCGAGGTGGAAGCGGCCGCGGTCCGGGACGTCCGCGCGCCCGGCCGGCAGGCCGAAGACCGCGTGGACGCCGCCGGGTCGGGTGACGACCGCCGACTGTTCGTCGAAGGTGAGGATCGGGTTGGGGTCGTGCCGGCAGCCGGCGGCGTCGAGGGCGGCGAGGAAGTCCTCGCGCAGGACGGTCGCCGCGTACGCGCCGGCGTCCGGCAGTACGCGGGGCGGCAGCCTGACCGCCGAACCGGGGTCGAGCCGTATCGAGATGCCGCTGACGTGGCGCCGGGTGACCTCGAGTTCCAGCCCGCCCCAGACGTACGGGTACCCGTCGAAGTCCGGGCCCTTCATCTGGATCTGGGGGTGCGGGCGGCCCGGGCCGAGGATCTCCTCGGCTCCGGTGAGGGACATTCCGCAGTGGAGCGGACCGACCCGGCCGGTCACGGCGAAGCCGAGGAGCACGTTCATCAAGGTCACGACGGTGACTGTCGCAGCTCTGATGGGGACGCGCACGTCAATATGGCCGCGGGGTCCGGGCAGGCCCCGGGCCGTCCCTTCCGGATCTCACCTGACCCGCGAGATCCGAAAGGCGGCCTAGACGGACATGAAGGGGGTCGACAGGAAGGCGAAGAGAGCCAGGAGCGCTATCGGGGCCGCGGCCGCGAGGACGGTCGCCTGGAGCCAGCGGCCCTTGCCGTCGGCACGGACCACCCTGCCGGGGTCGTGGGCGTCGTAGCTGACCTCCAGGCGGAGGCGGCCGCTCGTGTCGAAGTACGTGCGGGTGTTGCCCTCCAGGTCCCCGTACAGGTAGAGGGTCGGTTCGGCGGCGCTGTGGGCGTACTCCGCCGTCACCGTGATGCCGTGCCGGGGCAGGCGCCAGCGCTCGGTGACCGCCGGCAGCAGCAGGATGACCACCCCGGCGAAGGGGAAGCAGACACCGCCCGTGAGCCAGACGAAGATCATCATGACGGGGTGCGTGACGACCGAGACCACCACGCTCATCACGGCGATCGCGAGGACGGAAGTCCACACCATCCACCTCACCCGCCGGCCGAACGCCTCCTTCGGGGTCTCCGGTTCGCGCTCGGCGGGGCGGGTGGTGACCAGGGCGGCGCCGTCCACGGCCGCGGCGCCCTCGGGGACCGGCGGGAGCGCCGAGTGGACGGCCCGCGCGAAGGCCGTCGCCGCCGCCGCGCTGACGCCCTCGATCCGGTAGACGGCCGGCGGGCGCCCGGCGGGCGCCCTGAGGCGGACTTCGACGGCCCGCCGCTCGGCGTGGACCAGGGCGACGGCCTCGAAGGGTATGCGGTGCTCCCGGCCCGCCCGCCGCAGGACCAACTCGCCCTCGGCGGCTCGTAGATCGGTGCGCTTGCCGCTTCGGAGGACGGGTATCGGCGTGATCGGCATGGCCGGATCCTAGCGGCCGCAGCGGGCGTTGCGGGAGTTCTGGATCTTGTGTTACGTTTTTTTATGTAACGAGCACTACAGAAATAAGGGGGAGCTCCTCATGGGCAAGAACGCGCTCGTCACCGGCGGCAGTCGGGGAATCGGCCGGGCGATCGCCGAGCGGCTGGCGGCGGACGGGGTCACCGTCGTGCTGACCTACGCCAGCGACGAGGCCGCCGCGCGGGCGACCGTCGAGCGGATAGCCGAGGACGGCGGCCGGGCCTTCGCGCTGCGGGCCGAGCTCGGCCGCCACGGGGACGCGGCCGCGCTCTGGGCCGCCTACGACGAACTCGGCCTGGACGGCGTCGACATCATCGTGAACAACGCGGGCATCGGGCTGCCCTCCCCGCTGGGCGAGGTCACCGAGGAGGGCTTCGACCGGGTCTTCGCGGTCAACGTACGGGCCCCGTTCTTCGTGGTGCAGGAGGCCCTGGGCCGGCTGCGCGACGGCGGCCGGGTCGTCAACATCTCCAGCGGCGCCGCCCGGCTCGCCATGCCCGAGATCCTGGCCTACGGGGCGACGAAGGGCGCCCTCGACACGCTGACCCTGAACCTCGCCAAGGCCCTGGGCTCCCGGGGCGTCACCGTGAACTCGGTCGCCCCCGGCATCGTCGACACCGACGTCAACGCCGGCTGGCTGCGCGGCAACGCCGAGGCCGAGGCGCACGCGGCCTCGCTCGCCGCGCTCGGCCGGGTCGGGCAGCCGCGGGACATCGCGGACGTCGTCGCCTTCCTCGCCTCGGACGCCGGCCGCTGGGTCACCGGCCGCGTCGTCGACGCGACCGGTGGAGCGGGACTGTAGGCCTCAGCCGCGCCGGGCGCGCAGGACCCGGAACGCCGCGTACAGGACGGCGGCGGCCAGGACGAGCACGAGGGCGGTCTCGATCAGCTGCGTCGGCCAGTAGTGCGAGGCCGGGTGGAACTCCGCGTACCGGGCGGTGATGTTCAGGTCGGCCGGGCAGACGCCCATGTCCCGGGTCCGCTCGAAGCAGGCGTACTCGGGCAGGCGCGCCCCCGAGGCGGTGATCAGCCCCGAGTCCGTCATCAGGGAGTCGGGCGGCGTCAGCCCGCCCGGGTTCCCGGCGAAGGGAATGGTGTTGGTCTGCGTGGGCAGGAGCGACCACCGCAGGGAGCCGAGGCCGAACAGCACGAGTGCGGTGAGCAGGCCCGCGGCCGCCATGGCCGCTACGGTGCGCCGGACGAGCTGTCCGACGAGGAGTCCGACCGCCACGCCGAGCAGGCAGTAGCCGGCCAGCACCGGGCCGGTGGCCTCGTACGGGCCCCGGTCGAACCAGGTGAGCTGCCAGGTGCTGGACACCCGCGACCAGCCGATGCGGTAGACCAGCACCAGCGAGGCCGCCGCGAGGGCGGACACCAGGGCGGCGACGACGGCCTTCGCGCCGAGCCAGGCCCTGGGGGTGGTCGACTGGGTGAGGGCGAGCCGCCAGGTGCCGCTCTCCAGTTCGCGCGCGGTCATCGGGCCGGCCACGAAGGCGCCGGCCAGCGGCGGCAGCAGGAGCAGGCCCGTGCCCGCGTACTCCATGCAGAGCCGCAGCAGGTCGTAGCCCCGGGTCGGGTACGCGAACGCCCCGTCGGAGCCCGGGGCACCGGCCCAGACGCGCAGCGCGACCACCGCGGCGAGTGCGGCCGCCACGAGCGCGGGCAGCGCCCGGCCCACGCGGCGGTGCTGGCGGACCGTGGCCCAGTACGGTCCCCTCGGGGTCAGCGCGCTCATGCCCGCACCCCCGCGCCGGTGAGGGTGTCGCCGGCGGCGAACGGCGGGGCGTCGGGGGAACGCAGGTGGGCGAGCAAGAGCTCCTCCAGGGAAGGGGTGGCCGTCTGCCAGGTCCGGTTGTCGACGGGTCCTCCCGGCCGGACGAGGGCCGTGAGCGTGCGGCCCGTCGTACGGCTTTCGACGACGGTGTGGCGGGCGAGGTCGGCGGAGGCGGCGGCCGGGCCGGTGAGCAGCCGGTGGGCGGCGTTGACCTCGTCGATGGGGCCGGAGAGGCGGATCCGGCCGCCGTCGGCGAGGAGGAGGTGGTCGCAGGCGCCCTCCAGCTCGGTGAGGATGTGCGAGGACATCACCACGGAGGTCCCGTTGTCGGCGGCGTCGGCCATCAGCGTGCCCATGAGCTGGTGCCGGGCGAGCGGGTCGAGGTCGGCCATCGGCTCGTCCAGGAGGAGCAGGGCGGGCCGCTTGCCGAGGGCGAGGGCCAGGGCGACGCGGGTGCGCTGGCCGCCGGAGAGCGTACGGATCCGGGCCCCCCGGGACAGTCCGCCGGCTTCCGTGATCCGCTCGGCCGTCTTCGCGTCCCAGCGGCCGGGGTTGAGTTCACGGCCGAGGCGCAGGGTCTCGTCGACGGTGAGCTGCGGGTAGAGGGGCTTGTCCTGGCCGACGTAGGCCAGTTCCTCGCGCGGCGCCGTGCGCAGGGTGCCCTCGGTGGGGAGCTCGAGCCCGGCCGCGAGCGACAAGAGGCTCGATTTTCCGGCGCCGTTGGGGCCCACGAGTGCGCATATCCGGCCTTCGGGCAGCCGGAAGGTGCAGTCGCGCAGCGCCCACGCCCCCTTGCGGCCGTAGCGCAGTCCGAGGCCTTCCGCCTCGATCACGGTGTCCGTCATGCGTCGCCGTCCCCCTTGAAGTGTCGGTCCAGTACGGATGCGAAGAGCGCGGCCACGTCGTCCCGTTCCATCCCGGCGGCCCGTGCCCGCCGCGCCCAGCCTTCGAGTTCGTCGTGGAGCGGGGAGTCGGCCGGGGCACTGCCCAGGGACTTCCGGATGAAGGTGCCCATCCCCCGCTTCGCCTCGACGAGCCCTTCGCGTTCCAGCTCGCGGTAGGCCTTGAGGACGGTGTTGGGGTTGATGGCGGTGGCCTCCACGACCTCGCGCGCGGCCGGCAGCTTGTCGCCGGGTTCCAACAGGCCCAGGCGCAGGGCCTGTTTGGTCTGCTGGACGATCTGCAGGTACGTGGCGATGCCGCTGCGCCGGTCGATGCGGTACTCCAGCACGACAGCATCACCCTTTCACTAGTTGACTAGTGAAAGGGTGATGCAAGGGTGCGGCTCCTGTCAACCGGTCAGATCCGCTCGGTGCGGACACCGCGCACGCGGCTCCGACGCCGCGCACGGGCGCGCCGGCGGCCGGCCCCGCCACGTGGCGCAAAAGGGATCACCACCCCGCTCACCGGGGCGGCCGGTCCCTATGCTGGCGGACATGATCGACATACCGCTCTCCGCGCTCGAAGTCGCGATGGTCCAGACCGGCACCCGGGCCGTGGACACCCTGCGGGACACCGCGGCCTTCGCGCAGGAGCTGGAACGGCTGGGCTACCACCGGGTCTGGTACGCCGAGCACCACCACTCCCCCGCGATCGGGGCGTTCCCGCCGGTCGTGCTGACCGCGCACGCCGCGGCGTCCACCTCGGTGATCCGGCTGGGCTCGGGCGGCGTGCTGGCCCCCAACCACGCGCCCATCACGCTCGCCGAGCAGTTCGGGACCCTGGCCGCCCTGCACGAGGACCGCATCGACCTCGGCGTCGGCCGCGGTCCCGGCACCTTCGACGAGGGCATCGCGCGCGCCCTGCGCCGCGGAGCGGGACCCACGACGGACACCGAGTACCGGGAGGACGTGGCCGCGGTCCTGTCCTTCCTCGTGGAGGAGGTCGCGCTCGGCCCGCTGCCGGAGCCGTGGCTGCTCGCCTCCAGCCCCGCCGGGGCCGCGCTCGCCGCGGAACTCGGCCTGCCGGTCGCCGTCGCCCACCACATCCGGCCGGAGAACACCCGCGCGGTCCTGGAGCGGTACCGGGCCGCGTTCACCCCTTCGCGCTGGTGCGCGCGGCCCCGGGTCCTGCTGTGCGTGGAGACGGTGTGCGCGGAGACGGAGGAAGAGGCCCAGTGGCGCGGCGGGCCGATGAACGTCGTCAAGGCGGGGCTGCTCAAGGGGATCAGCGACATGCCCTTCCCCACGCCCGAGGAGGCCGCCGCGCACCCCTTCACCCGGGAGGAGCTGGGGGCCCTGGCCGGCTTCCGCGCGCAGCAGGCCGTCGGCACCCCCGAGACCGTCGTACGCCGGCTCGCGCAGCTGGCCGGCGAGAGCGGCGCGGACGAGCTGATGCTGACCACGCCCGTCTACGATTTCCGCGACCGGGTCCGCTCGTACGAGCTGATCCGCAAGCACCTGGGGGCCTGAGGGGCCGCGCCGTCAACGGCCCTGGAGCGCCCTGACGTTGTCGCCGAAGGTCCAGTTCCGGGATCCGTCCCAGTTGAGGGACCAGGTCATCAGCCCCTTGAGCCGGCCGCCGTAGGGGTTCCAGGCCTGGGCGACCAGGCCGGGCGCCAGATAGCCGCCGCCGGCGCCCGGCTGGGCCGGAAGCCCGGGGACCTGCTTGTCGTAGGGCACCCTGATCGTGGTGCCCTGGACGACGAGACCGCGGTCGAGGCAGTCGGTCTGAGCCTTGAAGCCGGCGACGGTCCCGGCGGAGTAGGAGTCCCCCGAGCAGCCGTACATGCTGCCGTTGTAGTACTGCATGTTCAGCCACCACAGCCGGCCGTTGTCGGCGTACTTCTTGACGACGGGCAGGTACGCGCCCCAGATCGAGCCGTACGCCACGCTGCCGCCGGTGACGTACGCGGTCTCGGGGGCCATCGTCAGGCCGAATCCGGCCGGCATCCGGTCGAGCACGCCGTCGATGATGCGGATCAGGTTGGCCTGGGACGGGGAGAGGCGGGTGATGCTGCCGGAGCCGACGAGGCCGGTCTCGATGTCGATGTCGATCCCGTCGAAGTTGTACTTCTTCAGGATGGGGACGATCGTCGCCACGAAGCGGTCCGCGACGGCGCTGGAGCCGAGGTCGATGCCGGCCGCCGCGCCGCCGATGGACATCAGCAGGGTGAGGCCGTCCTCTTTGGCCTGGCACATCTCGGCGGGGGTGGGCACCTTCACGGTGCTGTCCATGCCGTCCTCCCACAGGACGGTGCCGTCGGAGCGGATGACGGGGAAGGCCGCGTTGACCACGTTGTAGCCGTGGGCGCGGATGCGGCTGTCGGTGACGGGGATCCAGCCGAGGGGCGGGTGGACGCCGTTCGCGGCGCCGTCCCAGTTCTCCCAGTACCCCTGGAGTACCTTGCCGGCCGGCTTCGGCTTCACCGCGCAGGTGTCGGGCGCGCGCGGCCCGGGGGGCTCGGCCGCAGCCGCCGCGGGCAGCTGGGCGCATAACGCGGCGAGTCCGAGGCCGAGGCCGAGCAGGCGGATGGTGCGACGGATCACGGGGTGCTCCCTTCGTCCGTTCGCGCCGGAAGTGGCGCGTCACCACGTAGGGTTGGTCCAGACCATCCATCCGTCAAGGGTGTGCGGGTCCCCCTACTTCTCCAGCGCCCGGACCGCCTCGCGCTCCAGTTCCACACAGCGGTCCACGCGCTCCGCGCACGCGTCGAACAGCGCCCGCCGCTCCTGCGGACCGCCCTGCGGGTCGGCGTCCCGGGCGAGCACGGCCAGCGCCTCCCAGTGGCCGGCGGACTCCCGGAAGAGTCCGGCGGCCTCCGGGCGCCCGACGAGATCGAGGAAGTCGGCGTACAGCGGCCGGGTCGCGCCCGGGGCGGTCCACTCCTCCTCCAGACAGGCGTACAGCCGCCCGGTGCCGGCCCGGAGGGCCTCGGGCGAACTGCCGAACCGCCGCTCCCATCCCGTCTTCGTGGTGCCGTCGCGCAGCTGGGCGGCGAGCTTCTCCATGCCGGTGAAGCCGAAGTTCACGTCGAAGGCGTTGCCGAGGACCGCCCCGGTGAGGTGCGTGACGGTGGAGGCGATCGCCCCGTCCACGTCCGGCTCCCCCTCGGCGGGCCCGGTGGGCACGATCAGCTGGTGGCGGCCCTTGCGGTGGGCGGTCCAGGCGGCGCCGAACTCCTCGCGGCCGATCCGGTACGGGGTCTCGGCGCCGTCCTCGATCAGCAGGTCGTCGCCGTCGTACCCGGCGATGACCACGGTGTACGGGTCGGTGCCCGTCATCTCGGCGTCCGGGTCGGCCGCGTGCCAGGGCAGGGAGGAGCGGTCGACCACGCAGAACGCGGGCTGCCCGCCGTCCAGCGCGGCACGGACCCGGCCCCAGCGGGGGTTCATCGCGCGGGTGGCCTCGTACGGGACCCCGAGGCGGCCGAGCGCGACCTGCACCCAGGGCTCGGGGTGGGCCTGGGCCACGATCGTGAGGATGGGCAGGCGTCCCTCGTACTCGAAGACGAAGTACATGAAGCCGATGCCCCCGGCGAGGCCGGCCACGAGCTCCTCGTCGTGGACGCTGCCCAGGGCGTGCCTGATCAGCGAGGCCTCGCGGTGGCGGCCGGTGCCGAAGTCTTCGTATACGAGCGCAGTCATGGGGTGAGCCTAACCGCGCGGGCCGCGGCCGGTGACCGGCCGCGGCCCGCGCGGAGGCCGGTGCTCAGCGCAGGGCCGGAATCACATCGCGCGTCTCGTCGACCTCGATGCCCGCGGTGCGGCGGCCCGGCGCCTCCGGGGGCGCCTCGTCCGCGCAGACGGTGCCCCGGGCGGGCAGCGCCAGGGTGGCGAGGTACTGCGTGGCCAGGGCGCTGACGCAGGTACTGCGGTTGTACGCGGTGTGTCCTTCGGCGTCGAACGTCAGCAGGCGGCCGTTGTCGAGCGTCCTGGCGAGGGCCACGGCGTCCTGGTACGGGGTGTCGGGGTCCCCCGTCGTGCCGAGGACCAGGATCGGGGCGGAGCCGGCCGCCCGGTAGGAGCCCTCGAAGCGGCTCGGGCGCTCCGCCTGCCACTGGGCGCAGGTGGTCGCGTGGTTGTGGTCGTAGGTGGGCGGGCCGAGGCCGATCGGGGGGCCCAGCAGCGGCGCGGAGGCCGCTTCGGCGCTGACCAGCGCGCCCAGGAGCAGGGGGCTCTTGGGGTAGACGCGGTCGGCGCACTCCACGGCCAGGTTGACGTTGAGGAAGTCGAAGGACCCGGGTGAGGGCGGGTTGAGCAGGAAGGAGGTCTGGCGCGCCTGGGCCGCCCGCAGGGCCTGTCCCAGGTAGGGCCAGACCTCCTTGCCCGAGTTGATGTTGAACATCAGGCGGTAGGCGAGGGTGTAGCCGGTCGCGGGGCGTCCGCTCGCGGTGACGACCGGGTCGGCGTCCAGCGCCCGCTTGAGCTCCTCGAAGGCCTCCCGGGGCCTGCCGTCGCCGAAGCCGCACGCGGCGGGGTCCTTCGCGCACCAGTCGAGGAACCGGCCCACGGCCCCGTCCAGGGCGGTGAACTGCGCGGCGTCGTAGGCGTAGGGCAGGTCGGCGTAGGTGCGGGGGTCGTAGGCGCCGTCCAGGACCATGGCGCGGACGCGGCGGGGGAACTGCGCGGCGTAGACGGTGCCGACGTAGCTGCCGAAGGAGCGGCCGTAGAAGGTGAGCCGCTCCTCGCCGAGGGCCTGGCGGAGCAGGTCGATGTCCTTGGCGTTGGAGCCGGTGCCGATGTACGGGGCGAGGTCCGCGGCCCGCTGCCGGCAGGCGGTGGCGAAGTCGAGGCCCTGCCGGACCGCTTCCCGCAGGGCTCCGGGGCCGGGTACGCCGCGTGCGGCGTCGACGGCGGCGGAGTACTCCTTGTCGTTCCAGCACTCCACCTGTCCGCTGCGCCCCACGCCGCGCATGTCGTAGCCGACGACGTCGAAGGCGTCGCGGAGGGAGGCGGGCAGGTTCTCGTAGCTGTTGCGGGCGAAGTCCACACCGGAGTTGCCGGGTCCGCCGGGGTGCAGCAGCAGGACGCCGGTGCGGTGGGTCCGGTCGGCCGCGGGCCGCCGGGTGACGGCCAGCGGGATCGTACGCCCGGCCGGGTCCCGGTAGTCCAGCGGTACGCGGGCGGTCGCGCACTCGAAGGCGTCCCCGGGGGCGGCGCCCTCGCAGGGGCCCCAGGACAGGACGGGGACGGGCGGGGCGGCGGGGGGCGCCGCCGTGGCGGCCCCGGGCGCGGCCCCGAGGAGCGCGGTGACCGCGATCAGCACGAGGGTCGTCCCCCACACCACTCGTTTGCGCGGCTCATCGGGTGAACGGGTCTGCATACGGCGGGCTCCCTCTGTGACGGGTCGTCGAAAGGCGGCGCACACGATCGGGGGGCTCGTGGGCGCTCCGCTCGGCCGAGCGGCGTGGCCAGGTTCGCACCCCTGGGCCCGCCTGGACAGACGGTCCGTGGTGCTTACACATCCGGAGCTTCGCGCTCCTTCGCCTGCGCCCGGTCGGGCCCGTCGGCCCCCGCCGCCCGTGGCCGTGTGCGGGGCGCCGGCCGGCCCGGATTCCGGGGAGGTTCCCCGGCGGGCGCTCTCCCTCCCGGGCCGGTCCGGGAAAGCACCCGTGCGCGGTACGCGGGGGCCCGGTCAGCGGCGTCCGCGGGCGTTGAGCCGGGCGGCCTGGCGCGTCAGGTGGTCCCGCTCGGCGAGGTTGGGGGCCTTCCGGGCCGCTTCGGCGTACAGGAGGGCCGCCGTCGCGAGGTCGCCGTCGCGTTCGTGGAGGTACGCCGCCACCGCCGTGTGGCGGGGCAGCGTGTCGTCCAGCGCCGAGAGCGCCGCCAGGCCCGCGCGGGGTCCGTCCGCCTCGCCGACGGCCACCGCGCGGTTGAGCCGGACGACCGGGCTGCCGGTCAGGCGTACGAGCTCGTCGTACCACTCGACGATCTGCGGCCAGTCGGTCTCCCGAGCGGTGCGCGCGTCCGCGTGGAGGGCGGCGATGGCGGCCTGCGCCTGGAACTCTCCCAGACGGTCCCGGGCGAGGGCCCGCTGGAGGATGCCGACGCCCTCGGCGATCGCCCCCGTGTCCCAGAGTCCGCGGTCCTGTTCGGCGAGCGGCACCAGGCTGCCGTCGGGCGCGGTCCGGGCGGCGCGCCGGGCGTGGTGGAGCAGTATCAGGGCGAGCAGCCCCGCCGCCTCGGGGTGGTCGGTCGCGGCCGCGAGCTGCCGGGTGAGCCGGATGGCCTCGGCGGCGAGGTCGACGTCCCCGGAGTAGCCCTCGTTGAAGACCAGGTAGAGCACGCGCAGCACGGTGGCGACATCACCGGGCCGGTCGAGCCGTACGCCCGAGACGGTGCGCTTGGCCCGGCTGATGCGCTGCGCCATGGTCGCCTCGGGCACCAGGTAGGCCCGGGCGATCTGGCGGGTGGTGAGTCCGCCGACGGCGCGCAGCGTGAGCGCGACCGCGGACGACGGCGTCAGCGACGGGTGGGCGCACAGGAAGTAGAGCCGGAGCGTGTCGTCGGCGGCGGGGGCCGGGCCGGGTGCCGGCTCCTGGTCGGCGAGGTCCTCCCGCCGGCGGCGGGCGGTGTCGGCGCGGGTCGCGTCGAGGAACCGCCGCCAGGCCACGGTGACCAGCCAGCCCTTCGGGTCGCGCGGGGGTTCGGCCGGCCAGACGCGGACCGCCTCGACCAGCGCGTCCTGCACGGCGTCCTCGGCCGCCGCGAAGTCGGCTCCGCGGCGGACGAGGACGGCGAGCACGCCCGGTGTGAGGCTCCTGAGCAGTGCCTCGTCCATCCCGGGCACCTCGGGCATGTCGCAGGTCACTCCGTGATGGTGGGCGGCTCGGTCAGGAAGGGGCGCAGTTCGAGCCACTCGTGGATCGGCTCGCCGCCCGCCCCGGGGGCGGCGGACAGTTCGCCGGCCAGCTCGACGGCGCGTTCGTAGCTGTCGACGTCGATCACCATCCAACCGGCGATGAGGTCCTTCGTCTCGGCGAACGGGCCGTCGGTGACCGGCGGGCGCCCCTCCCCGTCGTACCGGACGAAGGTCCCCTCGGGGGCGAGCGCCTGGCCGTCGACGAACTCGCCGGTCTTCTCCAGCCGGGCGGCGAAGTCGTTCATGTACTGGACGTGGTCCGAGATCTCCTGTGGCGTCCACTGGTCCATGGGCACGTCGTTGACCGCCGCCGGGGCTCCGCGGTAGTGCTTGAGCAGCAGGTACTTGGCCATGATGACTCTCCTCCGTGGTGCTGGTGCGACCCCTTCCGGTCGCGTTCATACAGGAGACGGAGCCGGTTGCGGCTTCTCGACATCGCCGCCGGGGAATTTTCTGACGGATGTGTGCGGCCGGGGGCGGCCGTGCGGCTCAGTGGGCGGGGAGCGGGTTGGCGGGGCAGTACTCGGCGTCCATGATCTTCTGCTTGGCTTCCCCGTTCCAGTCGCCGTTGCGGTTGTACGCGAGCTGGTGGCGGGCGTCCTCGGTGGAGACGGCGAGGGAGGTCGAGCCCACCATGCCGCCGCCGTGGCCCCAGAGGGTCGTCCCGCAGCCCGTCCGGAACCGGGTGATGCCGAGCCCGTAGGCCATGTCGGGGCGGTCGGGGACCGGCACGGTCGTCTTCATGGCCTTGAGCTGCTCCGGCCGGAGCAGTTCGCCGCGCAGCAGTGCGCGGTAGAAGCGGTTCAGGTCTCCGGTGGTGGAGATGATGTCCCCGTCGGCCCAGCCCTGGGAGCCGTTCATCTCGGTGACGTCGTCGATGCGGTCGGGGGCGGACTCGAACAGCTTGGAGTAGTGGCGGCTGCCGGGCGAGGGGATGCGGATGCCGTCGCCGGGGTTGGAGGTGGCCTTCAGGCCCAGCGGCCGGATGATCCGGTCGCGGACCTCGGCCTCGTACGTCCGCCCGCCCGCCTTCTCGATGATCAGCCCGGCGAGGACGTAGTTGGTGTTGGAGTAGGAGTGCCGGTCGCCGGGCCGGAACAGCGGCTGGTGGGACGTGGCCACCCGTATGTGCTTCTCGGGCGGCAGGGTGTCGTACCGGTGCGTGAGGTAGCCGTCGCCGCTGATGTAGGTGGAGAAGTACTCCTCGTCGGCCAGGTAGTCGAAGAGGCCGCTGGTGTGGTTGAGGAGCTGCCGTACGGTGATCTTGCTGCCGTCGTTGCCGTTGCCCCGTACCAGGCCGGGAAGGTGGTGTTCCACCTTGTCGTCGAGGTCGAGCCTGTGCTCCGACTCCATCTGGAGCAGGATGGTCGCCACGAACGTCTTGGTGATGCTGCCGACGCGGAACCGGTCGTCGGCGCCGCGCGGTGCGCCGGTGGCCAGGTTGCCGACGCCCGACGTCGACTGCCAGACGCCGTGGGCGTCGCGCGCCTGTGCCGTGATGCCGGGGGTGCCGGCCTTCACGTCCGCGTCCATCTCGCGCTGGGTCGCCGCGTGCCGTGCCTTGGCGGCAGCGGGGTCCGGCGAGGCGTGGGCGGGGGCCGCCAGGGCGGTGGCGGCGATGGCGGCCGCCGCGAGGCCCACCGCGCCGGCCCGTGCGGTCTTCCGTAACGTCATGGCTTCTCGTCTCCTTGCCGTTGGGCTGTCTGGTTGTTCCGCACGGGAAGACTCCGGCGGGCCGGGGATGGTTGAGCCCGTCTAGGATCTTCGGCCGTGGGGGTTGACATCGACGGGGTGATCGAGGCGCGCGGGCCCGGCGGGCGCTGGGAGACGGTCGGCAGCCTGCTGGACTTCGGGCTCGGGCGCGAGCGTCACGTCTGGGAGTGCCTCTTCGGTTTCGGCGGGAGCCTCGGTGTGGACCGGCCGCTGTTCGACCAGCGGGGAGTCCCTGACGATGTCTCGGATCCGGTTCCGCGGACGAGCGGGGAACTGCACCACGGCCACTCGTACGCCACCTGGGCGGAGGTCGCGGCGGTCGACTGGGACGTTCCGGTCTGCGACGCTCCCGCCTGGTCCTGGCTCGGCGAGTGGCGTCCGGGCCCGGACGGCGGGCCCGTGCTGCACGATGTGGTCTGGGCGCGGGCCGAGGTCCTCGACGCGGCGGAGGAGGCCTTCGGCGAGGACCTGATGCCGCCGGAGTGGCCGCCGGGCGCGGGCGTCCGCCTGAACGGCGCCGAGTACCGCCCGGTGGTCCTGACGCCCCGGATGTTCGTCCCGCCGGACGGCGGCTGGGGACCCGTATGGGCGGCGATGCGCGCGCTCGCGGCCGTGCACGGGGACCGCAACGTCCGCCTGGTCGTCTGGTTCGGCTGAGGCCGACGGCCCGGCCGGCCGGTTCGCACGGCCGGCCGCCATGCGGCGCGACAGCCCTTAGGGGGTGTCCGGGGTGAAGGCCACCGGGAGGGCCAGGGGGCCGCGCAGGCCGCCGGGGCGCCAGGGGATCTCGTCCGGCCGTACCCCGAGGGCGAGCCCGGGGAGCCTGCGCAGGGCCGTGCCGATGGCGATCTCGCCTTCGAGCCGGGCCAGCGGTGCGCCCAGGCAGTAGTGGATGCCGTGGCCGAACGCCAGGTGGGCGTTGTCCCGCCGGGTGATGTCCAGGCGGTCGGGGTCGGGGAAGCGCACCGGGTCCCGGTCGGCGATGGCGGAGGCGATCAGTACGGTCGAGCCGCGCGGGATCCGCACGCCGGCGATCTCGGCGTCCTCGCGGGCGAACCGGGCGATGCCGGGGCTGACCGGGCCGTCGTAGCGCAGGAACTCCTCGACGGCCCCCGGCAGCAGCCCGGGATCGGAGCGCAGCAGGTCGAGCTGGTCGGGGTGGGCGAGCAGCATCGCGAGGCCGCCGCCGATCAGGTTGACCGTGGTGATGTAGCCGGCGGCCAGCAGCAGGAAGACCATGGCGATCAGCTCGTCCTCGGTCAGCCGCCGCTCCTCGTCCCGGGCGGCGACCAGGTCGCTGAGCAGGTCGTCCGCGGGGCTCGTCCGCTTGTCCCGGATGAGCCCGGTGACGTAGCCGCGCATGTGCTGCCAGGCCTCGTTGACCACGGCGGGGTCCGGCGGCTCCGCGCCGCGGGTGATGAGGCGGTCCGTCCAGCGCTGGAAGTCGTGGCGGTCGTCCACCGGGACGCCGAGCAGTTCGCTGATCACGGTGACGGGGAGCGGCAGCGCGAAGTCGGCGACGAGGTCGGCGCGGCCGGCGGGGGTGACCGCGTCGAGCAGCCGGTCGGCGACGGCCTGGATCCGGGGCCGCATCCCCGCCACCCGGTGGGCGGTGAACGCCTTGGAGACCAGGCGGCGCAGCCGGGTGTGGTCGGGCGGGTCGCTGCGGAGCATGTTGCCGAGCATCGCCTCGCGTTCCGTGCCGGGCAGCTGCCGCAGGAGGCGGGCGTCCGTGGCGTCGCGGACGTCGCTGCTGAGGCGGGGGTCCGACAGGGCCTCCAGGCCGTCCTCGTAGCGGGTGACGAGCCAGGCGTCCAGGCCTCCCGCGATGACCGCGCGGTGGACGGGGGCCTCTTCGCGCAGGTGCCGGTACAGCGGGAACGGGTCCGCGACGAAGGCCGGATCGGCGTAGGGCAGCAGGACGGGCCGCTCGCGCGGGCCGCGTCCGGGGTCGTCGCCGGATTGCGTCGTCACCCGGCCATGATGCCCGGCGGATCAGTCCCGCAGCAGGAGCGCCACGGCGGCGAGTACGACCGCCAGGGCGAGGGCGGCGAGCCCGTGGACCGGCCGGTGGGCGCGCAGGACCGGCAGGAAGCGGTCCAGGGCGAAGCGGCCCGGGCCGGTCAGGGCCAGGGTGACGGCGGCGGCGACGATCAGGGACTCGAACTCGACGCCCTCCGGGCCGAACACGGAGCCGGTCCACTTGACGGCGATGGCGTTGATGATGACGCCGACGACGGCCGCGGCGGCCAGCGGGGTGAACAGCCCGAGGATCAGGCCGAGACCGCCGAGGGTCTCGGTCAGGCCGGCGACCGCCGCCGTGGCCTCGCCCGCCGGGTAGCCGGCCTTGGCGAAGAACACGCCGGTTCCCTTGAGGCCGGGGCCGTCGAACCATCCGAACAGCTTCTGGGTTCCGTGGACGGCCATGATCACACCGAGCACGAGGCGCAGCACGGGCAGGCCGATGTCGCAGGGGGTGGTCTCGGGGTAACGGGTCGCGGGGGAAAGGATCGCGGCCATCGGGCGCCTTCCGTCGGCGGGGCGGGGAGTGCCGGGCCGGGCACGTCCGCCATGGAAGCACGTCCTGCCCGGCCGACCGGGGCGGGGCGCGCTGGCCCGGCCCGACCGGCCGGAAAGACACCCCCGGGGCCGTCCGGGTCCAGGGGCCGCGGCCCGCCGGGGATCACGGGACAGCCCTCAGGGGTGTCCGGCGGGTTCTCCGCGGGCGGCCGGGGCGCGGGGACCCGGTACGGACGGCGGAGACCGTCCGGGCCGAAGGGCTTTCCGCGTCCGCGCCTCGGCCGCCGACGCCACCAGCACCGCCTCCGGATGTCGACGGCACCGCCGCGGATCCGGTGCGGGCGGTGTCCCCGGGGTGGCCGCGGAGCGGCGGCGCGCTCGTACCGCCGTCCGGCAGGGGGTCGTCCGTACGGAGCGGCGGGCCTGTCGGTGGGGCGTGGCAGCATGGGCCCATGGCTCTTGACGATCTTGACAAGCTGTTCGCCTCTCCCGCCGCGCTGCTGGCGGCCGGACCCGGAGCCCTCACGGAACTGCCCGCCACGGGCGGGGGTGTGGGGCGCGAGGCCTTCGGACAGGCGGTCGCCGTGCTCGACGGGGCCGAGGTGTCGCGCGCGGAGTTCGCGTCGTGGCTGTACTTCGGGGCTCGGGTGCTGGGACACGAGGCGTACGCCGCACTGGTCGCCGGGGCCGCTCCGGACATGCCGTGGCGGACGGTCTGGGCCTGGTGGCGTCCGGTCGGGGCCTACCGGGCCCAGCCGAACCTGTCCGGCGGCGCGCACGTCGAGGTCCACGAAGCGCCGGACGGCCGGGTCCTGTTGAAGGTCGAGGCACAGTGGGCGGGCGAGCGCTGGTTCGACCCGGCCACCGGGGAGCGGGTCCCCGCCCCGGCCGAGGGGGAGTTCGCCGAGCGGCCGTACGACGCCGTGGCCGAAGGGGAGGACGTCTTCTTCGACGACGAGGAGGAGCCGGTCCTCCACTGGCCGGGGACCTGGGAGGAGCCCGTGCCGCTCGGCGGGGGCCGGTTCGCGTTCGCCGAGGAGCGCGGGATGGCGGTCGTCGAGCGGAACGGCGACCGGCCCGCGGCCGCCCGGCCCGCCGAGGCCGTCGGGTGGGGGGCGGGCGGCCCCTGGTTCGCGGGGCCGTCGCCCGCCGGGACCCCGCTCGACGCCGGCCGGCTGGCGGAGGCCTTCGGGGCCGACGGGGTCCTGCGCCTGGAGCCCGGGCAGCAGCCCGCGGCGCTGGTCCACTCCCCCACCCGGGAGGTGATCGCGGCCGCGGGGCTGCCGCGGTGGTGGGCGGCGGGGGTGGCCTCGTTCACCCTGGGGTGGACCGGGGCGGACGCGCACCGGGTGGGGCCCGAGGAGCACGGCCTGCTGCCGCTCGGCACCTTCGACCTGAGGTACGGCGACACCGGCCGGGTGTCCGTCCACCCGGAGACGGGTGCGGTCTGGATGGTCCGCAACGGCGAGGGGCCGTTCCTCTTCGCCCGGGACGTGGAGACCTTCGTACGGCTGCTGGAGGCCGTGTACCGGTTCATGGGCGCGTGCTGGAGCCCGTACCCCGGCGAGAACGGCAAGCGGGACTTCCTGCGCGAGGCGGCCGCCCTGGACCCGCTCGCCGTGGACCCCGCCACGCCCGGCGGGGACGTCTGGGAGCACCTGTTCGCGGCCATCGTCGAGCTCAGCGTCTGGGGTTACTGAGCCCCGGGGTCCGGGGCCCCGCCGTGGCGGTACGGGTCAGGCGGCGCGGGTCAGGCGGCGCGGGTCGCGGTCAGGAGCCAGCCGGTGCTGCTCAGCCTGACCGCGCCTTCGGCCTCGTACGCCCGGAACGTGTCGGTCAGGCGGTCCCGGGCCCGGGCGCCCGCGTCGGGGTCGACCGCGCTCAGCAGATGGCGGCCGGGGCCGGAGTCGAGGAGGAAGTCCGCGGCGTCGCGGGCGGTGCGGCCCCAGGTGCCCCGCGCCCGGACGTGTTCGGCACGGACGTCGCGCAGGCCCGCCGTCCGCAGCAGACCGGTCGCGGTGCCGGGGTCGGCCAGCGAGAACATGCCCGGCCCGCCGGGCGATCCGAAGCCCCCGACCGGCAGGACGTCCGCGAGTGCGGTGAGCGCCGTCAGCCACTCGTTGCCTTCGGGCTCGGCCGCGCACAGGAGGGCGACGCGGCCGCCCGGCCTGAGGGCCGAGGCGATGTTGGCGAACGCGGCGGCGGGGTCGGAGAAGAACATGACGCCGAACCGGCTGATCGCGACGTCGTAGGCGGCTTCGGGCAGCGGGTGGGTCTGGGCGTCGCCGTGGGTGAAGGAGACGTTGGCGATGCCCTCCCGCGCGGCCACCGCACGCGCCCGGTCGAGCATGGGGCCGGAGAGGTCGAGGCCGAGGGCGTGGCCGCGGTGGGCCGTCCGGGCCGCCAGCCGGGTGGTGGCGCCGGCCCCGCAGCCGATGTCGAGGACGCGCCCGTCGGGCCGGATCGAGGCGGCGGCGAGCAGGGGCCGGTCGAAGCCCGCGTTGACCGCGTTCCAGCGGTCGTGGTGGGCGGCCCAGTGGGCTCCTTCGTAGCCGTTCCACGCCTCGGCCTGGGCGGTGTTGGCGCTGTTGGTGGTGTGCATGCGGAAGGACCTCCGGCAAGAGTGGCGGGCACCTAGAATGGGCGAGTGCCCAAACAGTATGGGCATGTGCCCATACTGGCAATCCCCTTACACCGGGAGGATGTTGATGTCACCGCGAGGAGTGGCCATCGAAGGCCTGCGGGAGCGGCTGTTCGAGGCGGCCGACCGCGTCCTGGCCCGGGACGGGGCCGCCGCCCTGACGAGCCGGGCCGTCACCGAGGAGGCGGGCTGTGCCAAGGGCGTGCTGCACACCCACTTCGCCGGTCTGGACGAGTTCGTCGCCGAGCTCGTCCTCTTCCGCTTCGGGGCCGCCGCCGCCCTCTCGGAAGGGCTCCCGGCCAGGGCGGGCGCGGGCGCGGTGGCGGACAACCTCGCGGACGTGGCGTCGGCGGTGCTGTCCCTGGACCCTGGTCTCGTGGGACTGGCCGTGACCCGGCCGGCCGCGGCGCGGCGGGTGCGGGAGGCCTGGGCGGGCGGTGCCCCGGGGTTCGACGCCGTCGAACGGGCGGTCTGCGGCTACCTGCGCGCGGAGCAGACCCTCGGGCGGGTGGGGGCCGGCGTGGACGTGGAGTCGGCCGCGCTGGCACTGGTGGGGACGCTGCACCACCTTCTGATGACCGGCCCGGCCGGGGCGGGGCCTTCGGTCCGGGCCCGGGTCGAGCGCCTGGTGCGGGCGTTGACCGGGACGGCCTGACCGGCGGCCGGCCCGCCGGGCGGATGCTCCCGCCCCGGCTCCCGCGGCGCCGTCACCCCCGACGGCGGCCGGGGGTGCGGGGCGGCGGTCGGAGACCGTTTTCCTCGCGGACTCGGCCCCGCGCAACCGGTCCGGCCCCGCGCAGCCGGTCCGGTCCCACGGCACCGACGGAAGTCCGCTACCGCCGGTCGGCGCCGGTGAGGACCACCAGGCGCTGGGTCGCCCGGGTCATCGCGACGTAGCGGTCGACCGCGCCCGCCACGCCCGTGCCGAACTCCTGCGGGTCGACGAGGACGACCAGGTCGAACTCCAGCCCCTTCGACAGCTGCGGTGTCAGCGACCGCACGCGGGGCGTCGCACGGAACGCGGGATCGCCGATGACGCAGGCGACCCCTTCCGCGTGCGCGGAGAGCCAGGCTTCGAGGACCGAGTCCCGTTCGGCGGCGGACCCGTGGACGACGGGGATGCCGCTGCTGCGGACGGAGGCCGGCACGTTGGCGTCCGGGAGGGCGGCCCGGATGACCGGTTCGGCTTCGGCCATGACCTCCTGCGGGGTGCGGTAGTTGACGCCCAGGGAAGCCATGGTGATCCGGTCGAGCCCGATCCGTTCGAGCCGTTCCCGCCAGGACTCCGTGAACCCGTCCCTGGCCTGCGCCCGGTCCCCGACGATGGTGAAGCTGCGGGAGGGGCAGCGCAGCAGCAGCATCTGCCATTCGGCGTCGGTCAGTTCCTGCGCCTCGTCCACGACGATGTGCGCGAAGGGGCCCGCGAGCAGGTCCCGGTCGACGGCGGGCAGCGCCGTCTCGTCGATCAGGCTGTCCTGGAGGTCCTTGCCGCGCAGCATCGTCACCGCGCCCTCGCCGTCGGCGTCGGCCGCGAGCACGCTGTCGATGACGCCGGCCATCCGCTCGCGTTCGGCGGCGACGGAGGCCTCGTGCCGGCGCTTGCGCAGGGACGCCTGCGAGTCGCCGAGCCGGTGCCGGGCCGCGTCCAGCAGGGGCAGGTCGCAGACCGTCCACCGCTCGGCGTCCTCCCGCTGGAGCGTGCGCACCTCCTCGCGGCTGAGCCAGGGAGCGCACTTGCGCAGGTAGGCGGGGACCGTCCACAGGTCGGCGACGAGGTCGGTCGCCTCCAGCGCCGGCCACGCGCGGTCGAGGGCGGTCACCAGCTCCCGGTTCTGCCGCAGCGACCTGTTCAGCAGCTCGGGCGAGAGGTCGTCCCCGTCGCCGTCTCCTTCGTCGTGGTGCTTGTCCAGCAGGATCGTGACCAGCTCGTCCCAGATCTGCTCGCGCGCCTCGTTGTGCGGAGTGCCGGGTTCGACCGCGTCGAACGCCGCGGCCCAGTCGCCGGCGGTCAGCCGGACGTCGGCCCAGTGGGTGGTGACCGTCATCCCCTGGGCGGGCGGCTCCTCGTAGAACCTGACGGCCGTCTCGATCGCCTTCACCAGGTCCGCGGTGGACTTCAGGCGGGCCACCTCCGGGTCGCTCTCGGGCACAGCCGTGGCGCCCTCGGCGACGAGGTCCCGGACGGTGCAGGTCTGTACGCCCTCCTCGCCGAGGCTGGGGAGCACGTCGGCGACGTAGGACAGGTAGGGGCGGTGGGGACCGACGAAGAGCACACCGCCCCGGCGGTGGCCCAGGCGGGGGTCCGAGTAGAGGAGGTGGGCGGTGCGGTGCAGGGCGACCACGGTCTTCCCGGTGCCGGGACCGCCGTCGACGACGAGGGCGCCGCGGGATCCCGCCCGGATGATGGCGTCCTGGTCCGCCTGGATGGTGCCCAGGACGTCCCGCATGCGGGACGACCGGTTGCCCGCGAGACTCGCGATGAAGGCCGACTGGTCGTCGAGCGCGGCGTGCCCCTCCAGCCCGTCGACGGTGAACACCTCGTCCCAGTAGTCGCCGATCCGGCCGCGGTTCCAGCGGTACCTGCGGCGGCTGGCCAGGCCCATCGGGTTGGCGTGGGTGGCCGCGAAGAAGGGTTCGGCGGCCGGCGAGCGCCAGTCGACGAGCAGCCGGCGGCCCGTGCTGTCGGTGAGGCCGAACCGGCCGACGTACAGGGGCTCGGGGTCGTCGGCGAGGACGATGTGGCCGAGGCACAGGTCCAGGCCGAAACGGCGCAGCACGCGCAGGCGCGCGGTCAGCCGGTGGATCTCCGCGTCCCGGTCCATGGCCTCCCGGCCGATGCCGCCGGGGGCCCGGCGCGCGGCGTCGAGCCGCTCGGACACCTCGGCGATCGTCCGTTCCAGGCTTTCCTCGATGGCGGCGAAGTGCCGCTCGTCCCCGGCGACCAGCTTCGGGGCGGCCTTGGCGCCGAGGTGGTCGGGAAGGTCAAACACGCTGGTGGTCAGCGGGTTCACTGATGCGGCTCCGATCCGGGGGCGTTCGTTCGCGACCCGTGTGTTGCGGTGTGTTCGGCTCAGGCCAGCGATTCTGCGCTACGACCGGGGCCTTGCCGCAAGCCCCCCGGTGCGTTATAACTTGAGAGTGGCAAGGAGTGGGTTGACCTCCTTGCCTTTGCTGTTTCCGCCGCTCCGCGTGGA
Organism: Streptomyces sp. NPDC037421; assembly: GCF_055602105.1. Classification (NCBI taxonomy): domain Bacteria; kingdom Bacillati; phylum Actinomycetota; class Actinomycetes; order Kitasatosporales; family Streptomycetaceae; genus Streptomyces; species Streptomyces sp. NPDC037421. Next base: position 51,472 of record NZ_JBVJWV010000001.1, read on the forward strand.
TGAACTGCCTCCACGGCACGGCCGCAGCCCCCGTACCCGTGCACCCGTCACGACAGCGGCTCCCGCTGCCTCCGCGCTCCCGGCGGCGGTTTGCGGCCAGACCGGCCCGATTTCGGCGGTGGGGCGGCGTGCCGCCTGGCCGACCGGGTCCGTTCGGGGGCGCGTTGTGCTGCCTTTCGGTCAACTTCCCTGGTTTCACGTGGAGTTACCCCGCGATGTCGAAAACGGTCCGCTGCGACCGGGCCACCCTGGGAGCTAGCGTTGCGACCGCTCGTCCGCAACAAGGATCCAGCCATCACAAGTCGCCCCACACCCTTGGGAGTTCTCATGGCAGATTTCGACGCGGCCACGTCCTTCGAGGCCCACGACCTGGACCTCGGCGGCATCACCGTCACCGCGATGCGCGACACCGCGGGCGTTTCGGCCTTCGCCGCCGGCTCGTCCACCTCCACGTGCGGCATCCCCACCGCCACGGCCTGCCAGTGCGTCACGCAGCAGCCGCAGACGGTTCCCGGCGTCATCTGAGAGTGCCCCTGCCGACGCCCGCTCCGGCGCCCGCACCCGGGCCCGGAGCGGGCGGTCCGCTTCCTGCCCCCGACCAGGCCGAGCCGGAAGGACCCGGGACGCCATGACCTCCCCCGCCCCCGCCGTGCGCACCTCCTCGTACGCGCTGGTGCGCGCGACGACGCTCACCCATCCCGCGCAGTCGCCGGACGCGGCCGCCTTCCGTGCCGCGTCCGAGGAACTGACGCGGCTGGAGGGCGCGCTGGCCCGGCTCACGCCCGCACTGACCGACGCCCTGTACGCGAGCCGGGGCGACCACCCCGACGCCTTCCACCGGGACGTGGTGCTGCCGCTGCGCCGGGCCCTGCACAACGGCCGCGACCCCCGGCCCGCGCTCCTCGACTCGCTCGGCGACCTGCCCGAACGGGTCCCGGCGCTGCGGGAGTGGCTGGAGCTGCGCGGCCGGCTCGCCTCCCTGCGGGACCGGCTCCGCGTCCCGGCCGCGGCCGCCCTGGCGGCGGAGCGCCGCGCCCTCGCCGCCCAGTGCCGCGAGCCGGCCCTCGCCCTCGCGGCCTCGGCGACCAGCGCCGAACTGCTGGCCGCCGTCGAGCGGGCCGGGGCCGGGGCCGCCGGGCGCCGCGCCCGCAAGGAGGAACCCGGGGTGCTGCGGCACGCCGTGCGCGCCGCCACCCGCAGCAGCCCCGTCTCCTGGTACACCGCGGTCGGCTGGGGTCCGCTCCCGGCCGGGCCCGGCTCCCGGGAGCCGGGCGGCCCCGACTGGGGGGAGGACGGCCTGCCGGGCCCGGTCGGCAACCGCGTGCGCGCCGGCCGGGGCCTGGTCGCCGCCCTGTGCGAGGCGCTGCTCACCGACCCCGCCCGGCGGGCCCGGCTCCCGCACCGGATGGCGAGTGCGGCCCGTACGGCCGAGGGGCGCGCCACCTTCGCCCGGGCCCGCGGCCTGTCCGCCGTCGGCCGTTTCACCGTGCCCGGGCAGGACGAGGTCGAGGTCGCGGCGAGCGCCCCCCTGGAGCGGGTGGCCGGGCTGTGCCGCACTCCCGCGACGCCCGCGCGGCTGGCGGCGGCGTTGGCCGCTCCGGGGGACCGGGCGGCCGCCATGGCGTACCTGGACCAGCTCGTGGAGGCCGGACTGCTGGTCCCCGTACCGCCCGTCGGACCGCAGGAGGCCGACCCGCTCGGGCGTCTCGCCGCCTGGCTGCGCGACGGCGGCGAGACCGCCCTGGCCTGCCGGGTCGACGAAGTCGCCGACGCCACACGGAAGTTCGGCGCGGCCGGGCCCCGCGAGCGCACCGCGCTGCTCGCGCTGCTGCGCGAACGCTGGACGGCCCTGCTGGCCTCGGCGGGACGGCCGCTGCCCGCGGCGGACCCGGTGCCCCCCGTGCTGGCGGAGGACGTGGTGGCCCGGCGCCCGGTGGACGCCGACGGCCTCCTCACCGCCGAGGACCACGAGGCGCTGCGCGAGGTCGCCGCCCTGGCCGAGCTGTACGACCTCGGGCACCTGGTGCGCCGGGCCCTGCGCGACCGGTTCGTGGCCCGCTACGGCCGGGGCGGGGTCTGCCACCCCGTCTGGGACTTCGGGCCCTCGACGGTCGCGGCCTGGCAGGACACCGTCCGGGACGCGCTCCTCACCCCGCGGGACGGCCTCGGCGCCCTGCCGAGCCGCGCGGCCGGACTCGTGCGCCTGCGGGCCTCGTTCGAGGAGGCGGTGCGGGCGGAGGCCGCCCTCCGGGAGGACCCGGACGCCGATGTGGTGCTGCCCGCGGAGCTGGTCGGGGCCTACGCCGCGCGGCTGCCCGCCTGGGCGGCGACGCGCCCGCTCTCGTACGCGCACTTCGTCCAGCGGGACGCCCGGCGCGGGCTGCTGGCCCTCAACCACCTCTACGGCGGCTGGGGGCGGACCGGGAGCCGCTTCTTCGGCCTGCTCGGCCCGGACGCCGTCGAGGCCGTCACCCGGCAGGTCGCGCACGCGGCGGGACCCGGCTCGCGGCCGGTGCAGTTCCGCCCCGTCCAGGGCTTCAACGCCAACCTGCAGCCCCGGTTCATGCCGGAGGAGATCGTCTCCCAGGAGTACGGCCCGCGGGCGGCGGACGGCCGCGGGGACCGGGCGCCGCTGCGCGACTCGGACGTGGAGCTGGTCCACGACGAGACCACCGACCAGGTGCGCCTGCGGCTGCGCGACACCGGCGAGCCGCTGGACGTCTTCTACCCGGGTCTGCTGGTGAGCGGCCTGCTCCCCACGCGGGACGCCCCGCTGGTCCACGACCATCCCGAAGGCGTCGTCTCCTTCGCCTCCCTGGTGCCCCGGGTGGTCACCGAGGTCCCCGGCGGGCCGCTGGTGCGCACCCCCCGGCTGCGCCACCGGCACGTCGTGCTGCGGCGCCGGCGCTGGAAGCTCGCGCCCGGCACGGTCGGTGCGCTGCGCGCCGCGCTGGCCGCCGACACGGCCGGCGGGGAGGTCCCCTTCGCCGCCGCCGCACGCTGGCGGGCCCTGCTGGGCGTGCCCGACCAGCTGTTCCTGCACCCGCCGCTGGTGACGGCCGCGGAGGCCGCCGCGGCGCCGGAGGATCCCCGGTACCGGCAGGCGCTGCCCAAGCCGCAGTTCGTCGACCTCGGCAACGCGCTGCACCTGCGCTGCCTCGGCAAGTGGCTCGCCCGCCATCCCGACGGGCTGGTGCTGGAGGAGGCCCTGCCCGCGCCCGGCGCACGGGAGGTCCCCGCGCGTGCCGTCGAGGTCGTGGTGGAGACCTACCGTGCCGGAAGCCCCGGGGGTGCGTCATGACCGCCGCGCCGCCGGACGTGTCCGGCGTGTCCCCCGCGCCCGACCGGGAGCCCGACCGGCTGGACGTCCTGCGGGCCTGGCGGCTGCGGCCCGGTGTCATCGCGAGCCCCCTCGCCGGCGGGCTCCACCTGCGGGGCTGGAGCGGCAGCGTCACCCTGGAGGGCAGTCCCGCGCTGCCGGCGCTGTGGCGGATGCTGGAGGAGGCGCTGCGGACGGACGGCGCCGCGGAGCTCGCCGCCCGCGCCGGAGCCGGTACGCCGCTGCGTGCCGCGCTGTGCGCGCTGATCGGGCAGCTCCACGCGCACGGGATGCTGGTGGAGGCCCCGGCTCCGCCGGACGGCGCCCCGGCGGGCGAGTGGCTGCTCACGGTCGCCGGCCGTCCCGCCGAGGCGGCCGCCGCCCTCGCCGGGGCCCGGGTGGAGGTACGGGCCGCCGATCCGGGCGGACCCCTGGCCTCGGCGGCCGTACGGGCCCTGGCGCGCGCCGGGATCCCGGCGGTCCGGGCCCGGGCCGCCGGCGGCCCGGGGCGGGTGCTGCTCCGCGCCACCCGTGCCGACGGCGCCGAGTGGGCGGTCGGCGCGGCCGTCCACCCCGGCGGGGCGTTCGTCACCCCGGTCGGCGGCCCCGTCGGCGGCCCGGCACGGGCCCTGGCGGCCACGGCGGCGCTGGCCGGGCGCCTCGCCCCCGGCCGGGAGCCCGGCCACCTGCCGCCGACGGGCCCGGCGCTCACCGCCCTGGTGGCGGGCGGGGCCGTGCAGCGGCTGCTGTGCGCGGTGGCGGGGCTGCCGGATCCGGGCTCCGAGGACGCCGTCGGGCCCGGATCGGGGCGGCCGCGGTTCCCCCTGGTGCTGGTCGCCGGGGAGCGCCCGCCGCGGTCGGAGTACCGGCCCTGGCCCCAGGGTTCCCCGGAGGCGGCCGCGCCGCCCGGCACCCTCGCCGAGGCGCTGGCCGGGGTGGCCGCGCTGGGCGACGAGCGCCTCGGGGTGGTGGCGCCGCCGCTGACCGGGGCCCTGCCGCAGCTTCCGGTGGCGCTGGCCGGCTGCCCGGCGCCGGGCGGCGGGCGGCTCGTGGCCGGTGCCGCCCGGGCCGACCTCGCCCGCCTCGACGCGGTGTGCCGTGCGGCGGAACTGCGGTGCGGCGGCGCGGGCGTGGTGGCCGGGGCGGGGCCCGGGCACGCGCTGGGGCGGGCACTGCGGCGGGCCGCGCTGCGGCTGCCCGCGCCGGGGGCGGGGGCCGCGCCCTGGGACCCGTACGGGGGCGGGCACCCGCAGGCCCGCCACTGGTGGGGCGTGCTGACCCGCCGGCTGGGGGTGCGGGCGGAGCTGAGCGTGACCCCGCTGGACGCGCACGGCGCCGCCCACCGGGCCGACGTGCGCGCCGCCGGCCGTACCGGGCGGCTGCTCGGGCGGGCGGTGGAGGCCACGGCCGGGGACGCGGCGGCCTTCGCGGTGCTGGCCGCGCTGGTCCGCGTACAAGCCGGCGCGGCCGATCCGACGGCCCGCCACATCACCTCACCGGGCGGGGAGTTGTGCCCGCTCGCGGCCGCCGGGGTGGTCCCGGCGCCGTGGGAGGACGAGAGCTGGGCCGCGGGCTGGTGGGCCGGGGTCGCCCGGCGCGAAGCCCGCCTGCACACCGCCCTGCGGGAGCTGACCGGCCTGCGCACCCGCCCCTGGGAGCCCTCCGGACCCGGGGCGCACGCCGTCCTCGCGGCACTGCGCGGCTGCGGGTTCACCGTACTCGGCACCCAGGACCACAAGGGCACCGTCCCGGAAGGGGGACCTCGGTGAACGCCTCGGACCGGCCCGGCACCGGCACACCGCTCGGGGCGGCCCTCGCCGCACTCGGGCTGACCGTCCTCGACGCGCGCGGCGCTCTCGGCACCACGCGGGGGCGGGCCGTGGTGGTCCTGGACGACTGGACCCTCGACACCGCCGCCGAGCTGTCGCGGCACGCGCTCCGCCATCCGGTGGCGCTGGTCCCGGTGCGCGGCGACGGCGCGCTGACCGTGGTCGGCCCGGTGCTGCGGCCCGGCGCGGTGGGCTGCCTCTCCTGTGCGGAGTACCGCCGGCTCGCCACCATCGGCGGCCGCGTCCCGTGGCACAGCCCGGGGCTGCGGCTGGGCGGCCGCCCCTCCCCCGCCCTGGCGGACGCCGTCGCGGCGCTGGCCGCCGACCTGCTGGCGGAGCCCGCCCCCGCGCCGGGCGCCGGTACCCCGGTGCGGGTCGTGCACGGCGGCCGGGCCGGCTGGTCGAGCCACGCCTTCCGGCCGGTCGGCGGCTGCGCGGTGTGCCTGCCCCTGCCCGATGACGACGCCGCGGCGGCCCGGCCCCGCCGGAGCGGGGTCCCGCTGCCGGATCCGGGGGTGCTGCGCGGGGCCAACGGCCGTACGGACAGGGCCGGTCTGCGCGCGGAGCTGTACGACGAGCGGTTCGGGCCGGTCCACCGGGTGGTCCGTACCGAGGACTCCGTCCACAGCCTGACCAGCGCGTACGTCACCCTCGGACGGGACGTGCCCGACGGCGGGTACGGCCGGGCCGGCGACTGGGACAGCAGCGAGCGGGTGGCCCTCTTCGAGGGTGTCGAGCGGCTCACGGGGATGAGCCCGCACGGCAGGCGGACCGTGCTGCGGGCCGCCTACGCCGAGCTGGGACCGGAGCGGGCACTGGACCCGGAGCGGCTGGGACTGCCCGACCCCGCCCACCACGGCCATCCGGCGTCGCCGACCGTCCCCTACGCGCCGGACCTGGAGCTGGACTGGGTGCACGGCTGGTCGCTGACCCGCGCGCGCCCGGTCGCCGTGCCCGAGCACGTCGCGTACTGGGATCCCGCTCCGGGCCGGCCGCGCGTCGTCTACGAGTGCTCCAGCGGATGCGGTCTCGGCAACAGCCCCGAAGAGGCGGCCCTGTACGGGCTGTTCGAGGTGGCGGAGCGCGACGCGTTCCTGATGGCCTGGTACGGGAGGACCCCGCTGCGCCGGATCGCGCTGCCGGAGGACGACCCCGAGGTGCTGCACCTCGCCGACCGGGCGGAGCTGGCGGGCTACGGGCTCGCGCTGCTGGACGCGACCAACGACTTCGGCGTCCCGGCCGTCATCGCCGTCGCGCGGCACGCCGATCCGCGGTCGGCGGCGCCGCAGGTGTTCCTGGCTGCCGGGGCCCACCACGACCCGCGTGCCGCGATCCGCTCCGCCGTGGTGGAGGCGGTGACCAACGTGTTCAACGCCGCCCAGCGGCTGAGGGCGGATCCCGGCAGCTGTGATCCGCGCAGGCTGCGGCCCATGCTGGAGCGGCCCGAGCTGGTGGTCACCCTGTCCGACCACACCGCCCTGTACGGCCTGCCGGAGGCCCGGCCGAGGCTGGACTTCCTGTACGAGGGCGACGACCGCCCGGCTCCCTGGCGGGAGGCCTGGCCTGGGGCGCCCGAGCCGGTCGTGGACCTGGCCGGGCTGCTGGACGCGACGGTGCTGCGGCTGGCGGGGGCCGGGCTGGAGGTGGTCGTGGTCGGGCAGGACGAGGCGGGGATACGCGAGCGTCTCGGCCTGCACACGGCCAAGGCGGTGGTTCCGGGCGCCCTGCCGATGACCTTCGGGCACGTCAACCGGCGCACCCGGGGGCTGCCCCGGCTGCTGGAGGTCCCGCACCGGCTGGGCCGGGCCGCCGGGCCGCTGCGCCACGACGAACTGCCGCTGCATCCGCACCCCTTCCCCTGAGGAGATCTGCGTGACCACCGCTCCGCGAGGCTCCTGGCCGGTCCTGCACTGCTTCCCCCGGACCGGGCCCGAGGCCGTCGACGGGTTCCTCGTGGAGGAACTCGCGCCGCTGCTGGACGGGCTCGTCGCCGCGGGCCGGGCCGCCGCCTGGGAGTTCGAACGGCACGAGGAGGGCGGGGCGCACCTGAGGGTGCGGGTGCACGGCGGCCGCCCGGCCGGCGACGGCGGACCCGCCCGCGTGGTCGGGGCGTTGTCCGCGGCGGCGGAGGTCCGTGCGGTGCCGGGCCCGCCGTCCGCCGGCCCGGGGTTCGCGGCCCTGTCCACCCGGACCGCGGTGGACTGCGTCGCCGGGACCGCGCGCGGCGGCCGGCGCCTGGCCGTCGCCGCCGACCTGGCGCACGCCACGGCCTGGGCCCTGGGGATGGACCGCTTCGCGGCGGCGCGCTGGCTGCGCGGGCTGGCGGTGTCCGGCCGGCTCGGGCCGGGCGCGGGGCGGGCGCTGCCGGCGAGCATGGTGCACGCGCACGTGACGGCCGTGTACGCGGCGCAGCGCGCGGGCCTGGCCGGCCGGGCGGCGGCCGTGCGCGGGGCCCTGGCGCGGGGCACGGCCACGGGGCCGGTGGCTGCCTGGGCGGCGGGGGTGCGGGCGGCGGCGGGGGCCGGGGAGTGGGGTTCCGAGCTGCGCCTGCTGTGCAACCGGCTCGGGGTGGACCCGGACGAGGAGCGGGCGGTGTACCGGCTGGCCGCGCACGCCCTGCTCGACACCGGCGAGCCCGCGGCGTACTTCCCCGAGGGGCACCTGGCCCCGGACTGGCGGTACCTGGAGCGCAGCAAGGTCCGGCCCGGCTGGGACTCCGGGGACGCTCTGCGGCCCGCTCCCGGCGAGACGGCGGCGGACGGGGAGGAGGTGGCGCTGCCCGGCGGGCCGGTGCCCGGGGTCTCGCTGTGGGCCGCCGTCACCGGCCGGACCAGCGTCCGCGGGGGGCTCACCGGTCCGCTGGACGCCGGGGAGCTGGGCACGCTGCTGTGGGGCGCCCATGCCGTCAGCCACACGACCGGCTCCGGGGTGCCCTTCGCGCACCGCCCCTATCCGAGTCCGGGCGGCCTCTACGCGGCGGGGATCCGGCTGTTCGCGTTCGGGGTGGAGGGGCTGGCGCCGGGGGCGTACCAGTGCCTGCCGGGCCGGCGCGCGCTGGTGCGGGTCGGTGACGCGCCCGCGCTCGGCGAGTTCAAGGCGGTGTCCGCGTACATGACGGCGCCGCCCGGGGATGCGCGGGCGCTGGTCGTGGACGAGGTCCCGGTGGTGCTCGGCCTGTACGTGGACCTCGGCCGGATGCGGCAGCGCTACGGCCTGCGGGCGCTGCGGCTGGGCCTGCTGGAGGCCGGGCACCTGGCGCAGTCCCTGCTGCTGACGGCGTCGGCGCTGGGGCTGTGCGCGATGCCGCTGGGCGGCTTCCAGGACGACCTGGCCCACGAGCTGTTCGGCCTGGACGACCTGGACCGCCCCCTCCAGTACCTGCTCCCCCTGGGCCGGCCCGCCGCGGGCTGAGCCGGTCCGCTCCGCCGGCCCGGGCCTGCGGAGCCCGGGTGCCGTGTACCCGGGCAGGGGGCGGCCTGGCCGGGGCGGCCGGACGGGCCGACGCTGGACGCGTACCCCCTCCGCTCGTCGAACAGGACCTTCCATGCCCGTTTCCGGCACGTCATGCCCCGCCGTCCTCGAAGGCATCCGCCGCCGGTCCGGCGATCCGGGCCGGCGCGTCCTGTTCACCGGCGCGACCGTCGTGACGATGGACCCCGCCCTCGGTGTGCTCCACGGCGCCGACCTCCTGGTCGAGGGCGACACCATCGCCGCGGTCGGCCCCGGCCTGAGCGCTGACGGCGCGGTGACCGTCGACGCGGCCGGCACGATCCTCGCCCCGGGGTTCGTCGACACCCACCGGCACGCCTGGCAGAGCCAGCTGCGCCGGATCATGCCGGACGTCGACGACCTCGGCTCGTACGTACGGTCCACGCTGGCGGGCTACGCGCCCGCGTACCGGCCGGCGGACATGTACGTCGGAACCCGGCTGGCCGCGTTGAGCGCGATCGACGCCGGCATCACCTGCATGCTCGACTTCTCCCACAACTCCCGTACCCCCGAGCACTCCGATGCCGCCGTCCAGGGCCTCCTGGACTCGGGCATCCGGGGCGTGCACGCGTCCATGGGCCCGCACTTCGGCGAGTGGGACGGGCAGTGGCCCGGGGACCTCGCCCGGCTCAGGGACCGCTGGTTCGCGAGTGACGACCAGCTGCTGACGCTGCGGCTGGGGGCGCTGGCCACCGGGGAGATCGCCGGGCCCGTCCTGGCCTACGGTCCCGGGCTCGCGCGCGTGGCGGGGGAGCTGGGCATAGGCGTGAGCGTGGACGCGGTCTTCGGCGCCTCCTCGTCGGAGGCGGTCCTGGACTGGGAGCGGCAGGGCGTCCTCGGCGCGGACGTGACGCTCATCCATGCCACCGGGCTCAGCCGCGGGGCGTGGGCGGCGATCGGGAGGAGCGGTGCGACGGTCGCCCTCGCGCCGACCTCGGAGGCGCAGATCGGGCTGGAGACGGCGGTTCCCGCCGTGGACGAGGCGCTGGCCGCCGGGGTCCGTCCCGGTCTGAGCATCGACGTCGAAGTGGCTCTGGCCGGCGACATGTTCACGCAGATGCGGGCCCTGCACGCCATCCAGCGGATGCGCGCGGTCAACGCCGTCCACGGCACCGGCCGGCCGGCGCGGCGCATCACCGCCCACGACGTGCTGGACTTCGCCACGCTCCAGGGGGCCCGCACCAGCGGGCTGGACGGCATCACCGGCTCCCTCACTCCGGGGAAGAAGGCCGACCTGATGGCCGTCCGGGCCGAGGACCTCAACAACATGCCGCTGAACGACCCGGTCGGGACCCTCGTACTGGGCGCGGACGCCCGCAACATCGGCGCCGTGCTCGTGGGTGGCGAACCGCGCAAGTGGAACGGCCAGGTCCTGGACGTGGACCTGGGCGCCCTGCGCGACGAGGTGCACGCGTCCCGTGCGTACCTGCTCGGCCGGGCTGGCCCGGGGACCGGTGCCGCCCGGTCCGCACCGGATAATGGCACCGTCGCGCACTGACCCGCACCGATGCGCACCGACCCGGGAGACGAAGGATCCATGACGTTGAAGGAAGGCCGGCGGGTGACGCTGGCGGCCGACATCGGGCTCGCCGGTCCGCTGGCGGCGACGGACGGCTCCGGCGCCCCGCCCGCGCCCGTGTCCGGGTTCCTCGCTCTGGCGGCGGGCACGGCGGGGACGGTCGAGCGGGTGGACCGGGAGGAGCCGCGGGAGAGCCACGGGGTCCGCGAGTACGTGCGCCTCAAGTCGCTCTTCGATTCGTTCGGGCACGACATGCCGGCGGGGAGCAGGCGGCAGCTGGAGGAGCAGATCGCGGCCCTGGAGCCGGAGTGGACCGCCCACCGGGAGCAGGGGCCCCGCGTGACGGTCCGCGTCCGCTTCGACAACGGGTTCGTCCTGGACGGGACGCCCGCCGGTCTGTTCGCCGACGCGGGCGGGGACGTGTGCTGATCCGGGCCCGGCTGACCGCGGCGGCAGCCGCGGCCGTGGTGGTCGCGGCGGGGCTGGGCCTGCGGGCGGTGGCCGGCGGGAGCGTGGCGAAGTACGGCGGTGACGCGCTGTACACCGTCCTGGTACTGGCCCTGGTCGTGCTGGTGGCGCCCCGGCTGACGGCGCCGCGGGCCGCGGCCGCCGCGCTGGCCGTCAGCTGGGCGGTCGAGTTCCTCCAGCTCGGTGCCGTGCCGGCGGAGCTCTCCCGGCGCAGCACGGTGGCCCGGCTGGTCCTCGGGTCCACCTTCAACGCGCCCGATCTGCTCTGGTACACCGTGGGGGCGGCGGCGGGCGGGCTCGTCCTCGCCGCCCTGGGGGGGGGGGGGGGGGGCGCCAAAGGCAGGGAGGGCTCCGTCGTTTTGGGAAAGGGGGCTTCCCCCCCCCACAGGCGAAGCCCCGGGGTGTCTGCGGTGGACGGAAACGGG
>NZ_JBVJWV010000001.1:62530-248037 GCF_055602105.1 Streptomyces sp. NPDC037421
GGGCGAAGAATGGGGGCCGGGGCGGGATTCGGGTAAACCTGCAAAGAACCCGATCGGCTTTGGGACACCGTGGGGGCGGCGGCGGGTGGGCTCGTCCTCGCCGCCCTGCGGGCGCGCCGCGCCCGCACCACGGCGAGGCCTTTGCCCGTTTTGTGAGAACGGTTACCTTCCCACCCGAACGGCGCACTTCCGGGTTCATCATGGTTGACCGGAACTGTCGTCTAAGCGCCCCCCTGCCACGGCCCGAGAGCCGTCGGCGGCCGATCGGCGCCACTAGGGAGAACCGTGCGACCTGCGGGCAGCTGGACGGGGAAGAACTGGCGGATCGCGTTGCCGGTGGCGGGAGGCGCCCTCGTGCTGGGGTTCGGCGGCCTCTACGCCGCCGGGCTCGCCGTGGGCGACGACATCGCCGACGGCACCCGCGTCCGGGGCGTCGAGATCGGCGGCATGAGCCGTGCGGCGGCGCAGAGCACGCTGGTCCGGGAGCTCGGCCCGCGGGCCGGCGCCCCGATCCCGGCGGGCATCGGGGACCGTGTCGAGCAGGTCGCCCCCGCGTCCGTCGGACTGTCCCTCGACGCCGCCGCGACCGCCGAGCGCGCCTCCCGTACGGGCTACGGGCCGGTCGGCGTCATCGGCAGGCTCTTCGCCTCCGGCGACCCGGACGTCGAGCCCGTGATCCGCACCGACGAGCAGGCGGCCCGCGCCGGCGTCGACCGGCTCGTGGCGAGCACCGCACAGGCGGTCCGCGACGGCTCCATAGCCTTCGACGCCGGGAAGCCCGAGGTCGTCCCCGCGCGGACCGGTGTCACCCTGGTCCGGGACCAGGCCCTCGACACCCTCCGGGCCGCCTACCTGCGGCCGCGCCCGGACGGCACCCCCGTCGTCCTGCCCGTCACCCGCACCGAGCCGCGCGTGGACGCGGACGAGACCGGACGGGCCCTGCGCGAATTCGCCGGACCCGCCGTGTCCGGGCCGGTCACCCTCAGCGTGGCCGGTACGCGGATCCCCGTGAGCCCGGTGGTCCTGGGCGAGCACCTGAAGATGAACGCCGACGCCGGCGGCCGCCTGGTGCCGGCCCTGGACTCCGAGGGCCTGCTCGCCGACCCGGCCGTGGCCGGCCCCGTCGCGGGGGCCGCCGGGGCGCCGCGCGACGCCGCGCTCGACGTGGACGCGGACGGCCGCGTGGTGGTCACGGAGCGCAGCCGCGCCGGGCGGCAGGTCACCGGGGAGGCCCTCGGCCGGGCCGTGCTGCCCGCGCTGACCCGCTCGGGTGCCGGCCGGAGCGCCGAGGTGGCCACCAAGGCCGTCGAGCCGGAGCTCAGCGATGCCGAGGTGCAGCGCCTCGGCATCAAGGAGAAGATGTCCTCCTTCACCGTGGAGTTCCCGGCCGCCCCGTACCGGACCACGAACATCGGGCGCGCCGTGGAGCTGATCAACGGCTCCGTGGTCATGCCCGGCAAGGAGTGGAGCTTCAACCGCACGGTCGGCGAGCGCACCGAGGAGAACGGCTTCGTCGACGGGATCATGATCAACGACGGCCGGTACGTGAAGTCGTCCGGCGGCGGCGTCTCCGCGGTCGCCACCACGATGTACAACGCCATGTTCTTCGCCGGCCTCAAGCCCCTCGAACACGGGGCGCACTCCTTCTACATCGAGCGCTACCCCGAGGGCCGCGAGGCCACCGTCGCCTGGGGCAGCCTCGACCTGCGCTGGCTCAACGACTCCGGCCACCCGGTCTACGTCAAGGCCACCTCGACGGACACCTCGCTGACGATCACCCTGCTCGGCACGAAGAAGTACGACGAGATCCGCGCGACCAAGGGCCCCCGCACCAACGTCAAGCCGCCCGCCGAGGTCAAGGCCGCCGGCCCGACGTGCGAGGTCCAGACGCCCCTGGAGGGCTTCGACGTGACCGTCGGCCGGGTGTTCGTCAAGAACGGCCAGGAGGTCAGGCGCGAGGAGCACACCACGCACTACACCCCGCGCGACGAGGTCACCTGCGAGCCGGAGACCGCACCCGGCACGGCGCCGAGCGGCGCCCCCGCGCAGGCCGCCCAGGCGGCCGCGGCACAGGGCCGGTAGGGGGAAAGAACCCTCACCCGAGGTGACCGGCGGCGCGCGCGGCGCGCTCCGCCGGGCGCCGGAGGGTCCCCAGGTGCTACAACTGGGGACGTGACCCTTCCTCGCCAGTCGTACCGGGCAATTCGGTGCGGTCACCCCTGAGCAAGGGATTCAAGAGCGTCGCCGGACAGGTGTTCGTCCTTCAGGTGGCGATCGTGGTGTTGCTCGCCGCCGGTGCCCTCCTGGCGCTGCTCCTGCAGTCCCGCCACGACGTCGACCGTGAGGCGCGCAACCGGTCGATCGCCGTCGCGGAGACCTTCGCGCACTCCCCCGACCTCCAGGAAGCGCTGCGGACACCGGACCCGTCCGCCACCCTGCAACCCCTCGCCGAGGTGACCCGCAAGGCCGCCGGGGTCGACTTCATCGTCGTCATGGACACCAACGGGATCCGCTACAGCCATCCCCAGCCGGACCGCATCGGCAAGCGCTTCGTGGGCACCATCGAGCCCTCCCTCGCCGGCCGGGTCCACACCGAGAGCGTGCAGGGGCCGCTCGGCAAGGAGATCCAGGCGGTGGTGCCGGTCACCGCGCCGGACGGCCGGGTCGTGGCGCTGGTGTCCGCGGGCCTGACCGTGGAGAACGTCAGCGGCGCCTTCGACCGCCAGCTCCCGGTCATCCTGCTGGCGATGGCCACCGGCCTGGTCCTGGCCACGGCCGGCACCGCCCTGACCAGCCGCAGGCTGCGGAGGCAGACCCACGGGCTGGGCCCCCAGGAGATGACCCGGATGTACGAGCACCACGACGCGGTGCTCCACTCCGTCCGCGAAGGGGTGCTGATCACGGACGGCGACGGGCGGATCGTCCTCGCGAACGACGAGGCCAAGCGGCTGCTCGGGCTGCCCGAGGGGGTCGAGGGCCGCCGCATCGACGAGGTTGCGGGCCTGGACCGCCGGATGGCCGACCTGCTGCTCTCGGGCCGGGTGGCCACCGACGAGGTGCTGGAGACCGGTGACCGGCTGCTCGTCGTCAACCAGCGGCCCACCCATCCGCGCGGCCGGGCGGAAGGTGCCGCCGTCACCATCCGCGACTCCACCGACATGCAGGTCCTCACCGGCCGCGCCGAGGCGGCCCGCAAACGCCTCAGGCTGCTGTACGACGCCACCGGTGACATCGGGACCACGCTCGACGTGGAGCGGACCGCCAAGGAGCTCGCCGACGTCGCCGTGCCCCGGTTCGCCGACTACGTCACCGTCGACCTGGCCGGCCCGGTGCTCGACGGCGAGGAGCCCGGCCCCGGCTCCGACATGCGGCGCACCGCGGTCAGCGGCATCCGCGGGGACCACCCCCTGTACCCGCTCGGCCGGCTGATCGAGTTCAAGCCCACCACCCCCCAGGCGCGCGGCTACGACACCGGGAAGACGGAGCTGGTGACCGACCTGGCCGACGCACCGGGCTGGCGCGTCCAGGACCCCCGCCGGGCCAAGGCCATCATCGAGTACGGGATCCACTCCCTGATCGCGGCGCCGCTCAAGGCCAGGGGCGTGGTGCTCGGCGTGGTGAACTTCTGGCGGGCCAGGAAGCCCGAGCCCTTCGACGAGGACGACGTGTCGCTCGCCGAGGAGCTGGTCGCCCGGGCCGCCGTCGCCATGGACAACGCCCGCCGCTACACCCGTGAGCACACGCTCGCCGTCACCCTGCAGCGCAGCCTGCTGCCCCGGGCCCTGCCCGAGCAGAGCGCCGTGGACGCCGCGCACTGCTACCTGCCCGCGCAGTCGGGGGTGGGCGGGGACTGGTTCGACGTGATCCCGCTGCCGGGCGGCCGGGTCGCCCTGGTCGTCGGGGACGTCGTCGGGCACGGCCTGCACGCCGCGGCCACGATGGGGCGGCTGCGTACGGCGGTGCACAACTTCACCTCCCTCGACCTGCCGCCCGACGAGCTCCTGGCCCGTCTCGACGACCTCGTGCAGCGCATAGACGAGGACGACACCGACGGGGCCGGCGGGGTGCTCGGCGCGACCTGCCTGTACGCCGTGTACGACCCGGTGTCCCGCGTCTGCGCCATGTCCCGGGCCGGGCACCTGCCGCCGCTGGTGGTCGCCCCGGACGGCACCACGGAGATCGTCGACCTGCCGGCCGGGCCCCCGCTCGGGCTGGGCGGCATGCCGTTCGAGACGAGCGAGCTGCGCCTGGCCGAGGGCAGCCAGCTCGTGCTGTACACGGACGGGCTGGTGGAGCAGCGGACCCGGGACATCGAGGAGGGGCTGGAGCTGCTGCGGGAGGCGCTGAGCCACCCGGACCGGGACCCGCAGGAGAGCTGCCTCGCCGTCCTCGACGCCATGCTGCCGGCCCGGCCGACCGACGACGTGGCGCTGCTCATCGCCAGGACCCGGACGCTGGGGCCGGACCGGGTCGCCCAGTGGGACGTACCGCCGCGGGCGAGCGGGGTCGGCGTCGTGCGGAACCTGGCGGTCGCCAAGCTGGAGGAGTGGGGGATGGAGGAGCTCGCCTTCGCCACGGAGCTCATCCTCAGCGAGCTGATCACCAACGCCCTGCGGCACGGCGTCCCGCCGGTGCGGGTCCGGCTGCTCCACGACCACGCGCTGACCTGCGAGGTGTGGGACGGCAGCAGCACCGCCCCGCACCTGCGGTACGCGGCCACCACGGACGAGGGCGGGCGCGGGCTGTTCCTCGTGGCGCAGCTCAGCGAGCACTGGGGCACCCGGTACACCCCGGAGGGCAAGGTCATCTGGTCGGAGCAGTCCCTCCAGGGTCCCTCGGACGGCGTATCCCCGGATGTCTTCGGGGACCTCGAACCGTAGCGTGGAGGGGTGCGCCCGACGCGCCCCGTGTCCGCCTGCCTGACCGCGGTCGCCGTGCTGTGCGCGAGCGCGGCGCCCGGCTGCGCGCCCTCCGGGCGGGAGCGGTCCGGGGTACCGGTACGGGCCTCCGCGCCGACGCTCGCGGCGGAGGTGACGGACGTGCCGGCGGAGAAGCTGGGGGCGAGCCTGCGGGACGGGTGCCCGGTGCCCGCGGAGCGGCTGCGGCTGATCCGGATGAACCACTGGGGCTTCGACGGGAAGGTCCACCGGGGCGAGCTGGTCGTCCACCGGGACGCGGTCGAGCCGCTGCTGTACGTCTTCGGCCGGGCCCTGGAGGCCCGCTTCCCGATCCGCCGGATGCGGGTGGCCGCCGACTACGGCGGCGACGACCTCGCGGCCATGGCCGACGACAACACCTCCGCCTTCAACTGCCGGCCGGTGACCGGAGACCCCGGGAAGCCGTCGCGGCATTCGTGGGGGCTGGCCGTGGACGTCAACCCGGTCGAGAACCCGTACGTCGACCGGCACGGGACGGTGCATCCGCCGGCGGGCCGGGCCCACCTGCGGCGGGACCCGCCCCGCCCCGGGATGATCACCGAGGACGGCGTGCTGGCCAGGGCGTTCCGCCACGTCGGCTGGCACTGGGGCGGCGAATGGTGGTCGAGGCCGGACTACCAGCACTTCTCGGACGACGGCGGGTAGCCGGCCGGCCGTCCTGACGCGTGTCCTTCGGATCAGGCCCGGACCGCGGCGTCACGGTCGCGCACCGCCACGTCCACGTGCGGGTGAAGCCGTTCCGTAATCCCGCCGAGCCCGACGGGCACCGGAAGACTGGGCCCGGGTGCAGGCGGCTGCACCCCTGAGCACGCGGAGCGCACGAGATGACGAACGGTACGGTCCTGCTGGCCCTGCGGGAGAACCCGTTGGGCGGGGGTGTCAGCGCCGAGCAGCTGCGGCGCATCGGCAAGGAGCTGGAGAACCAGGGGCTGGAGCTGCGCTGGGCGCCGAGTGCGCGGGACGCGCGCGCCGCGCTGCACACCGAGGCCGGGCTCGCGGCGGCCGTGGTCTCCTGGGAGCTGCCGCGGGCCTCGGGGGGCGCCGTCGAGGAGGGCGGCGCCGAGGTACTGCGGCACATCGGGCGCCGCTTCAAGGACCTGCCGGTGTTCCTGGTGATGGCGGACGATGGCGACCAGGACCTGGAGCGGCTTCCGCTGTGGGTCTCGGAGGCGGTGGTCGGCTACATCTGGCCGCTGGAGGACACGCCGTCGTTCATCGCCGGCCGGGTCGCGACGGCGGCCCGCGGCTACCACCGCGGCCTCCTGCCGCCGTTCTTCAGGGCGCTGCGCCGGTTCGACGACTCCCACGAGTACTCCTGGCACACTCCCGCCCACTCCGGCGGGGTCGCCTTCCTCAAGTCCCCGGTGGGCCGGGCGTTCTTCGACTACTACGGCGAACGGCTCTTCCGCACCGACCTGTCGGTCTCGGTGGGGGAGCTCGGGTCCCTCTTCGAGCACAACGGCCCGATCGGCGAGGCCGAGCGCAACGCCGCCCGCGTCTTCGGCTCGGACCGTACGTACTTCGTCCTGCACGGCGACTCCACCGCGGACCGCATGGTGGGCCACTACAGCGTCACGACCGACGAGATCGCGCTCGTGGACCGCAACTGCCACAAGTCGGTGCTGCACGGGCTGGTGATCTCCGGGGCGCGGCCGGTCTACCTGGTGCCCACCCGCAACGGCTACGGGCTCGCCGGCCCCCTGCCGCCCGCCGTGACCGAACCGGCGGCGGTGGCCGCGAGGATCGCCGCGAACCCCCTGTCGGCCGGCGCCCCCTCCACCGAGGCCCAGTACGCGGTGGTGACCAACTCGACGTACGACGGGCTGTGTTACGACACGGTGGCGGCCGCCCGCGCCTTCGCGCCGAGTACGCCGCGCCTGCACTTCGACGAGGCCTGGTTCGCGTACGCCCGTTTCCACCCGCTGTACGCCGGCCGGTACGGGATGGCCGTCGGGCCCGACACCTTCCCGGACACCGGTTCCGGGCCCGGGCGGCCCACGGTGTTCGCCACCCAGTCCACCCACAAGCTGCTGGCCGCCCTCTCCCAGTGCGCGATGGTGCACGTGAAGTCGGCGCCGCGGGCTCCGGTCGAACACGAGCGGTTCAACGAGGCGTTCATGATGCACGGCACCACCTCGCCGCTGTATCCGGCGATCGCCTCCCTGGACGTGGCGAGCGCCATGATGGACGGCCCGCAGGGCCAGTGGCTGATCGACGAGGCGGTGACGGAGGCCATCCGGTTCCGCCAGGCGGTGGTCCGCACCGGGCGCCGCATCGCCGCCGCCGGGGACCGGCCCGACTGGTTCTTCGGGGTGTGGCAGCCGGAGACGGTCACCGACCCGGCGACGGGGGCGAGCGTCGCGTTCGCGGACGCGCCGCCGTCCCTGCTGAGTCGTGAGCCGTCCTGCTGGCACCTGGAGCCCGGGGCCGACTGGCACGGCTTCGCCGGTCTGACCGAGGGTTACTGCCTGCTGGACCCGGTCAAGGTCACCCTGACCTGCCCCGGCGTGACGGCCACCGGTGAGACCGGCGACTGGGGCGTCCCCGCACGGATCCTCACCGCCTACCTGGCGACGCGCGGGATCGTGGTGGAGAAGACCGACAGCTACACCACGCTGGTCCTCTTCTCGATGGGCATCACGAAGGGCAAGTGGGGCACCCTGATGGACGCCCTGATGGACTTCAAGGCCCTGTACGACACGGACGCCCCGCTGGAGCGGGTCCTTCCCGGACTGGTCGAGCAGTTCCCGCTGCGCTACGGGGGCGCCACCCTCGGCGGCCTCTGCCGGCAGATGCACGAGCACCTCACGCGCGCCGACCTGATCTCCGCCCTCGACGCGGCCTTCCATGACCTCCCCGAGCCGGTGGCCCCGCCGCGCCACTGCTACCAGCGGCTGATCCGGGGCGGCACCGAGCGGGTACGGCTGGCCGAGGCCGCCGGGCGCGTGGCCGCGGCGATGGTCACGGTGACCCCGCCGGGGATCCCCGTCCTGATGCCCGGGGAGTCCGTCGGCGCCGCCGACGGGCCGCTGCTGCGCTACCTGCGGGCCCTGGAGGCCTTCGACCGGGTCTTCCCCGGCTTCCACAGCGAGGCCCACGGGGTGACGGTGGATCCCGGGAACGGCGACTACCTGATCGAATGCGTCCGCGCGGACGCCCTCGCGGGGGTGGTCCGCCCACCCGCACCGTGACGGTTCCGCCGCAGCCGCACCGCCCCGGTAATGCCGGGCGGTGCGGCCGATATCGCACGGGTGATCCGCGCTCCGGACGGCCGTATCATCGGGTCCACGTCGGCCCGGTACGGGGAAGGGGCCGCGCACCCCGGCCGTCCCCCGCGGTGGTCTGGCGTCGCTCACGATCACGGAAGGACGGCGATGAAGGTCGGAATCACCGACGTCGCGGCCCGCGCGCAGGTCAGCGAGGCGACCGTCAGCCGTGTGATCAACCGCCGTCGGGGCGTGTCGCGCAAGACCCGGGACGCCGTCGAGCAGGCGATGGCCGAGCTCGGCGACGAACGCAGCACCCAGGGCCGGTTGGTGGCCGTGATCACCGACCACGTGCTCTTCGACCCCGAGCTGGTCATCCGGGCCTCCGCCGCCCCGGCCCCCTGACCGCCGCCCGCGAACTCCACGACCCCCAGAGGCGAGGACGTGCACGTGCACAGGACCGTCACCGAACTCGCGGACGGCCGCGAGCTCATCTACTACGACAGCACCCCCGGCCGGGACCGCGGCGCCAAGGACCTCCGGCCGCTCGGCCCGGTCGGGAGCGACCCCGAACTGCGCCGGGACCCGGCCACCGGAGACTGGGTCACGATCGCCGCCCACCGGCAGTCCCGTACCTTCCGGCCGCCCGCCGACGCCTGCCCGCTGTGTCCGTCCCGGGATGGGCGGCCGAGCGAGATCCCGGCCGACGACTACGAGGTGGCCGTCTTCGAGAACCGCTTCCCCTCCCTGTCCGGCGGGGCCGGCCGGTGCGAGGTGGTGTGCTTCACCCCGGAGCACGACTCCGGCTTCGCCGCCCTCACCCCCGCGCGGGCCCGGCTGGTACTGGACGCCTGGACCGACCGCACCGCCGACCTGTCGGCCCGCCCCGGCACCCACCAGGTGTACTGCTTCGAGAACCGGGGAACCGAGATCGGCGTCACCCTCCCCCACCCGCACGGCCAGATCTACGCCTTCTCCACGCCCACCCCGCGCACCGCCAAGCACCTCGCCGCGGCGGCCGCCCACCGGGCCGCCACCGGGCGGAACCTCTTCGAGGACCTGCTCTCCGAGGCCCGGGCGGCCACGGAGCGGGTGGTCCTCGCCGGGGAGCACTGGACGGCCTTCGTCCCGTACGCCGCCCGCTGGCCGTACGAGGTCCACCTCTACCCGCACCGCAGGGTGGCCGACCTGACCGGCCTCACCGAGGCGGAGCGGGCCGAGTTCCCCGGGCTGTACCTGGACCTGCTGCGGCGCTTCGACCGGCTCTTCGGGCTGGCCGAGCCCACCCCGTACATCTCGGCCTGGCACCAGGCCCCGCTCGTCGGCGGCGGGGAACTCGCCCTCCACCTGGAGCTGTTCACCGTCCGGCGGACCGCCGACAAGCTGAAGTACCTGGCCGGGACGGAGTCCGGGATGGACGCGTTCATGAACGACGTGGCCCCCGAGGCGGCGGCCCGGCGACTGCGGGAGGCGCGGTGACGGCGCGGGTGCGCGAGGAGTTCGAGCGGATCCACGGCCACGCCCCGGAGGGGGTCTGGGCCGCCCCGGGCCGGGTCAACCTGATCGGCGAACACACCGACTACAACGACGGCTTCGCCCTGCCCATGGCCCTGCCGCGGACCACCCTTCTCGCCGCCCGCCGCCGCGGAGACGGCCTGCTGCGGGTGCACAGCGCCCAGGGCGACGGCCGGGTCGCCGAGTTCGCGGTGGCGGACCTCGCCCCCGGCGCGGCCGGCGGCTGGGCCCGCTATCCCGCCGGGGTGGTCTGGGCACTGCGCGAGCGGGGCCTGCCCGTCGGCGGGGCCGACCTGCACGTGGACAGCACCGTGCCCACGGGTGCCGGGCTGTCCTCGTCCGCGGCCCTGGAATGCGCGGTGGCCCTCGCCTACGACGAGCTGTACGGGCTGCGGCTGGAGCGGCCGGAGCTGGCGCGGGTGGCGCAGTACGCGGAGAACGCCTTCGCCGGCGTGCCGTGCGGGGTCATGGACCAGATGGCCGCGCTGTGCTGCGCCGAGGGCAGCGCCCTGTACCTGGACAGCCGGGGTCCGTCGGTCCGGCAGGTCCCCTTCGACCTCACGGGGCACGGGCTGTCGCTGCTGGTGCTGGACACCCGGGTCAAGCACGACCTCGCCGACGGGGCGTACGCCGCCCGGCGGGCGGGGTGCGAGCGGGCGGCGGAGCTGCTGGGGCTGCCCGCCCTGCGGGACCTGGCCGAGGAGGGGCTGGCGGGGGCGCTGGCGGAGCTCCCCGGCGAGCTCGTCCCGCTGGTACGGCACGTGGTCACCGAGAACGCCCGGGTCGGCCGGGCCGTCGAGCGGCTGACGGCCGGCGAGCCGGAGGCCCTGGGCCCGCTGCTGACCGCCGGGCACGCCTCCCTGCGGGACGACTACCGGGTCTCCTGCCCCGAGACCGACCTCGCGGTGGACGCCGCCGTCGCCGCGGGTGCGCTGGGTGCCCGGATGACCGGCGGCGGGTTCGGCGGCTGCGTGATCGCCCTGGTCCCGGCCGGGCTGGCCGGGTCGGTGGGCCGGGCCGTGGCGGACGCCTTCGCGGCGGCCGGGTTCGCGCGCCCGGCGGTGCTGGACGCCGTGCCGTCGGCCGGGGCCCGCCGGACCGCCTGACCCGGCCCCCTGCCGTCTCTGTCTTTCGGCAGAGGACCGGATCCCCCGCGAGGCTCATGCCGCTGCCGCCTCCGGCATCAATACTGGTCAGCGTGGTGCGCACTCCCCTGATCCCTCGTCCTGCCCCCGGCCTGCCGCGCGGGGCCCTGCCTTCCGGGCGCGCGCGCACGGCGGCCGGGACCGCCGGGGTGACCCTGCTGGGCCTGGGCGTGTTCGCGGCCGTCGCGGGGGTCGGGCTCGCGCGCCACCCGTCGTTCCAGGTGCTGGTGATCGCCGCCGGTGCCCTGCTCTTCCCGCTGCGCGGCCGGTTCCCCGGGGCGGTACTGCTCGCGCTGGCCGTGCTGACCGGGCTGGCGAGCGGCGCCGGTCCGCTCGCGGCGGTGGCCGCGTACGGGCTGGCGCGGCGGACGGTCCGGGCGCGGCAGCGTGCCCGGCTGCTGGCCGCGGCGGCGGTCCTGCTGGTGGCGGCCGCGACGGCGGCCGCGCCCGTGGTGGGTCCGGGGCGCGTGCCGTACGGTCTGGCGCTCGGGCTCGCCCTGGCCCCGACGGCGGTGATCGTCCCGGGTCTGGTGGGTACGGCGCAGGGGCAGCAGCGGCGTCTGGTCCGGGCCCTGCGCGAACGCGGGGACGCGGCGGAGCGGGCGCGCCTGGCGGCCGACAGCGAGGCCCGCACCCACGAGCGCTCCCGTATCGCCGCCGAGATGCACGACCTGCTCGGGCACCGGCTCAGCCTGATCTCGCTGCACGCGGGCGGGCTGGAGCTGGCCCTCGGCCGGGCCGCTCCGGAGCTGCGCGAGGAGGCCGTCCTGGTACGCCGGACGACCCGCGACGCGATGCGCGAGCTGCGGCAGGTCCTCGGTGTGCTCGGGCCGCTGGGCCGGGACGCCGGACCCGGCGTCCTCACGGACGCGACGGGCACCCGCGCCGACATCGAGGCACTGGTCGCGGAGTCCCGGGGCGGCGGGGTCGCCGTACGGCTCGACTGGACGGGACCGGACCTGGACGGCCGCCCGGCGGCGGTGCGCAGGGCGGCGCACCGGGTGGTGCGCGAGGCCCTGACCAACGTCCACCGGTACGCCCCCTCCGCGCACGTCACCGTGGGCGTCGCGCACGACGGGGCGGCCGTGCGGATCACCGTGCGCAACGGCGCGCCGTCCGGGCCGCCGGTCCCGGCCGGCAGCCTGGGTACCGGGCGCGGGCTCACGGGGCTCCGGGAGCGCGTGGAGCTGCTCGGCGGGGCCTTCGACGCCGCGCCGCTGCCGTCCGGCGGGTTCCTGGTGGACGCGGCCCTGCCGGCGGAGCCCGGTGACGCCGTCGTCCCGCACACCGCCGGGCCGCGGGTGGCGCAGAGCGCTTCCGGTGCGGAAGGCGGCGGCGCCGAGGGCGGGGCCGCGAACGCGCTGACGCTCGCCCTGGGTCTGGGGGCGCTGTGCGTGCTGATGGCCCTGGCGACCGCCTTCGTGTACGGCAGCGCGCCCCGGCCGGACGCCGGGCCGCGCCCGCTGCCGCGGATCGGGATGACGTACGGCGACGTGGTGGGACTCGGCGTCGTGGACAACAAGGCGGTCCGGGCCGCGGCCACGGGGCACGAGCCGCCGCGCCCCGCCGGTGCGGCCGGCTGCGCGTACCCGTTCAACGGCGCGACCGAGATCCGTCCGGGCGGCCTGCTGGTGGCCCGCTACTGCTTCGACGCCGGACAGCGTCTGATCGCCATCGACCGTTTCACCGTCCCGTCGGTTCGGGACGCCTCACCCTGGGAGACCCCGTGACCGAGCCCGATGGGCCGATCCGTGTCCTGCTCGCCGACGACGAGACGATGATCCGGCACGGCGTACGCCTGATCCTGCGGCATGCCGAAGGGATCGAGGTCGTCGCGGAGGCGGCGGACGGGCGGCAGGCCGTCGAGCTGGCCGCCGTCCACCACCCGGACGTCGCGCTGGTCGACATCCGCATGCCGGTGTGCGACGGACTGGCGGCGATCGCGCCGCTGCTCGCGCTCGATCCGGCGCCGCGCGTGGTGATGCTGACGACCTTCGGCGACGACGACAACGTCGTCCGGGCGCTGCGGGAGGGCGCCGCCGGGTTCCTGCTGAAGGACGAGGGCCCACAGGAGCTGATCAGCGCGGTACGGGCCGCCGCGGCGGGCGACGCCGTGCTCTCCCCGGGCGTCACCGGGGCGGTGATCTCCCGGATGCTGGGAGCCGGGGAGCCGGCCGGAGCGGGAGGCGCGGCCGCGGACGAGCGGATCGCCCGGCTGACGGGCCGCGAGCGGGACGTCCTCGCGGCGCTCGGCGCGGGGCTGTCGAACCAGGAGATCGCGGCGCGGCTCGGCATCGGGACCGGCACGGTGAAGACCCATGTGGGGGCGATCCTGGACAAGACCGGTTCGACGAGCCGGGTCCAGGCGGCGCTGCTGGCGCACCGGACCGGGCTGGCCTCCTGAGACCCGGCTCTGCCCAGGGGCGGAGAGCGGCGGCTTCGGCCTCTGTCCTCCGGCAGAGGGGAGCCGGGCCGGGCCGCTCTTTCGGCAGAGGCCGACTCGCACCTTGAGGCCGATGTCCGCGCAGGTCAGGGCGGTGAGGATGGATGTGTCCCCCCGGCTCGCGGCATGCTTCGCGGGCCGTCGCACTTCAGGCGGAGCATCCATGTCGCACGCGTTTCCCTCGTCCCCCGCGCCCTCCTCGCCCCCGGCCCCCGTCGAGCCGGCGGCCCGCGCGACGGGGCTGACCAAGACGTACGGGAAGGGCGGGACGCGGGTCACCGCGCTGGACGCGGTGTCGGTGGAGTTCGCGCGGGGCCGGTTCACGGCGGTCATGGGGCCGTCCGGCTCCGGCAAGTCCACGCTGATGCACTGCATGGCCGGTCTGGACCCGGTGACGTCCGGTTCGGCGCGGATCGGCGGGGTGGAGCTGTCGGACCTGAACGACCGGCAGCTGACGCGGCTGCGCCGGGAGAAGGTCGGCTTCGTCTTCCAGGGCTTCAACCTGCTGCCCACCCTCACGGCGCTGGAGAACATCACCCTGCCGCTGAGGCTCGCCGGGCGGCAGCCCGACGCCGCGTGGACGGACACCGTCGTCTCCACCGTCGGGCTCGCCGGCCGGCTCGCGCACCGGCCGGCCGAGCTGTCCGGGGGCCAGCAGCAGCGCGTCGCCGTGGCCCGCGCGCTGGTCTCGCGTCCGGAGATCGTGTTCGCCGACGAGCCGACCGGCAACCTCGACTCCCGTTCCGGCGCGGAGGTACTCGGTTTCCTGCGCGACTCGGTCCGGGAGCTGGGACAGACGGTGGTGATGGTCACCCACGATCCCGTCGCCGCCGCCCATGCCGACCGGGTGGTGTTCCTCGCCGACGGCCGCCTCGTGGACGAGCTGCGCGAGCCGACCGCCGGCGCCGTGCTGGACCGGATGCTCGCCTTCGAAGCCCAGGGCCGCGCCCGCTGACGGCGCTCCTCCCCCACCCCGTCCCGCCCGCCGAGCCTTCCGAAAGACCGACATGCTCCGAACAGCCCTGCGCAACGTCCTCGCCCACAAGGCGCGCCTGATCATGACCGTCCTCGCGGTCTGTCTCGGGGTCGCCTTCATCTCCGGGTCGCTCGTCTTCGCCGACTCCACCACGGCCGCCTACCGCGCCTCCATGGCGCGCGACTACGCGGGCATCGCGGTCACGGTCGACCCCAAGTACCCTGTCGGCGCCCCCTCCGGCGAACGCGCGAGCGTCCTCGACGACGCGCTCGTGGCCAGGCTGGCCGCCGTACCCGGGGTCGCCGCGGCCCGTCCGGCCGTCGACGGGTCGGTGACCCTGGCCGCGAAGGACGGCTCGCCGATGCGGGCCGACAACGCGATGGGCAAGCTCGCCGCCGGCTACGTACCCGGACCCGGCGGCAAGGACGCCCGCTACCCTCTGACGGCCGGCCGCGCCCCGCGCGACGGCGGCGAAGTGGCCCTGGACCGGGGCACCGCCAAGGCCGGCGGGTACTCCCTCGGCGACACCGTCAGCCTGGCCTCCGACGGCCCCGTGCTGAAGCTGCGGCTGGTGGGCATCGTGTCCACCGGCGACACCCGGGTCACGTCCGGCGGCACCCTCGCGGTGTTCGACAGGGCCACCGCCCAGGAGCTCTTCGCCGCGCCCGGCCGCTACACCGGGATCGACCTGTCGGCCGAGCCCGGCACCGACCAGTCCGACCTGGCCCGGCGGGTCGGCGCGCTGCTGCCCGCCGACCGGGCGGAAGCCACCACCGCGACCGCCAAGGCCAGTCAGCAGTCCGTCTTCATCGGCACCAAGACCCGCAGCTACTCCCGGCTGCCCCTGGTCTTCGCCGTGGTGTCGCTCTTCATCGGCTCGTTCCTCATCATCAACACCTTCACCATGCTCATCACGCGGCGGACGCGGGAGATCGCACTGCTCCGCGCGATCGGCGCCACCCGGCGCCAGGTGGTCCGGTCCGTGCTCGTGGAGGCGGCCCTGGTGGGGCTGGTCGCCTCCGCGATCGGGTTCGGTCTGGGCCTCGGCGTCGCCACCGCGCTGCCCGGCCTGCTCGGCACGGGGGAAGACCTGCTGCCCAGCGGCCCGTTGGTGATCGGCCCGGCCCCCGTAGCCGCCTCGCTCGTCGTGGGTGTCGGCGTCACGGTCCTCGCCGCCTGGCTGCCGTCCCGCCGCGCCGCCCGGATCGCCCCCGTCGAGGCGATGCGCACCGCGGAGCAGCCGCCTTCCGCGACGCTGTCCCGGATCCGGGGCGCGATCGGCGCGGCCGTGGTCCTGCTGGGCGCTGGTCTGCTGCTCTCCCTGGGCGGCGCGAAGGACGCCTCGGACGAGAACCTGCGGACCGCGATGTTCGGCTGCGGCGTCCTCGTGACCGGTCTGATCGTGCTGGCGCCGCTGCTGGCGGGCCCGGTGGTCCGGCTCATCGGCCGGGTCACCGGCCGGTTCGGCGTGGCGGGCGGCCTCGCCAGGGACAACGCCCTGCGCGACCCGCGGCGTACCGCCGCCACCGCCGTCGCCCTGATGATCAGCACGGCGCTGGTGACCGGGCTCGCCGTCATCGAGCACTCCTCCAGCCGGGCCCTGGACTCCCAGGCGGCCGCCGGCCTGAGCGCCGACCACGTCATCGGCACGCGCAACACCACCACCGCCATCGACGCGGCCGCCGTCCGGCGGATCGCCGCCGTCCCCGGCGTCCGGGCCGCCTCCGCCGTCGCGGACTCCACCATCTCCGTCGGCGCCAAGGCGGGGCAGGTCTCGGGCGTCGACCCGAAGAGCGTGGAAGCCGTCATGAAGCTCCGCTTCACCAGCGGCTCCGCCAAGGACATCGGGCCGGGCCGGATCGCGGTCTCCGCCGGCTTCGCCCGCGACAACCGGATCGGCACCGGCGACCAGGTCCGGGCGGCCATCGGCCCCGGTGCCGGGGAAGACCGCGACCGGCCCTACACCGTCGTCGGCGTCTACCAGGACAACCCCACCGCGCAGGACGTGCTCGCCGACCGCGGCGAGGTCCAGCAGCACGGCTACCTGCGCGACTCCGTCCAGCGGGTCCTCGTGGCCGGCTCCGCCGGCCTCGGCGGGCAGCTGCGCGCGGCCGTCGACAACAGCCCGCTGCTGAAGGTCCAGAGCCGTGCGCAGCTGGTGCGGGAGCAGGCGGGGGTCGCCGGCGACCTGATCACCATGGTGTTCGGGCTGCTCGCCATCGGCGTGGTCATCTCCGCGCTCGGCATGGTCAACACGCTCGCCATGTCGGTCGCCGAACGCACCCGCGAGATCGGCGTCCTGCGCGCCATCGGCATGGACCGCACCGGCGTCCGCCGCATGATCCGCCTCGAATCCCTCACGGTCGCCGCGTACGGCACCCTGCTCGGGCTCGCGGGCGGCCTGTTCGGGGCCTGGAAGGTCAGCGGTCTGGCCAACGGAGCCATCCCGCAGTACTCCTTCTCGCTCCCCTGGGGCACCCTCGCCCTGGTCGTCCTCCTCTCCCTCGCCGTCGGCGTGTCTGCGGCCGTCCTCCCCGCCCGCCGGGCCGCGTCGCTCACCCCGCTCCACGCGGTGGCCGACGCTTAGGGGGTGGCCACCGCGTCACGGCCCGGCCTTCCGGCCGGGCCGTGACGTTTTGGACCTTCCGCTGACGGGGTCCGGCGCCGATGGTCGGGAAGGCGCATTGCGCACAGGGGTGTTGACGGACTGGAATGCCGAGATCAGGGCCCGTCACCGCGAGACACGACCCGCACGGCTTCCGGTCCGGAAGCCGGCACGGAAGGAATCCAATGGCATCCATGCTCGACGGCTGCACCCCCTGGCCGGAGGAGTTCGTCGACCGGTACTGGGCCGCGGGCCACTGGGGCGGCACCACGCTGGACAACCTGCTGCGCGGGTGGGCCCTGCAGTACGGGCCGCGGACCGCGCTCGTGCACGGCGGGACCCGCGTCACGTACGCGAACCTGAACCGGCGCGTGGACCGCATGGCCGCCGGGTTCCGGCTGCGCGGCCTGCGGCCCGGGATGCGGGTCGTCGTCCAGCTGCCGAACGTGCCGGAGTTCGCCGTCAGCGTGTTCGCGCTGATGCGCGCCGGTGTGGTCCCCGTCCTGTGCCCGGTCTCGTACCCCGCGTCCGAGGTGCCGGAGCTCGTCCGGGTCACCCAGGCCGTCGGATACGTCGGCCCGGCGGCCTACCGGGGCTTCGACCACACCGCGATGGCCGCGGACATCGCCGCCCGCTGGCCCTTCCTGCGGCGGGTGTTCACCTATGAGGCGCCGGGCACCGAGTCCCCGTACGGCGGTATGACGACCGACCCGTCGAACTGCCAGTACGCTCCGCTGGGTTCCATCGACGCCGCACCCGAGCCGGCGCTCCCGCCGGACGCCGGGCAGGTGGCGTTCCTGCTGCTCGGCGACGGAGACGGCGGCACCGGTGCGCCGGTGCTCGCTCCGCGCACCCACAACGACTACGCCTACCAGGCGCGGGCCGCCGCCGAGCTGGTGTCGCTCACCGAGGACGACGTGTACCTCGCCGCGCTGCCCGCCGCGTCCGTCTTCGCCCTCGGCTGCCCCGGCGTCATCGGCACGTTCACCGCCGGCGGGACCGTGGTCCTGGCCGACGGGCCGGATCCCGCCGAGTGCCTGCCGCTCGTCGAGCGGGAGCGGGTCACCGTCACCTCGCTGCCGGCCGACGCCGCCGCGGCCTGGCTCGACGCGCTGCCCTCGGTCCGGGCCGACGTGAGCAGTCTGCGTCTGGTGCAGACCGGCGGCGCGCCCCTGCCCCGGGCGGCCGCCGAGCGGCTCGGAACCGAGCTGGGAGCGCGTGCGCAGCAGGTCTTCGCCCTGGCCGAGGGGCCGGTCGTTCTCACCCGGCCCTCCGATCCGGACGAGACCGTGCTCACCACGCAGGGCCGCCCGCTCTCGCCCGACGACGAGGTCCGCCTCGTCGGCGCCGACGGCCGGAACGTGCCGGACGGGGAGCCCGGCGAGCTCCTGGCGCGTGGCCCGTACACCCCGCGGGGCCACTACCGGGCTCCCGTGGACGACGCCCGCTCCTACACCCCCGACGGATGGTTCCGCACCGGCGCCCTCGCCCGGCGTACGGCGGACGGCAACCTGGTGGTGACCGGCCGGGCCTGATCCGCAAGACACGGTCCGGGGGTCCCCCGCCGGGCTGACGGCCGCGGCGGCTCCGCATGCCGGGTCCGGCCGGCTCCCGCATCATGAGTGCTGTGTGCGACCCACCCGGCGGACCGGTCTTCCTGTCGATCGTGGTTCCCGTCTTCAACGAGGAGGAGTCCCTGCCCGTTCTGGCGGCGCGGCTGCGGCCCGTCCTGGACGGGCGCGAGGAACCGTACGAGGTCCTCGCCGTCGACGACGGTTCGACCGACAGGACGCCCCGCGTGCTGGAGGACCTGCGCAGCGCCTGGCCCGAGCTCCGCGTCGTGACCCTCCGGCGCAACAGCGGCCACCAGGCGGCCCTGACGGCCGGACTTCACCGTGCCCGCGGCGCCTATGTGATCAGCATGGACGCGGACCTCCAGGACCCGCCGGAGGTCATCCCGGACATGCTGGACCTGGCCCGGGCGGACGGGCTGGACGTCGTGTACGGCATCCGGACGGACCGCTCCACCGACTCCGGCTTCAAACGCCGGACGGCGGCCGGCTACTACTGGCTGATGCGCCGTCTGGCGGGCTCCTACGTACCCGCCCAGGCCGGCGACTTCCGGCTGCTGTCCCGCCAGGTGGTGGAGACCCTCAAGTCCCTGCCCGAGCAGCAGCAGATCCACCGCCTGCTCATTCCGTGGCTGGGCTTCCCCGGCGGCCGGATCACCTACCAGCGCGGGGAGCGGGTGGCGGGCACCACCAAGTACCCCTTGCACAAGATGGTCCTGCTGGCCCTGGACAGCGTCACCAGCTTCTCGGCGGTCCCCCTGCGCCTGGCCACGGCGATCGGCGCCGGCAGCCTCGCGGTGTGCCTCGGGTTCCTCGTCTGGACCCTCGTCGCCCACGCCACGGGGAACACCCTGCCCGGCTGGACCTCCCTGATCACCACGGTCCTCTTCTTCGGCGCCGTCCAGCTCTTCTGCGTGGGGATGCTCGGCGAGTACGTGGCCCGCATCTACACGGCCGTGCAGGCCCGGCCCGCCTACTTCGTGGCCCGGGACACGGACGGGGAACAGCGGTAGGCCGGGCCGGTCAGACAAGCACTCCGGAGAAGAACATCGCCCCGAGCAGGGCGTACTGGGCCGTGCAGCAGGCCAGCAGCGGCACCTGGACCCATCGCGGCATGCGCGCGACCAGGACGAGCCCGACGAACATCTGCGCGTGATTGCGGTACCAGGACATCTCCGCGCCGGCGAGGAACGGCACGAGGAAGACCGCAGGCGTCAGGACGGCCGCGGCCCACTCCCCGGCGTCGAGCCCTCGGTCGCGGTCGCGGACGAGCAGGGCGACGGCCGTGGCCAGTACGAGGAGCACGAAGGCGGTGTCGAGCCAGAGCTGCGTCCGGTGCGCGTCAAGCCCGTGTTCCACCAGCCAGGGCAGGTGTCCCCCGGGCATGTACCAGTCCTTGAACGGGAACCGGTAGGCCCTGGCCATCTCCTCGAACGGCTGGTGCACGCCGCCTTGTCCGTAGCTGGATTCCTGGATGGTCTCGTACGCGTCCCAATGGCCGGTCGCCTGCCACATCAGCCACTTGGCCCAGAGCACGCCGCAGCCGGAAAGGGCCGCCGCCGCGCCTGCCTTCGCGCACCGGACCGGCCACGTGTTCCCGCGCCACGCGAAGAGGGCGCTCAGGAGCAGCATGCCGACGGCGACGGCCCCGACGGGATGGCAGGCGGCCGCCGCGAAGCCGCCGGCGGCGGCGACCGCCCACGAGCCGCGCTTCACCCCGGCGACGCAGACCAGCAGGGCCAGGGTGGCGGTGGAGACCGGGAACAGGGCGTGGAAGTAGACGCCGCCCGGGAACACCGTACCTACGGCGAGGGCGAGGCCGGTGGCCCGGGTGAGCCGGGCGCCGAGCAGCCACCACAGCAGCGCGAACATGCCCAGCAGGCAGATCTCGGTGACGGCGGCGGCGGACAGCTCGTAGGAGAGCCCGGTGGCGGAGACCGCCCGGACCGACATGGGGTAGCCGGGGAACCAGGCGACGTTCCCGCAGATGACGTCGCGGAAGTCCGGATAGCGCTCCCGGCACCGGAACATCTCGTAGCCGGTTTCGGCGATGGACAGGTAGTGGGCGGAATCCCAGCGGCTCCGGCCGCCGGTGGACCAGTACTCCACCGGGGAGCCGTCGCCGGCGACGGAGGCCTTGGCGACGGCCCAGGTGAGGAGGTTCGCGATCAGCCACGCGACGACCGGGGGCAGCAGGGCGTGGCGCCGGTCGCGGCCCGCCGGCCGGGTCGCTTCCGCCATCTCCAGCCCCGCGATCGTCTCGTCGGCGGTCCGCCGCACGGCCGGGCCGGGCGCAGGGCCCGGTGGAGTGCCGTGCTTCACGGTCATTGTGGCGAACGCCTCCCGGAGCCGCATCCGGAGGTACTCCTCCATCGGCCGGGCCCAAGGGCCGTCCCGCAATCCCCGGCGGATCAGCGCGCGGCGTCAGATGCGGTGCACCGCGAGGCGGAGGAGCGTCCTCCTACTGGACGTGTCCGGGCGTTCCGGCAACGCGGCGAGGCGCCGTGGCCGCCGTCGTGCGCCCGCCGGGGATCACGGGACGGCCCTGCCCGGCCCGTCAGTGCTGCGCCTCGACCTGCTCCGAGACCGCGAACTCGGCTTCGCAGTCCGCGCAGACCGCCCGGCCGAAGAGGTACGTGAGCCCGCGCGCGACCGCCTCGTGACCGGCCCCGGCCGCCGTGCGGTGCAGGCGGGCGGGCAGCGGGGCGAGGGCGGCCGGGTCGGCGGGCAGCAGCCCGGTCCTGGCCGGGTCCCCGGTCACGTAGTCACCCGCCGAGGCGAAGGTGCCGTACTCGCCGAACGCGATGAAGAGGCCGGACGCACACGAGGGGCAGTCGATCTCGTACTCCCCGATGAAGAGACCGTCCAGCCGCCCGGCGCTCCACACCCGCTCGCCCTCGAAGGCAAGGACGCACTGGAGGAGTCCGACGAAGGACACCGGGTCGTCCGTCGCCGCGCCGAGCAGGCGCCGCGCCACGGGAAGGAGGGCGGCGATCTCCTCCCCGTACCGCGCGCCGTGCTCCTCGTCCGCCGCCGAGGCGATGAGGCCGGCCATCAGGACGGCGTCCCGCGGTTCCCCGGGCGCCCGGCCGTTGGCCGTCGCCGCCAGGAACGGAAGGGCCTGGAAGCTGTCCTCGTAGACGCAGCCCTGGTGGCACAGGTCGTCCCACAGCTCGCTCCAGACCTGCTGGTCCTCCTCACCGCCGAGGCGGGCGAAGGCGGCGGGCAGGTCGTCGGAAGGGCGCTTGTTCACGGGCCGCATTCTTCCAGGGCCGCCCCGCCCGTCCGGCGGCCGGCCCCGGTCCGGCGGCCACCCCGCGTCAGTAGCCGATCGTGAAGCGGCGCTGGACGAAGCGGGGCAGCTCCGCCTCGTCGACGAGCGCCACGGCCGCGTCCTCCATGGAGATCCTGCTGCGGCCGTCCGCGTCGAGGACCGGCTGGTCGCCGCCGGTCCGGAAGCGGCCCGTGCGCTCCCCGGGCGCGATGTCCATGGCCGGACTGAGGTAGGTCCAGAGCCGGTTGGAGGTGCGCAGCACGTCCAGGGCGTCCCGGGCGCCGCGCACGGCGGCCGCGTACTCCCTCGGCAGCCCGAGCGGGTCCAGGGTGTTGAACAGGTGTTCCTCGGAGTCCGCCATGACCAGGCCCGGTTCGACCTCCAGGCTGCCGGCGCCGCCGATCACGATCAGCCGGGTCCGGGGGTGGCTCTCCAGCGCCTTCAGCAGCGCCCTGGCGGCGGTGGCGTACACGGTGGGATCGGCTATCGACCGCCGCACGGTGTCCGTGAAGTCCCTGGCGGCGTTGCCGGGCTGGAACCCGCTGATCAGCACGTCCAGTCCGGGCAGGACGGCGGCGATGCTGCCGGCGTCGAGGACGTCGACGTTCTTCCAGGTGACGTTCTCCCGGTCCTCCCGGATCCCTGTGACGTCCCTACTGAACGCGGTGACGTGGTGCCCCCGGCCGAGGGCTTCGGTGACGACGCGGCTGCCGATCCCGCCCGTGGCCCCGATGACTCCGATCTGCATGGCTCTCCCCTGTGTCAGTCGTCGACGAGGCGCGATCGCCTCATGGATGCACACCGTGCAAAAACTATACGGCGTGAAGTAAAGATACGGCACTCGGGAAAGTGACTCTGTAGAGTGGCCGTCGTGGGAAGCACCAAGGGGCGCCGCGAGCGGCTGCGGGCCGAGACGACGGCCGAAATCAAGAAGGTCGCACTGGAGTTGATGGCCTCGGGCGGGCCCGACGCGATCACCCTGCGCGCCATCGCGCGCGAGATGGGCATGACCGCCAACGCCATCTACGGCTACTTCGCCACGCGCGACGACCTGGTGACCACGCTGATCAGCGATGTGTACACGTCGCTGGCCGATGCCGTGGACGCCGCCTGGGACGCGGCCCCCGCCGCGGACCCGGCCGCCCGGATCCGGGCCTGGGCACACGCCTTGCGGAACTGGGCCCTGGCCAGCCCCGAGGGCTTCCGCCTCGTGTACGGCGACCCCGTGCCCGGCTACCAGGCCCCGCCGAACGGTGCCGCCCCCGACGCCGCCCGCCGCGTCTGCCTCGGACTCACCGCCCTCGCGGCCGCCGCCTGGCCGTACGCCGAACCCCTGCACTCGGGCGGCGACTTCCAGTGGTCCGATTTCGAGGCCCCGCTCCTCGACAAGGTCCGCCCGGCGTTCCCCGGCCTGCCCCCGGCCGCCGTGGCCCTGGCCATGCGCCTCTGGGGCCGGCTGCACGGCCTGGTGACCCTGGAGGTCTACGGGCACCTGCGCACCCAGACCCCCAGCCCGGACAAGCTCTTCCGCGCGGAACTGGACGACCTCGTCCGCTCCCTGGGCATCCCGGCCGACGGGCATAAGCGGAACGGATGAAGGCCGGGCGGGGGCAGCAAGAAGGCCCCGGTCTCCGCGAGGAGGCCGGGGCCTTGATCGAGCGCTGGGCAGGCCTTGCACCTGCATTCCCCCACGGGAAGTGGGGTGTCTTTCCTTGGACCACCAACGCCGGTCCCGTCACCGTGTCTTACGGCGGCGAGCTCGAGATCAACTATAGCCCACGAAACAGGAAGCTCCGCTACCGCACCTTCACCGCGCGGAGCGCGCAGACGTGCGGGACGTACGGCCCGGCCGGGAGGCGGAAGCGGCCGCGGCCGTGCTCGTGCGCGTGCAGGAACTCCGGGCGCAGGCCCGCGGCGGTCCGGGCGTCCCGGGCTTTCGGCCTTGACGCGTGTAACCTGAACGGGAGGGCAGCACCGGGCTACAGAGAGCGATGAAGCGCGCCATGGCCACAGAGGCATCGGCTCCCGCGTCGGCCACCAGCGCGGACGTCGCCCGGCTGGCCGGGGTGTCACGCGCCACGGTCTCCTTCGTGCTCAACGACACCCAGGGCCACCGGGTCAGCGAGGGCACCCGGGCGCGGGTGCTGGCCGCCGCCGCGCAGCTCGGCTACGTGCCGAACGCGGCCGCCCGGTCCCTGCGCGCGGGCCGCAGCAACCTGGTCCTGATGCCCGCCTCCGTCTCGGCGGTCGGGCGCCTGGTGAGCGAGTGGGTGGACGATCTGGTCAGCGAGCTGGAGCGGCACGGCTACACCACCGTCATGCACGCCGGCCGTTTCGAAGGTCCGCTCGAAGCCGCCCGCGCCTGGGCCGAGTTGCGGCCGGCCGCGGTGCTCTCCCTCGACGGCGACCGCCTCACCGCGCGGACGGCCGAGGTGCTGCGCCGCGCCGGGGTGCGCGGGATGCTCGCCTTCGCCTCGCACCCGGTGGACGGGGTCCACACCATCGCCTTCGACCACACCTCCGTCGGCGCGACCGCGACCGAGCACCTCATCGCCCGGGGCCGGACCCGGATCGGCGTGGTCATCCCGCGCGAGCGCGGCCTCGGCACCCTCGCCCGGCCGCGGCTGGCCGGCGCCGAACAGGTCGCCGCGCGGCACCCGGTGACCGTCACGCCCGTCGAGCTGGCCTACACCCGGGAGTCCGCGACGGCGCTGGCCCGCCGGTGGAGGGAGCTCGGCCTGGACGGCGTCTTCGCGTACAACGACGAGTACGCCGCCCTGCTGATCCACGCGCTGATGGCCGAGGGGATCTCCGTACCGGACGAGGTGGCCGTGGTGGGCTGTGACGACCTGGTGCTGTCGGCGCTCCAGCGGCCCGCGCTCACCAGCGTCGCGCTGGAGCTGCCCTCCGCCGCTTCCGTGGCGGACGCCCTGCACGCGCTGGTCGCGCAGGGCACGGCACCGCCGGTCCCGGGCATCGAACCGGTCCTGGTGCACCGCCAGTCCTCCTGAGGCGGCGGCCGGGCTACGGCACGCGGGAACAGGCCTCTCGCTCAGGGGCGCGGCTCAGGCGCCCAGGTGGCGGGCGAGGAAGGCCACGCTGCGGGTCACGATCGGGGCGACGTCCGGGATGCCGAGGAAGATGTGGTCGGCGCCCTCCACCGGCTCCAGTACGCATTCCCCGCCGGCCGCGCGCAGCGCCGCGTCGAGCGCCTCGCTCTGGCCGTAGGGGACCAGGCCGTCCCGCGTGCCGTGGATCAGCAGGAACGGCGGCGCGCCGGATCCGCCGGCGGCGTACGTCACCGGGCTCGCCGCGCGGGCCAGCGCCGGCCGCTCCTCCTCGGTGCCGCCCAGCAGCGCGTCGGTGGGGTCGGGGAACTCCCCGCCCGGCGGCATCGGCGGCAGGGGGTGCCCGCGCAGGGCGACCAGGTCGGACACCCCGTACCAGTCGACGACGGCCCGCACCGAGGTGTCGCCGCCGCCGACGCCCTCGGTGCCCTCCAGGGCGGCGGCGCCGGGGGTGTGCGGGCCGGTCAGGCCGGCGAGGGCGGCGAGGTGGCCGCCCGCGGACTCCCCCCAGACCGCCATCCGGTCCGGGTCGACGCCGAAGACGCCGGCGAACTTCCGGACGTAGCGGATGGCGGCCTTCACGTCGTGCAGCTGCGCCGGGAAGGGGGCTTCGAGGCTGTGCCGGTAGTCGATGGAGACCAGCGCCAGCCCGGCCGCCAGCACCGTGCCGTGCAGCAGTCCGGCGGGGACGGTCGGCGGCGGGTAGCGCCGGTCGCCCTCCAGCCAGCCGCCGCCGTGGATCCAGACCACGGCCGGGACGGGGCCCCGCGCGGTGGCGGGCACCAGGACGTCCAGCAGCCGCGGCCGGTAGCCCGGCCGGGTGGCGTAGGTGACCCCGTCGAAGCGGCGTAGGCCGTCCTCGGCGACCACGGGCGGCACGGGCACCCGGAAGGGAGGGGGCGGCCAGGCCATGTCGGGCTCGGCCGGGAGCGATTGCGTCATTGCGGCCCTTTCACGCGAAGCTGCTCGCCGTCCAGTCCGGTGTTACACGTGTAACACCGGACTGTAGCCAGCCGCGACCAGGGCCACAAGACGGCCCCTACGGGCGGGTTCCCGCTCCCGTGCGCTTACACGGGCACCAGGCCTCAGCCGTCGAGGGGGTGCCCGGTCGTGGCGTCCACATGGTCCGGGACCTCGTCGTGGCGGTCGCCCACGGTCGGTGTCCCGGCGGGTTCGAACATGAGGATGGCGGCCCCCGACGGCGCTGACGGCTTGTGCTCCGTGCCCCGGGGAACGGTGAAGGCCGCCCCGCGCGGAAGCAGGACCGTGCGCTCCCCGCCGGACTCGCGCAGGGAGATGTGCAGCTCTCCGTCGAGCACCAGGAAGAACTCGTCGGTGTCGTCGTGGGCGTGCCAGATGTGTTCGCCCTCGACCTTCGCGATGCGGACGTCGTAGTCGTTGACGCGCGTGACGATGCGGGGGCTCCACAGGGCGTCGAAGGAGGCAAGGGCCTTGGCCAGGGAGACGGGTTGGTTGCTCATGGACTCATGCTGCGCCGTTCCGCACGGCAGGGGTGAGTGCTAGGAATCGCATATGCCGAAAGAATCCTCGCACGCTGCTTCCTCGCACGCCGCCGCGCACACCGCCCCGCCCGCACCGCGCCCGACGGGCGGCGCGCACCGGGTCGTCGTGATCGTCGACGAGAACTCGAACCCCTTCGAACTCGGCTGCGCGACCGAGGTCTTCGGCCTGCGCAGGCCGGAGACCGGCCGTGACCTCTACGACTTCACGCTCTGCTCCCCCGTGCCCCGCACGCTGATGCGCGACGGGTTCTTCACGCTCACGGGGGTGGCCGGGCTGGAAGCGGCCGATGCGGCGGACACCCTCATCGTCCCCAACCGCCCCGACACCGAGGTGCCCCGCCGCCCGGCCGTGCTCGACGCCGTACGGCGGGCGCACGCGCGGGGCGCGCGCCTGGTCGGCTTCTGCAGCGGCGCCTTCACACTGGCCGAGGCCGGAGTGCTCGACGGCCGCCGGGCCACCGCGCACTGGCAGTGGGCGGACTCCTTCCGGGCCCGGTTCCCCTCCGTCCGCCTGGAGCCGGACGTGCTGTTCGTGGACGACGGCGACATCCTCACCGCCGCGGGGAGCGCGGCCGCGCTCGATCTCGGGCTGCACGTGGTCCGCCGCGACCACGGAGCGGAGGTCGCCAACTCCGTGAGCCGGCGGCTGGTCTTCGCGGCCCACCGGGACGGCGGCCAGCGGCAGTTCGTGGAGCGCCCCGTCCCCGACCTGCCCGACGAGTCCCTGGCGCCCGTCCTGGCCTGGGCCCAGGAGCGGC
The DNA here is from genome assembly GCF_055602105.1 of Streptomyces sp. NPDC037421. Classification (NCBI taxonomy): domain Bacteria; kingdom Bacillati; phylum Actinomycetota; class Actinomycetes; order Kitasatosporales; family Streptomycetaceae; genus Streptomyces; species Streptomyces sp. NPDC037421. Next base: position 89,552 of record NZ_JBVJWV010000001.1, read on the forward strand.
TGGACTCGCCGCTCACGGTCGCCGCCCTCGCCGCGCGCGCGGCGGTCAGCCCGGCGACGCTGCACCGCCGCTTCCGGGCGCAGCTGGGAACGACGCCGCTGGCCTGGCTCACGGGGGAACGGCTCGCCCTGGCCTGCCGGCTGATCGAACGGGGCGAGTCCCGCATGGAACTGGTCGCCCGGCACAGCGGGCTCGGCACCGCCGCCAACCTGCGCGCGCTGATGCGGCGCGGGACGGGCATCACCCCGTCGGCGTACAAGCGGCGGTTCGGGCCGGCGGCCGGCTGAGCAGGGGGCATCCCCGCAGGCGGTACGCGGCCGGTCCGGCCGGCCGGGTCCGCTACGGCAACCGGGTGACATGCGGGCCGCAGGGGGGCGTGGCACGCTGTTGACGGGGCCCGGGCCGCTGCGGAAGGCAGCCGCGACGAACGGAGCGCGCCGTGGGAAGTCCGATCCTGCCCGTGGCGCTGCGGCGCCGGGTGGCCGGCTGCTGCGCAGCCCTGCTGCTGATGGCCCTCACCCCGGGGACGGGCGCCCGCGCGGCCCCCTCGCCGTCGCCCGCGCCGTCGCCCTCCGAGGGCGGTCTCGACCCCCGCATCACGGAGATCATGCGCAAACCCGAGTACCGCCACGCCCAGTGGGGGCTCCTGCAGACCGGGCCGGGTGACGGCCGGGTGCTGCACAGCCTGTTCCCCGGGCAGTTCTTCATACCCGGCTCCACCGCGAAGCTGTTCCCCGTCTCCGCCACCTGGCAGACCCTCGGCCGGGACCACCGCTTCGTGACCCCCCTCTACGCGGTCGGGCAGCGCGCCGGGGCCACCCTGACCGGCGACCTCGACCTCGTCGCCCAGGGCGACCTCACCCTCGGCGGCCGGACCCGGCCCGACGGGACGGTCGCGTACACGGACCTCGACCACACCTACGCCAACGACTTCCCCGGCGCCACCCTCACCCCGGAGAACCCGCTCGCCGGGATCGACCAGCTCGCCCGGCAGGTCCGCGAGGCGGGCATCACCCGCGTCGAGGGCGACGTGGTCGTCGACAGCCGGCTCTTCGCCCCCGACCCGGAGCTCGATCCCGTACCGACGCCGCTCATCGTCAACGACAACCTCATCGACCTGCTGACCACCCCCGGGGACCGGGCGGGCGCGGACGCCCGGCTGGACTGGCGGCCCGAGGTCGCCCCGTACGAGGTCACCTCGACCGTGAAGACCGTCGCGGCCGGGAAGCCGACGGACATCACGGTGACGGCCGACGGCTCCGGCACCCGCATCCGGCTGTCCGGCACCATCGCCGCGGACGCCCGGCCGCTGCTGCGCACCTCCCCGGTCACGGACCCGGCCGCGTTCGGCCGGACGGCGCTGATCCAGGCGCTCGGCCGGGCCGGGGTGGAGGTCACCGCCGCCGCGACGGGGCCCAATCCGGTCGCCCGGCTGCCGCGCGACTACGCGGGCCGGCCGCGCGTGGCCGCGTACACCTCACCCCCGTACGAGCAGTACGCGAAGCTGATCCTGAAGGTCAGCCACAACCTCGGCGCCAACCTCGCCGTCTGCCTGCTGGCCGTCACCACCGGCAGCCGCCAGTGCGCCGACGGCTTCCCGGTGCTCGCCGGCTTCCTGGACCGGGTGGGCGTGGACCGCGAGCAGGTGGCGCTGATGGACGGCCGGGGCGGCAACCCCGCCGACCGGGTCACGCCCCGGGCGCTGGTGCGGATGCTGGCGTACTGGCAGGGCACGCCGGACGCGCGGCGGTTCCGGGAGGCGCTGCCCGTCCTCGGGGTCGACGGGCTGCTCGCGGAGAACTGCCGCGACTGTCCGGCGCGCGGCAAGGTGTTCGCGAAGACCGGCGCGGCCGTCGGCGGCGACCTCCTCAACGACCGGCTCTCGGTGGGCGCCATCACGATCGCCGGCTACCTGGACAAGGGCGGCGGGCGCTTCGACACCTTCTACGCGGGCGTCACGGGCGCGATGACCGCGACCGCCGACCCCGAGGAGGTGGTGGGCATCGCCAACGACCTGGCCCTGATCGCCGCCCACCTCCAGGAGTCGCCCTGACCGGGTGGCGGCCGTCCGCCACCGGGCCCGTGCCTACAATGGCTGAATGATCTTCATTGTGGTGAAATTCGCCGTCAAGCCCGAATACGTGGACCAGTGGCCGGAGAAGGTCGCGGAGTTCACCCGCGCCACCCGCGCCGAACCGGGCAACCTGTGGTTCGAGTGGTCCCGCAGCCTGGAGGAGCCGGACACCTACGTCCTGGTCGAGGCGTTCCAGGACGGCGCGGCCGAAGCGCACGTCACCTCCGAGCACTTCGCCAAGGCGCTGGAGACCATGCGCCCGCTGGTGACCCGTACGCCCGACATCGTCAGCACCACCATCGAGGGCGCCACCGGCTGGAGCCGGATGGGCGAGCTCCAGGTCGACTGAGCCGCGCCGCCCGGGGCCTCTTGACCGGCGGTCCATGATGGACGGTATGACGACCGGATCCCGTGCTCGTTCCTTCGGTTCCGCGGCGGCGCGCTACGCCGAACACCGGCCCTCCTATCCGGCCGCGCTCTTCGACGCCGTCGAGGAGCTGGCCGGCTTCCCGCTGTCCGGCGCCCGCGTGGCCGACGTCGGCGCGGGGACGGGGATCGCGAGCGCGCTCCTGCACGCCCGCGGGGCCCGGGTGGTGGCGGTGGAACCCGGGGAGGGCATGGCCGCCGAGTTCCGCCGCCGCAACCCGGGGATCCCGCTGGTGCGCGGGGACGGCGACCGGCTGCCGCTGGCCACGGCGGGCACCGACCTGCTGACCTACGCGCAGTCCTGGCACTGGACGGACCCCGCCCTCTCCGGCCCCGAGGCCCTGCGCGTCCTGCGGCCCGGGGGCGCGCTGGCCGTCTGGTCCAACGACCCCGACACGGACGTGGAGTGGATCGCCGGGCAGCAGGCGCGCATCGAGAAGCACTTCGGCCCCGGCTGGTACGTCAACGAGCCGGCCCGGTCGCTGCCCGGCCTCCGCTTCACCGCCCGGCGGCTGAACTGGTCACGCCGGATCTCCGTCGAGGCCCACTTGGGCAAGCTGTCCACGCACTCGCTCTTCCTGGTGGGCGAGCCGGGCACGGACGCCTTCCTCTCCGCCGAACGCGCCCGCCTGCTCGCCCTCTTCCCGGACGGCCGGCTCCGCGAGCACTACACGGTCAGGCTCGGCCTGGCGGTACGCCCGTAGCGGCCCTGCTCCCATCGGGGGTATTCCGGGCCGCCGGGCCGGTTCGCGGCGGTGTCCGGGGCGGTGCTGGTGAACACTCGTAGCGCCCTGATCCGGGGGCACGGGAGAGGACGGCACGTGTTCACCAACACCAAGGCATTCAGCGGATTCGCCGTGAACGACCTCCAGCAGGCGAGGGAGTTCTACGGCGAGACCCTCGGCCTGCGGGTCACCGAGCAGAACGGCATGCTCGCCCTGCACATCGCGGGCGGCACCGAGATCCTCGTCTACCCGAAGGCCGACCACACCCCGGCGGGCTTCACCGTGCTGAACTTCCCGGTCGACGACATCGACGCGGCGGTCGAGGAACTGACCCGCCGCGGTGTCAGCTTCGAGCGGTACCCCGGGTTCACCCACGACGACAAGGGGATCGTCCGCGAGTCGGGCGGCCCGCAGATCGCCTGGTTCACGGACCCGGCCGGCAACGTCTTCTCCGTGCTCCAGGAGCCGTAGCACCGGGCCCCGCCGAAAGCGGAAGACCCCGGTCTCCGCGAGGAGACCGGGGCCTTCGGTCGAGCGCTGGGCAGGCCTTGCACCTGCATTCCCCCACGGGAAGTGGGGTGTCTTTCCTTGGACCACCAACGCGCGTCCCGTCCACCGCGTTCCGCGGCGGCGAGGTCGAGATCAACTATACGGCACGCGAGGGGCCGGCGAAACCGAGTGACACCGGGGGCCGGCGGAGGTCAGCCTGGCCCGATGACCGATGAATCCTTTGAATCCTTAAACGTCCTGCGCCTCTGCGTCAGGAACGACCCCTCAATGACCCCCTACGAGGACCTTGAGATCCGCCCGCTGATCGACGGGGTGGACGTGATCGAGGAGGCGTTCGAAAGCGAGGATTACGGCGTCCGGTGCGGCAATCCCAGGGACTGGCTCCTCCCCGGCGGGCCGTTGTCGGTGGGCGACAGGCCGCACCGGGTGGATTTCGCCGAGCGGTGGTGCGGTTGCCACGACTTGCTGTACCTCACGCTGCGGCGCGACGGCGACACGGTCGTGTGGAGCTGGAAGACGGCCGAAGAGGGGGTTCCCGAACTGCCCGAGTACCGCTTCGACGCTGCCCGCTACGACGCCGAGCTGGAGCGCGCCCGCCGGGACGGCGGCTGGGAGTGGCCGGCGCAGACGGTCTCGCGCCTGGTGCTCGACGGGCTGCGCGGCGAGAGGCGGTGGCTGGAGCACTGGTCGTGCGAGCTCGGCCACGTGTGGACGGGCCCGGAGCACCCGGGGCAGGTGCTGGTCTACTTCTTCCGCGCCGAGCGGGACCCGGACGGCGGGTACCGGCACGCCGAGGAGTTCGGCATGAAGACGGCGGTCACCGACGAGGACCCCGCCCGCCAGGCCGACCGGATCGTACGGTCCTTCCTGGCCGGCGATCCCCGGACGGCGGACGGGTTCCGGTCGTACCCGATGGAGGAGCTCGGGTACGGGCACTACCACGGGGAGGGGCCGATGCCCTGGAAGACGTACCTGTAGTCCGTGCTCAGAACCAGTTGACGGTGAGGGCGAAGGACGTGCCCGCGCTCGCGCCGGCGGAATCGGTCGCGGTGACGGTGACCTGGGCCGTGCCGGTGCTCCAGGGCTTGCCGGTGATGCGGCCGGAGGCGCTGTCCAGGTTCAGGCCCCAGGGCAGGCCGGCGGCGGCGAAGCGGAGGGGCTGCTTTCCGCCCGTGGCGGCGAGCTGGACGGTGCAGGGCTGGTTGAACCTGCACGTCCGGGGCCCGGGGTTGGCCAGCTTCAGGTCCCCCGGGGTGGGTGTCGGAGTGGGCGTGGGGGTGGGCGTCGGGGTCGGAGTGGGTGTCGGGGTGGGGGTGGTGCCGCAGCCCGGGGTGGCTTCCGGGGGGAGGGTGACCTGCCAGATCTGGGGGTCGTTCTCCGAGCCGACCAGGAGGTGCGCGCAGTCCGCGTACGTCACCGTCTCGCCCTGGGACTGGGCCGGGAGGGGCACCTCCGCGAGTCTGGTGCCCGATGTGTCGTAGACCGAGGCCGTGTTGGCGCCCAGCGGGCCTCCGCTGCGCAGCGTGTACGAGGCGCCCGTCGGGGAGAAGGCGCCGTCCGTGGCGAAGACCGGGCCGGGCCGGACGGCGGTGAGGGTGTTGACCTGGCCGGTGACCGGCGGGAGCGGGGCCTGGTAGAGCTGGCCGGCGGCACCGATCAGCTTGCTGGCCACGAGGATCCGGCCGGTGGCCGGGTCGGTGAGCAGGGATTCGGCGTCGTGCTTGCCGTCGGCGTAGGCGAACCGGTACGTCACCGGGGTGACGGTGGCGTCGGCGAGCCGCTCCGGCTCGGGGAAGCTGTGCACGGCGATCTCCGCGCGGCTGCCGAAGTTGTCCCCGATGTCGCCGACCAGGACGGCCGGGCCGCCCGCGGCGTCCTTGCCGATCGCCAGCCCCTCCCAGTCGGTGTTGCCGACGCCCGAGACGGTGAGGGTGGCCTTGAGCACCCCGGTGGCGCCGGTGCAGTCGATGGCGAAGACCTGGTTGGTGTTGCCGCTGTCGTTGACGGCGTAGAAGACGCCGGGGTGCCTGCGGCTCATCGCGAGGCCGCTGATCTCGGTCATGCCCCCGGGCAGGGTGCACTTCTTCTCGGGGGCGAGGGCGGCGGCCCGGGTGGCGGACGGCGCCGGGGAGGCGGTGGCGTCCGCCATCCATGCCACCGCCGGCAGGAGCGTGGCGAGGGCGGCGGTCGCGAGGGCGGCGGCCCTCGGGGGTGTCAGGAGTCCGGTCATGCGGACCATGTGAGGCGGCGGCGCCGGGCAACACCAGCCTCGGACACCTCCCGTTCGAGCATCGTTCAATGCCGCCCCGGCATGGGCACGGCGCCTGCCGCGCCCACGGCTCAGCGCTCCGGTTCCCGCACGGGTGCCTTGTGGCCGGCGTGGGCGATGAACGCGCGGGCCGCCCGGCTCAGCGGGCGGCGGGCGTGTGCGATGCCCACCGGGCGAAGCAGCGCCGGGGTGAAGGAGCGGATCTCCGCCCTGCTGCCGAAGGCTCTGGCCACCACGTCCCGGTACCAGATGAGGGAGCCGCGGCCGTCGGTCACGCCCGTCACCCAGGCGAGGCGTTCGTCGACTTCGAGGGAGGGCACGGGGCGGACGCCCATGCAGCTGAACATGGCCTCCATCTCGGTGCGGCGGCCGGTTCCGGGGGTGGGCAGCACCATGGGGAGCCCGTCGAGCATGCGCAGGGGGACGGGGTGCGGCAGCCGGGTGCCGATCGGCGAGATCAGCACCACCTCGCGCTCCTGGATGAAGTGCGTGGACAGTTCCTTGTCGACGGGCAGGTCGACCAGGGCCAGTTCGGCCCGTCCCCGGGTGAGTTCCTCGACGAGGGCTTCGCGGCTGTCGTGCTTCTGGAGCCGGATGTCCACTCCGGGGTGGCGCCCGGTGAAGCCGGTGATCAGGTCGGTGGCCAGGTCGAGCGCGAGGGTGGGGGTGGTGACGAGGGTGAACGCGGCCCGTGAGTCCTTGCCGTGCGGGGTCCCGATGTCGTCGATGGCTTCGACCGCGTTGAGCACGGTACGGGCCAGCCGGACGACCCGGGCCCCCTCCGGTGTGAGGTCCACCCCCCTTCCCCGGCGGGCCAGCAGTTCGACTCCGAGGTCGCGTTCCATGGCCTGGACCGCCCGGGACAGGGCCGACTGCGCGACGAAGACCGAGGCGGCCGCGCCGGTGATGGACCGGCAGTCGGCTACGGCGACGAGGTAGCGGAGTTGCGCGAGGGTGGGGGTCATGTGCGGACGGTAACGGCGTGAGCATGGACCTGTAAGGGCCGGTGGGTGAACAACTGCCGCCGGGTCCGGGGTCGGCTCCATACCGGCTCGGCGGCAAGACATGCCGGGGCGGCATGAGCCCGGCCGGAAGCCCTACGCCGACCCGTGCGCGGGGCCCGTCCGCCCGGCCGGGAAAGGCGCAGGCCAGCGGCGGGGCGGGGGCCCGCGGCAGGCCCGGCCGGGGCGGCGGCCGGGTGCGCCGGAGGTCCGGGCGGGGCGAAGCAGCGTATTCCGTATGGCTGTTGACAGTGTGCGGTGCCCCCCGCACGATGCATCGCGGCGTCCGGGCGTTTGACCATGGTTCAAGCCGGTCGCGCCGCCCGGCCGGGGCCGCGCCCGGCGCCACCCGCACGACCGGCACCGCCCTTTCCTCATCGCTCTCCCCCGTTCTTCCGCCCTGTACTGCGCCATGTCACACAGCACTGGAAGAGGAGCGCTCGTGACCCTCCCGCACCCGCAGTCCGCCGCCGCCCGTGAACTGGTCGTCGCGGTCAGTCCGTTCGAGGAGCCGAACCCGGCGATCGTGACCGCGGCCGAACGCGCCGGCTCCCTCGGCCTGCTCGACCTCGGCCGGGACCCGGACGCCGCACGGCGCGCCTTCGCCGAACTGGCCCGCCGGCTGGGGGGCGGGAGCGGCGCGGGAGGCGGCGGCGGCCGGTACGGGGTGCGGGTCCCCCCGGGGTGCCCCACCGGCCCCGGCGAACTGCCGCCCGAGGTCGACACCGTGCTGCTCGCCGACCCGGCCGCCCACACCCGGGAGCAGGTGGCCGCCTGGGCCGCGGCGCCCGGCCGGCCCCGCGTCTGGGCGGAGGCAACCAGCCGGACCGAGGCCGCGGCGGCCGTCTCCGCCGGGGTGTCCACGCTGGTCGCCAAGGGCCACGAGGCAGGGGGCCGGGTCGGCGGGGCCACCACCTTCGTGCTGCTCCAGCAGCTCCTGGCGGGCTCCGGGCCCGGGGTGCCCGTGCTGGCCCTGGGCGGGATCGGGCCGCACACGGCGGCCGCGGCCGTGGCGGGCGGCGCCGCCGGGGTGGTGCTCGACGTACAACTCGCCCTGACCGCCGAGGGAGAGGAGGCGCTGCCCGCCGAAGTGGCCGCGGCGCTGCGGGCCATGGACGGCTCGGAGACCCGGCTGCTGGACGGGCACCGGGTGTTCACCCGCCCCGGCCTGCCCGCACCCCCCGCCGGGCCGGTGTCCGCCCTGCTGGGCGCCCGCGGCCTGCGGGCGCAGCTGCTGCCCGTCGGCCAGGACGGGGCTTCGGCTGCCCGGCTGGCGGCCCGTCACCGCACCACGGGCGGGGTGGTCCGGGCCGTGCGGGCGGCCGTCACCGGGCACCTGGAGGCCGCCGTACGGGCCCGGCCGCCGGAGCGCGCCCTGTCCGTCGCGCAGGGGCCGATGACCCGGGTGAGCGATCAGGCCCGCTTCGCGGAGGCGGTGGCCGCCGGGGGCGGGGTCCCGTACCTCGCGCTCGCGGTGATGGAGGGCCCGGACGTACGCCGGCTCCTGGCCGAGACCGCCGAACGGCTCGGGGACCGCCCCTGGGGCGTGGGCCTGCTGGGCTTCGCCCCGGAGGAGCTGCGGCGGGAGCAGCTGGCGGCCGTGGCCGGGGCCCGCCCGCCGTGGGCGGTCATCGCCGGCGGCACCCCCGCGCAGGCGGCCCCGCTGGAGGCGGCCGGGATCCGGACGCACCTGCACGTGCCGTCGCCCGGACTGCTGGAACGGTATCTCGCCGAGGGGGCGCGGCGGTTCGTGTTCGAGGGGATGGAGTGCGGCGGGCACGTGGGGCCGCGCGCCTCGTTCCCGCTCTGGGAGGAGCAGATCGAGCGGCTGCTGGCCTGCCCCGAACCACAGGCCCTGGACGTGCTGTTCGCGGGCGGCATCCACGACGAGCGCTCCGCCGCCATGGTGGTGGCGGCCGCCGCTCAGCTGGCCGGACGGGGCGCGCGGACCGGCGTACTGATGGGCACCGCCTACCTGTTCACCGAGGAGGCCGTGGCCTGCGGGGCGGTGCAGCCGGTGTTCCAGCGGACGGCCGTGGAATGCGCGGACACCGTGCTGCTGCACACCGCTCCCGGGCACGCCACCCGTTGCGCGGCGACACCCTACGCCGAGGCCTTCGAAGCCGCGCGGCGGCGGCTGGAGCGGGACGGCACCCCGCAGCGCGAGGTGTGGGAGGAGCTGGAGCGGCTGAACCTGGGCCGGCTGCGGATCGCCAGCAAGGGCCTGCGCCGTACCCCGGGCGCCTGCGACGGGCGCGCCCTCGAGCCGGTCGGCGAGGAACAGCAGTACGCGGAGGGGCTGTTCATGCTCGGGCAGGCCGCCACCCTGCGCTCCGGGGCCACGACGGTGGCCGCGCTGCACGCGCAGGTGACCGAGGGGGCGACCCGGTTCCTGGAGCGGCGGGCCGCCGAGCTCTCGCCGCCGGCGGAGGCGGAGGCCGCGCCGGACCCGCTCGACGTCGCCATCGTGGGGATGGCCTGCGCCTACCCGGGCTCCCCCGACCTGGCCGGCTACTGGGCGCGGATCCTGGACGGCACGGACGCCGTGACGGAGGTGCCGGCCGAGCGCTGGGACCCGACGCTGTACTACGACGCCGACCCGGCCCGCGCGGGCGAGCGCACCCCCTCCCGCTGGGGCGGCTTCCTCGGCCCGGTGCCCTTCGACGCCCTCGCCCACGGGATCCCGCCCGCGTCGCTGGCCGGGATCGAGCCGGTCCAGCTGCTCGCCCTGGAGATCTCGGCGCGGGCGCTCGGGGACGCCGGCTACGGCCGGGAGCGGGAGTTCGACCGCTCGCGGACCTCGGTGGTCTTCGGGGCGGAGGCCGGTACCGAGCTGGCGGGCGCCTACGGGCTGCGGTCGCTGCTGCCCGGCTACCTGGGCTCGGTCCCCGAAGGCCTGGACGAGCAGCTGCCGCGGCTGACCGAGGACTCCTTCCCCGGGGTGCTCGCCAACGTCATCGCGGGGCGGGTGGCCAACCGGCTCGACCTGGGCGGCGCGAACTGCACCGTCGACGCCGCCTGCGCCTCCTCCCTCGCCGCGCTGGACCTGGCCTGCCGCCAACTGCGCGACGGGGACAGCGACATGGTGCTGTGCGGCGGGGCGGACCTGCACAACGGGATCAACGACTACCTGATGTTCTCCTCGGTCCGCGCCCTGTCCCCCGGCGGACGCTGCCGGCCCTTCGACTCGGCCGCCGACGGGATCGCGCTCGGCGAGGGCGTGGGCGTGCTGGTGCTCAAGCGGCTCGCGGACGCGGAGCGGGACGGCGACCGGGTGTACGCGGTCGTCAAGGCGGTCGGCGCCGCCAGCGACGGCCGGTCGCTCGGCCTGACCGCGCCCCGGCCCGAAGGCCAGCGCCGGGCACTGGAGCGGGCCTACGCCCGGGCCGGGGTCTCCCCGGCCGAGGTGGGCCTGGTCGAGGCCCACGGCACCGGCACCGTGGTCGGTGACAGCACCGAACTGGCCGTGCTGACCGAGGTGTTCACCGCATCCGGTGCGGTGCCGGGGTCATGCGCGCTGGGCTCGGTCAAGTCGCAGCTCGGGCACACCAAGTGCGCGGCCGGACTGGCCGGGCTGATCAAGGCGGCCCGGGCGGTGCACGCGGGCGTGCGGCCGCCCACCCTGCACATCGACACGCCCAACCCGGCCTGGGAGGAAGGGACCAGCCCGTTCTTCTTCGACGAGCGGGCCCGCCCCTGGGCCCTGCCGGCGCGGCGGCGGATCGCGGGGGTCAGCGCGTTCGGCTTCGGCGGCACCAACTACCACGCCGTGCTGGCCGGTTACGCCGGGGCCGCCGAGCCGGGGCACGGGCTGGAGGAGTGGCCGGCCGAACTGTTCTGCTTCCGCGGCGAGGACCGGCGGGCCGCCGGCCGGGCGATGGCGCGGCTCGCGGCCCGGCTGGAGGAGAACGACGCGGCCGGACGGCCGTGGAGCCTGCGGGACCTGGCGGCGGAGGCCGCCGCGTCGGGGCCGGGACCGGTACGGGTCGCGGTGGTGGCCTCCGACGTGGACGAGCTGGCCGCCCGGCTGGAGCGGGCCCGGGCGTTCGAGCCGGGCGCGGGGGTCCACGTACGGGAGGAGACGGCCGGTCCGGGTCTGCTGGCGTTCCTGTTCCCCGGGCAGGGCAGCCAGCGCCCGGGCATGCTGGGCGAGCTGTTCACGGCGTTCCCCGCGCTGCGCGGGCTGTTGGACGGGGCGCCGGGGACGGTGGTGTCGGCGATGTTCCCGCCAGCGGCCTTCGGCGCCGGGGGGCGGGCGGCGCAGCGGGCGGCGGTCACCGACACCCGGGTGGCCCAGCCGGCCCTGGGGCTGGCGGGGGCGGCGGCGCACCTGCTGCTCGGGCGGCTCGGCGTACGGCCGGACTGCGTGGCCGGGCACTCGTACGGGGAGCTCACCGCGCTGTGGGCGGCCGGGGTGTACGGCACGCCGGACCTGCTGCGGCTGAGCACGCGGCGCGCCGAGGCGATCCTGGCCGCCGCCGGGGCGGATCCGGGGGCGATGGCGGCGGTGCCGGCGGCCCCGGAGGAGGTGCGGGAGACCGTCGAACGCGCCGGGTGCGTGGTGGCGAACCACAACGCGCCCCGGCAGTGCGTCGTCTCGGGTCCGACGGCGGCGGTCGCCGCGGCGGTGGACGCCCTGCGGGAGGCGGGACTGGCGGCGGAGCCGATCCCGGTGGCCTGCGCGTTCCACAGCGGGGTGGTCGCGGGGGCGTCCGGGGCGCTGGCCGCCGAGCTGGCCGCCACGGAGATGGCCGGGGCCGCCGTACCGGTCTGGTCGAACACCACGGCCGGCCCGTACCCGGCGGGCGCCGATGCCGTACGGGAGCTCCTGGCCCGGCAGGTGGCGGAGCCGGTCCGGTTCACGGAGCAGGTGGAGGCCATGTACGCGGCCGGGGTGCGGACCTTCGTGGAGGCCGGGCCCGGGCGGGTGCTGTCGGGGCTGGTCGGCCGGATCCTCGGGGACCGGCCGCACACGGTGGTCCCGCTGGACGTGCCGGGCGAGCACGGCCTGACCCGGCTGGTCACGGCGCTGGCCGAACTGGCCGCGGCCGGGGTTCCGGTGGAGCCGGAGGAGCTGTTCCGGGGCCGGACCCGGCGGCTGCCGGAGCGGGCGCCGGGCAGGCCGGGCTGGCTGGTGGACGGGCACCTGGTGCGTACGGCCGACGGGGTGCCGGTCGCCGGGGGGCTGCGGCCGGCCCGGCGGGTGGCACTGCCGGCCGGGGCGGACGCCGCGCCGTCGGGCGGGGACCGCCGCGAGGAGGCGGTACTGGAGTACCTGCGCGGGACGCGCGAACTGGTCGAGGCACAGCGGGCCGTGCTGCTGGGGTACCTGGACGCGTCGGCCCCCGCGCGTCCCGGGGCGGGTCCGGCGGGGGCCGGGCCGCGCGAGCCGTACGCCGGCGCCGCCGCCGCTCCTGCGCCGGTGCCGGTGCCCGTGCCCGTCGTGGCCGAGGCCCCCGCGCCGCGTACGGCCGAGGAGGTGATGGACGCGGTCCTGGAGATCGTCCACGCCCGGACCGGATACCCCCGGGACATGCTCGACCCGGAACTCGACCTGGAAGCGGACCTGTCCGTCGACTCCATCAAGCGGGTGGAGATCATCGGGGCCCTGGCCGACCGCATCGGACTCCCGCAGGAGCCGGGCGGCTCCACCGGCTCCGCCGTCGAGGAGCTGTCCCGGATCAAGACCCTGCGCGGGATCGTGGACTGGATCGTCTCCCGCGCGGCCGCCGGCTCCGCCACTGCCCCGGGGCCGGAGCCCGTGGCGGCGCCGGCACCGGCACCGCTCGCGCGGCTGCGGGTCGAGGCGGTGCCGGTGGCCGCGGCCGCCGGGGACCCGGAGGCCCTGCGGGGCCTGCGGATCGGGGTCGTCGAGGACGGACAGGGTCTCGCGCCCGCCCTCGGCGGGGCGCTGCGGGAGCTGGGTGCCGAGGTGCGGCTCCTCGCCGGGGCGGAGGCCGGGTTCGACGGGATCGTCGACCTGTCCGCGCTGCGGGCCGGGGCCGAGCCGGTGCTGCCCGGGGCCTTCGAGGGGCTGCGGCAGGCCCTGGCCGGCGGGGCGGGGCGGCTGCTGCTGGTCACCGCGCCCGCGCCCGGGACGGCGGGGGCCGGTCTGCACGGGTTCGCCCGCAGCGCGGCGCTGGAGTTCCCCGGCACACTGGTCCGCGCCGTGGAGGTCCACCCCAAGGAGGACCCCGAGCGGACCGCCCGGCTGCTCCTGGCCGAGCTGGCCTGTGGGGCCTCCGACGGGGGTGGCGCCTCCGTCGGGTACGCCACGGACGGCACCCGCTTCGCCCGCCGGGCGGTGCCCGCCGCACTGGAGGCGTCCGGGCAGGACCTGCCGCTCGGCCCGGACGCGGTGGTGCTGCTCACCGGCGGGGCCCGCGGGATCACCGCCCGCACCGCCCTCGCGCTGGCCCGCGCCACCGGGTGCCACGTCGAGCTGCTCGGCCGTACGCCCGAACCACCGCCCGGGGAGGACGCGTTCGGGCAGGCGCGGGACCGGGTGGCGCTGCGGGCCGCGCTGATCGCCTCGGGGCTGCGCACCCCGGCCGAGATCGAGGCGGCCGCCTCGCGGATCCTCGCCGCGCGGGAGGTGCGGGCCGCTCTGGACGGACTCGCCGGGGCGGCGGCCTCCGTCCGCTACCACTGCGCGGACGTCACGGACGGGGCGGCCGTACGGGCCGTCGTGGCGGACGTCCGCGCCCGGCACGGGCGGCTCGACGGGATCGTGCACGGTGCGGGGGTGCTGCGGGACGGGCTTCTGCGCGAGAAGCGGGCGGCGGACTTCGCGGAGGTGTTCACCACGAAGGTGGCCGGCGCCCGGCACCTGGCGGCCGCGGCCGCCGAGCACGGGGAGGGGCCCGCGCCCCGGTTCCTGGCCCTGTTCGGCAGTGTCGCCGGTGTGTACGGCAACCGGGGCCAGAGCGACTACGCCGCCGCCAACGACGCCCTCGACGCGCTCGCGCACACCTGGGCGGAGTCCTTCCCCGGCCGGGTGCTGTCCGTGGACTGGGGGCCCTGGGCGGCGGAGGCGGGCGGCATGGTCACCCCGGAGCTGGAGCGGGCGTACGCCCGGCGGGGGATCCCGCTGATCGCGCCGGAGGCCGGGGCCGCCGCGTTCCTCGCCGAACTCGCGCACGGGGACGACGTACAGGTGGTCCTGGCGGCCGCCTCACAGGAGGGGCGGGGCGATGAGTGAGCGGCTGGGGCGCGGCCCGCGTCCGACCGACGCGGCGGTCGTCGGGATGGGCGCGGTGTTCCCCGGCGCCGGCGATCTGGCGGCGTACCGGCGCAACCTCCTCGCGGGTACGGACTGCATCGGCGAGGTGCCGCCGGAGCGGTGGGACCCGCAGGTGTACTACGACCCGGACGCCGCCTCCGGTCCGGCGGCCGGCGACCGGTTCTACTGCCGGCGCGGCGGCTTCGTCGACGGCCTGGCCGGGTTCGACCCGACCCGGTTCGGGATCATGCCGGCGGCCGTGGAGGGGGCCGAGCCGGACCAGATGCTGGCCCTGCGGGCGACGGCCGAGGCGATCGCGGACGCGGGCGGCGAGGAGCGGCTGCCGGCCGACCGGTCGCGGATCGGGGTGGTGCTGGGGCGCGGCGGGTTCATGGGGGTGGCCACGGCCCGGCTGGACCAACGGGTGCGTACGGCACACCAGTTGGCGCAGACCCTGCGGGAGCTGGCGCCCGAGCTGGGTGAGCGGCGGATCGCGGAGGTGCGGTCGGCCTTCCAGGAGGCGCTGGGCCCGGAGCGGCCGGACGCCTCGATCGGTCTGGTGCCGAGCTTCACCGCCGCCCGGACCGCGAACCGGCTGGACTTCCGGGGCCCCGCCTACACCCTGGACGCGGCCTGTGCCTCCTCGCTGCTGGCCGTGGACCAGGCGGTCGGGCTGCTGGCGTCCGGACGGTGCGACGCGGTGGTCGCGGGGGCGGTGCACCACTGCCACATCGCCACGCTGTGGAGCGTGTTCACTCAGCTGCGGGCGCTCAGTCCGAGCGAGCGGATCCGGCCGTTCGACCGCGCGGCCGACGGGACGCTGCTGTCCGAGGGCACCGGGGTGGTGCTGCTGAAGCGGCTGGCGGACGCGCAGCGGGACGGCGACCGGGTGTACGCGGTGGTCCGCGGAACGGGGGTGGCCGGGGACGGCCGGGCGGCGAGCCTGATGAGCCCCCTCGTCGCGGGCCAGGTACGGGCGCTGGAGCGGGCCTGGCGGGAGGCCGGGCTGGATCCGCGGGCGCCGGGGGCGCTGGGGCTGCTGGAGGCGCACGGCACGGGGACCCCGGTCGGGGACGCCGCCGAACTGGACACGCTGGCCCGGGTGTTCGGGCCGCCCGGGGCGGCGGCGGGGCCGGGGATCGGCTTCGGGTCGGTCAAGTCGGCGCTCGGGCACACCATGCAGGCCTCCGGTATGGCCGGGCTGATCAAGGCCGCGCTGGCGGTGCACGAGGGGGTGCTGCCGCCGACGCTGCACCTGGAGGACCCCCACCCGGAACTGGCCCGGACCCGGATGCGGCCGGTGACGGCCGCCGAGCCGTGGGAGCGCGGTCCGGCACCGCGCCGGGCCGGGGTCAACGCCTTCGGCTTCGGCGGGATCAACGCGCACGTGGTGCTGGAGGAGGCTCCGGCCACCGGGCGGGCGGCTCCCCCGGTGCGCCGGTTCTTGGCGCTGGGCGGCGGGGCCGCGCCCGTGGGGGCGGGCGCGCGGGGCGGCGTACTGCTGCTGGCGGCGGACACCCCGGCGGAACTGTCGGCCCTGCTGGCCGGGCCCTCGCCGGAGTCCGGCGGGGACGGGCCCTGCCGGGTCGCGGTGGCCGGGCCGACGCCGCAGCGGCTCGCGCTGGCCGCGAAGGCGGTGGCCCGGGGCCGGCCCTGGCGGGGGCGGGGGGACGTGTGGTTCAGCCCGGAGCCGCTGGGTGGCCGGGTGGCGTTCCTGTTCCCGGGCCTGGAGCCGGAGTTCGCCCCGGTGCTGGACGACGTCGCGGACCGGCTGGGCATGGAGCGGCCGCGCCTGACCCGGGGCGGCTCGCTGATCGAGCGGGCCCTGGACGCCATCGCGACGGGCCGCTTCCACGCCCGGGTGCTGCCCGCCCTCGGGATCGGGGCCGACGTGCTGGCGGGCCACAGCCTGGGCGAGTGGGCGGCCATGGTCGCCGCCGGCATGTACCCCGAGGACGCGGCCGACGCCTTCCTCGACTCGCTGCGTCCCGGCTCCCTCAAGGTCCCGGACCTCGTGTACGCGGCGCTGGGCTGCGGTGCCGGGCGGGCGCGGGCGGCGCTGCACGGGCTGGACGCGGTGGTGGTCAGCCATGACAACTGTCCGCACCAGTCGGTGATCTGCGGCGACCCGGAGCAGGTCGCGGCCGCGGCCGCCCGGCTGCGCGGCGAAGGGGTCCTGGGGCAGGAGCTGCCGTTCCGTTCCGGCTTCCACACCCCGATGTGGGAGCCCTACCTCGGCCAGGTCCGGGCCGCGTTCGGCCGGCTGCCGCTGGAGCCGGGATCCGTCCCGGTGTGGTCGGCCACCACCTGCGCACCGTTCCCCGCCGCCCCGGGGGACGTACGGGAGCTGGTGGTGCGCCACCTGCTGGAGCCGGTGCGCTTCCGCGAGCTGACGCTGCGCCTGTACGAGGAGCAGGGCGTCCGCAGCTTCGTGACCCTGGGCCCCGGCAGTCTGCCGGGCTTCGTCGAGGACACCCTCCGCGACCGGCCCCACCTGGCGGTCTCCACCTCCTCCGCCCGCCTGTCGGGCCTGGCCTCGCTGACCCGTACCTGCGCCGCGCTCTGGGCGGAGGGACACGCGCCGCGCTGGGAACTCCTGGCGCAGGGCGGGGCCGGGACACCGGCGGCGCGGGCCGGGGCCGAGGCGCCACCGGCGCGGGCCGAGGCCGAAGCACCACGGGCCGGGGCCGGTACGCCGACGGCGCGGGCCGGGGCCGGGACACCGGCGGCTCGGGCCGGGCTCGATACGGCGGCAGCGCAGGCCGAGGCCGAGGCGGCGGAGGCCGCCCCCGCCGGACCCCGCCGGGCGCGGTCCGCGCCTGCCGGGCCGGGGGCGGGCGGGATGCGCCTTGACCTCGGGTCGCCGCTGGTCCGGCTCGGCGATGCGGCCCGGGCGTCCCTGGGCGGACTCCTCACCCCGGCCACGGCCCCCGGCCACGGTCCGGCTGCCGCCCTGCCGCAGGTCCGGCCGGTCCTGCTGTCAGCCCTCGACGCGGTACTCGACGACACCCGTTCCGCCGCGCGCAGCGTCGCCGAGGCGTGGACGGCCGCCCGCCCGCCGGAACCGTCCGGACCGGGCCCCCGGTTCGGTGCGGGTGCGGGCCCGGGCACGGACCACGGCGCGGAGCCGGGCACGCACCCCGGCGCGGGCCCGGGTACGAGGCCCGGCACCGAGCCCGGCAGGCGGTCCGCCGCAGCGCCCGGCACGGGACCCGGCACGGGACCCGGCGTCCACGGCGCGGGGAGGGCCACGGGGAAGTACACCCTGCGGCTCTCGCTCGCCGCGCTGCCCGGCGTACGGGACCACTGCGTGTACCTCCAGCCCGACGGCTGGCCCGAGGACTCCGACCGGTTCCCGGTCGTGCCGATGACCACCATGCTGGAACTGGCGGCCGACGCCGCCCGGCGGTACGCGCCCGCCCGTCTGGCGGTGACCGGCTACGAGGACGTACGCGCCCTGCGGTGGCTGCCCGTCGAACCGGCCCTGGACGTCGAGGTCCTCGTCCGCGGCGAGGGCCCCGGCCGGTTCCGGGTGACGATCGGGGAGTACGCCTCGGCGGTCGTGCTGCTCGGCGAGCGGTACGGGGCGCCGCCCGGCCCCGACACGACGCCCCTGCGCGACCCGCGGCCCGCTCCGGTCAGCGCCGCCGCCCTCTACCGGGACCGGTGGATGTTCCACGGCCCGCGCTTCGCCGGCGTGCACGAGGTGCGGAGCGTCGGCTCGGACGGGATCGAGGGGGTGCTGAAGGCGCTCCCCGACCCGGGGGCCCTGCTCGACGCGGCGGGCCAGCTGTTCGGGCACTGGATGCAGCTGAGCCTGCCCGTGGACCGGCTGGTGTTCCCCGCCACCGTGGACCGCGTCCGCTTCTACGGGCCGCCGCCGGCCGCGGACGGGCTCGTCCGGGCCACGGCCCGGGTCCGCGAGGTCCAGGACGTCACCGTGCGCGGGGACGTCGAGCTGCGCCGGGCGGACGGCGGGGTGTGGGCCCGGATCGAGGGGTGGACCTACCGCCGGTTCGGGGCCGACGAACGCGTCTGGCCGATGAAGTTCACCCCCGAGGTGTGCGGCATCGGCGAACCGCAGTCCGGTGGCTGGTGCCTGGCCCGCAGGCGCTGGAGCGACCCCGCCTCGCAGGAGCTGGTGATGCGCCGGTACCTGGACGCCGCCGAGCGGGCGGCGTACGAGCGGCTGTCGCCGCGGGCCCGGGGGCCCTGGCTGCTCGGCCGGATCGCGGCCAAGGACGCGCTGCGGCAGCTGCTGTGGGACGGCGGCGCCGGACCGGTGTTCCCGGCGGAGGTGCCGGTCGGCAACGATCCGGCGGGCCGCCCGCTGGCGCTGGGGCCGCTCGCCGCCGGGTTCCGGCTGACGATCGCCCACAAGGACCGGATCGCCGTCGCCCTCGCCCGTCCCGGCCGGGCGGTGGGGATCGACGTGGAGCCGGTGGCCGCCGACCCGGACGCCCTGGTCCGCGTCGCGCTCGGGCCCGGGGAGCTCGCCCTCGCCGAGGCACTGTCCGGCACCTGGGCGGGCGCCCGGGGAGGCGGCGGCCTGCCGGCCGCGCTGACCGCCCTGTGGTGCGCCAAGGAGGCCGCCGCCAAAGCGGACGGCGGCGGGCTCGGCGGCCGGCCGAGGGAGTGGCGGGTGTCCGCGGACCCGGACGGTGACCCGTTCTCCGGGGACGGCTCCCTGATCGTGCGGTCCCCGGACGGCCGCCCGTACCCGGTACGCACCACCCTGCTCGGTTCCCCGCCGCCCGGCCACGTCGTCGCCTGGACCTGCGACGGCACACCGCCCACCGCCCCCTTCCACCTCACGGAGACACGCCATGGGAAATGACATCCTCGCCGAGATCACCGGCATGCTGGTGGAGATCGTCGGCGACGAGTACCTGCTCGCGGACGAGGTCACGATGAAGACGACGTTCAACGAGGACCTCGCCCTGGAGAGCATCGAGTTCGTCGCCCTCGCCGAGGCCCTGCACCACCGCTACGGGGCCGGGGTGGACCTGATGGGCTTCCTCGCGGAGAAGGACATGGACGCCATCCTCGCCATGTCCGTCGGTGAGCTCGTCACCCACATCGGGCGGATCACGCACGCCTCCCTCGCCCGCGGCGCGTCGGGGAATTCCGTCTCCTCCGCCGCCGTGGCCGGCTGAGCCCGCCATGGCCTTCGTCCGCGCGGGCTGCCTGCGCTTCCACGTCCAGCGGCTCCCGGCCGCCCCGGCCGCCGGTACCGGCCGGCCCCTGGTGGTGTTCCTGCACGGCCTGGTCGTCGACAACCTGTCCTCCTTCTACTGCCCGGTGGCCCTGCCGGCCGCCCGGGCCGGGCACGAGGTGCTGCTCTACGACCTGCGCGGCCACGGCCGCACCGAGCGCCCGGCCGACGGCTACGACAGCCGCACCGCCGTACGGGACCTGTTCGGGCTGCTCGGCTCGCTGGGCCTCGGCCGGCGTCCCGTGCACCTGGTCGGCAACAGCTACGGCGCCACCCTGGCCCTGCACGCCGCACTGGCCCGGCCCGACCTGGTCACCGGGCTCACCCTCCTCGAACCGCCGCTCAGCGGGGCGTGGGTGGAGAACATGGTGGACACCCTGTCGGCGGCCGCGCTGAGCCTGGAGGACAGCCCGGTACCGGCGGAGCTGCTCGGCCTGCGCCTGCGCAAGGCGGCGCACCTGACCGCCATCGCCGACGACCTGCTCAACCGCACCTCCCTGATCGACGACATCGCCGGGAGCCGCACCTTCACCCCGGCCGACTACGCCCGGCTGCGCTGCCCGGCGCTGATCGTCTGCGGCGAGCACTCCGAACTGGTGCCGGGGGCCCGGGAACTGGCACGCCACGCGCCGGGGGCGGAGCTGCGGATCCTGCCGGGCCTGGGGCACGACGTGCTCAAGGAGAGCAGCGGGGGGCTGCGGGATCGCGTTCTGGCCCATCTCGACGCGACGGCGACGGCCGTGTCCACGGCGGCCGCGGCCCGGCCGCGGGCGGGAGCTCTGGTCCGGTGAGGGTGCTGTTCGCGGTGCCGCCGCTGGCGGGGCACGTCAATCCGACCGTGGCCGTCGGGGCCGAACTTGCGTCGCGGGGCCATGAGGTCGCCTGGACCGGGCCCGCCTCCGCGCTGGCCCGGCTGCTGCCCCCGTCGGCGCGGATCCTGCCGGCCGGGGAGGACGCCGACGGCGGCTACGCCGCGCTGCACGAGCGGTGGCGCGATCTGCGCGGGGTCGGCGCGCTGCGGTTCCTGTGGGAGGAGGCGCTGATCCCGCTGGCCCGGGCGATGGTGCCCGGGGTGACCCGGGCGGTGCGGGCCTTCGCGCCGGACGTGGTGGTCTGCGACCAGCAGGCCCTGGCCGGGCCGCTGGCCGCCCGCCGGCTCGGGGTGCCGTGGGTGACCTCGGCCAGCACCTCGGCCGAACTCACCGGCCCCTTCGCCGGCTTCCCCAGGGTCGGGGAGTGGGTGGCGGGTCAGATCGCGGGGCTGCTCGCGGAGTTCGGGGAGGGCGGCGGGGACGGCAGGGACGGCGTCGGGTGGGACCCGCGCTTCTCCGAGCTGCTGGTGCTGGTCTTCTCGACGCCGGAGCTGCTGGGGCCCGGCGCCGCCCGCGCTCCGCACCACGCCTACGTCGGCCCGGCCTTCGGGGCCCGGCCGGCCGCGCCCGGGTTCCCCTGGCGGCGGCTGGATCCGCGGCGGCGCCGGGTGCTGGTGTCCCTGGGCACCCTCAACCAGGAGGCGGGCTCCCGCTTCTACCGGGCGGTGCTCGGCGCGGCCGAGCGGCTCGCACCGGAGGTGCAGCTGGTGCTGGCGGCGCCCGCCGCGCTGGTCGGGGAGGTGCCCGGTCACGTACTGCTCCGGCCGAGCGTCCCTCAGCTGGAACTGCTGCCGCACCTGGACGCGGTGGTCTGCCACGGCGGCCACAACACGGTCTGCGAGGCCCTCGCGTACGGGCTTCCGCTGGTGGTCGCCCCGATCCGCGACGACCAGCCGATCGTGGCCCGGCAGGTCGCCGACGCCGGGGCCGGGGTCCGGGTGCGGTTCGGCCGGACCGGGGCCGAGGAACTGCGGGACGCGATCACGGCCGTGCTGGACGATCCCGGCCCCCGCCGGGCCGCCCGGCGGATCCAGGCCTCATTCGCCGCGGCGGGCGGGGCGGCCGCCGCGGCCGACCGGTTGGAGAAGCTGATATGACGCCGCTCGCGCTCCCCCGCGTCCGCTGGACCTCCGCGGTGCTGCTGGCCGCCCTCGGTGCGGGCACCGTACGGGCCGGCCGCCGGCTGCGGGCGGTCCCGGTGCTGCCGGCCGCCCCGCCCGTGTCGGCCGGGGTGCCGGGGGCCGCCGGGTGGCGGCTGCTCACCGCCCGGGGGGTGGAGCCCGACGCGGCCGTCTTCCTCGCGGCCTGCGCGTACGCCGGCCGGGAGGGGCTGCGGGTGCTGGACCTGCTGCCCGGGGACCTGCCGGCCGAACGGGTCCTCGGGCTGCTGCGGCTGGTGGACCCGGCCCGGTACCGGGGGGACCGGCTCGGGGAGGGGCGGGGGGCCGGGTTCGCGGTGCTGGTCGCCGAGGAAGTGCTGGAGCGGGCCGGGGCGGCGGGTCCGGGCGGGCCGGGTCCGGACGCGGGCCCGGCGGAACTCCTCGCGCTCACCCGGCGTTTGAAGGAGTACGCCGCCGGGGCGACGGGGCTGGCCATCGCCCCGGGTCTGAGCTGCGGTCCCCGGGCCGGGAGCGCCGGGCGGGCCGCCGAGCTGCGGGCGCAGGGGCTGCCCGCCGGGGCGCTGGCCGCCGCCCAGCTGTCCGGGCTGGCGCTGCTCGCCGCCGTCGCCCTGCGCCAGGGCCGGTGGGGGGCGGCGGCGGCCGGGCTGTACTGGCTCCAGCCGTACCTGGTCCTGGGCGGGCCCGGCTCCCCGCTGCGCCCCGCCGATCTGGGCCGGGCCACCGCCGCCCGGCCGGTGCGCTCCCTCGGCGCGGCCCTGCGCACCGCCGTGGCGGCGGGCGGCTCCCGGGACGCGGCCCGGAGCCCGGGGGCGGCCGCGGCGTACCGGGCCGAGCTGGCCGGGGGGACGGGGCGGTTCTTCGAGGAGCGGCGCCCCGACTGCCCGTGGTGCGGCTCCGGGCCGCTGTCGGTCCGGGTGCGGGTGCCCGACCTGCTCCAGGGCAAGCCGGGCCGGTTCACGCTGGAGCGGTGCCGGGCCTGCGGGCACGTCTTCCAGAATCCCCGGCTCACCCCGGAGGGGCTGGAGTTCTACTACCGCGACTTCTACGAGGGGCGCGGCGGCGAGGGGGCCGGCACGGTCTTCGGCCGGCTGGGCGCCTCCTACCGGCGCCGGGCCGAGATGCTGCTGCCCCACGCGGTCCCGGCGTCCTGGCTCGACGTCGGCACCGGGCACGGCCACTTCTGCAACGCGGCGCGGGAGATCTGGCCCCGGACCCGCTTCGACGGGCTGGACATGGGCGACGGGGTCTGCGGGGCGGAGCGGCGCGGCTGGGTGGAGACGGGCTACCAGGGCCAGTTCCCGGAGTTCGCCCCGAAGCTGGCCGGCCGGTACGAGGTGGTCAGCATGTACCACTACCTGGAGCACACCCGGGATCCGCTGGCGGAGCTCGACGCGGCGGCGGCCGTCCTGCCGTGCGGCGGGTACCTGGCGGTCGAACTGCCCGACCCCGAGTCACGGATGGCCCGGCTGCTCGGTCCGGCGTGGCTGCCGTGGTTCCAGCCGCAGCACCAGCACCTGATCCCGGCCGCGAACCTGCGGGAGGCGCTGGCCGACCGGGGGTTCACGGTGCTCGCGGAGGAGCACGGCCCGGCCCACCAGGGCAACGACTTCTTCGGGGCGGTGGCCCTGACCGCGGCGCGGCTGGCCCCGGACCCGGACCGGCCGTGGGGGCCGCCTCCCACGGCGGGCGCGCGGGCGCTGGCGGGTGCCGTACGGGTGGCGTCCGTGCCGTGCTTCGCGGCGGCGGCGGTGCTCGACGCGCTGCGCACGGCGGCGGCCCGGTACACCGACGGCGGTAACGCGTACCGGATGCTGGCCCGCAAGGACGTGCCGTGACGGCGGCCGCCGGCCCCGGCGGGCCGGCCGCGTCCGCGCTGGGCGGCCTGGCCCGGCGGGCCACCGCCGACCCGCTGTTCCGGCTCGTCGCCTACGCCCTCGAAGCCGCGCACGGCCGGCCCCCGGCGGCCGTGTGGAGCGCGCCCCACGCCTTCCACCTGGGCTCCCCCGGGCTGGTGGCGGCGGCCGGCTGGCCCGCCGCCGCGGCGGCGGCCCCGCGTGGCGACGGGCTGGTCCGGCTCAGCTCCCTCGGGCACCCCGCCGACGGCTGCGACCTGCCGCTGACCCTGTCCGGCCCGCCGCCGGCCGCGCCCGCCTGGGCGGTGCGGCCGTACGCCGTGCTGCGGGCGCTGGCCCGGGCGGGCTACGGCCGCGGCGGGACGGACCTGCACGTGCAGGGCTCGCTGACGGCCGCCGCCGGACTGTCCACGGCGGAGCCGGCCGACTGCGCGGTGGCGCTCGCCGTGGCCGGCGTACACGGCCCGCCGGGCGGGGAGCCCGACCGGGAGCGGCTGGCCCGGCTGCTGGCCGGGGCGCTGCCGGACGGGGACGACGCCCTGCGCCGGGCGGTGCTCTTCGCCCGGCCCGGCGAGGCCCTGCTGCTCGGCGCCCGGGCGGGGCGGCGGTACGTCGGCTTCGACCCGGCCGGCTCGCGGGCGCGCCTGGTGCTGGCCGCCGTACGCGGTGAACCCGCGGACCGGCCGGCGGAGCTGGCCCGGACCGTCGCCCTCGCCCGCCGGGCGGGGGCCCTGAGCGCCTGGCCGCCCGGCGCTCGGCCGGAGCGGAGCGTACTGCTCCTGCTGCCCGAGGCCCGGGCGGCGGCGGTGCGGGCGGCGGTCGCGGAGGACTTCCGCGACCGGGGACGGCCCGTACCGCGGTTCCTGAACATCGCCGTGGCCGGGGCCGCCCGGCGTGAGCACTGACCCGTCCGGCCCTTCATCCGTGAACGAGGAGGAACACCCCATGCCCCTTCCCTCACCGGGATCCAGGCGTCCCGTCACCGTGGCCGCGCTGGCCGCGTTCAGCGCGCTCGGCCTGCTGGGCGCCGTCACCGTCGCCAGCTCCCAGGCGGCCGAGAGCGGTCCCACGCCGCGGGCGGCGGCGGCCGCCGGGCTGCCGTCGTACGACCACGTGGTGGTCGTCGTGTACGAGAACAAGCAGTTCGGGGAGATCATCGGGAGCGGCAACGCCCCGTACATCAACCAGCTGGCCTCCGGCGGTGCGAGCCTGACCGGGATGAAGGCGCTGACCCACCCGAGCCAGCCGAACTACTTCAACCTCTTCTCCGGCTCCACCCAGGGCATCACCGGGGACGGCTGCTACACGCCGCAGTCGATGACGGCCGCGAACCTCGGCCAGGAGCTGATCGCGGCCGGCAAGACCTTCGCCACGTACAACGAGGACCTGCCGTCGGAGGGGTCCACGGCCTGCACCAACGGCCAGTACGCGCAGAAGCACAATCCGTGGTTCGCCTTCAAGAACGTGCCGCTGAACACCGGGAAGACCTGGGCGCAGTTCCCGCGGAACGACTTCTCGGCCCTGCCGGACCTGTCCTTCGTCGTCCCCAACCAGTGCAACGACATGCACTCGTGCTCGGTGGGCACGGGCGACACCTGGACGAAGAACAACATCGACGCCTACGCGCAGTGGGCGAAGGCCAACAACAGTCTGCTGGTGCTGACCTGGGACGAGGACAACTACCTGGGGTCGAACCAGATCGCGACCGTCTTCTACGGGGCGAACGTGAAGACGGGCACGTACGCGACGGCGTTCAACCACCACCATCTGCTGCGGACCTTCGAGGACCTCTTCGGCACGGCCACGCACGCGGGCAACGCCGCCAACGTCCAGCCGATCACGGAGGTGTTCACCGCCTCCACGACCCCCACCCCCACGCCGACCCCGACGCCGACACCCACCCCGACCCCCACTCCTCCCCAGGGTGATCTGAAGCTGGCCAACCCGGGCCCGCAGACCTGCAAGTTCAACCAGTCCTGCACCGTCCAGCTCACCGCCACCGGCGGCAAGGCCCCGGTCCGGTACGCGGCCACCGGCCTGCCGTGGGGGCTCGGCGTCGACGCGGGCACCGGGCGGATCAGCGGGAAGCCGTGGGGCAGCGGCACGGTCCAGGTCACCGCGACCGCGACCGACGCCACGGGCGCCACCGTCACCACCGCGTTCCCGCTCACCGTCAACTGGTTCTGAGGGGGGCGTCCGTGTACCTGTCGGCCGGCCGCGCCGCGGACAGGGCCGGGGACACCCCGGCCGCCGGCCCGCTCCGCAAGGGCCCGCTCCGCAAGGGCCCGCTGAGGACCGTACCCGGCACGGTGTTCGCGCTCGGCCTGGTCAGCCTGGTCACGGACGTCTCGGCGGAGATGGTCACCGCCGTCCTGCCGCTGTACCTGGTGGCCGGGCTCGGGATGTCCCCGCTCGCCTTCGGCGCCCTGGACGGGCTCCACCAGGGCGCCACCGCGCTGCTGCGCCTGGCCGGCGGCCGGATCGCCGACCGCACCCGCCGCCGCAAGCTGGTGGCGGGCGTCGGCTACGCGCTCTCGGCCGGGTGCAAGGCGGCGCTGCTCGCCGTCACCACGCCCTGGTCGGTGGCGGCTGTGCTCGCCGCCGACCGGACCGGGAAGGGCCTGCGCACCGCCCCGCGCGACGCGCTGATCTCGCTGTCCTGTCCGCCCGGCGAGCAGGGCCGTGCCTTCGGGGTGCACCGGGCCCTGGACACGGCGGGCGCGCTGCTGGGGCCGGTGGCCGCGTTCGGGGTGCTGTGGGTGGCGGTGGACGGGTACGAGGCGGTGTTCACCGTGAGCGCCTGCGTCGCGGCGCTGGGGGTGGTGCTGCTGGTGCTGTTCGTACGGGAGGCCCCGGTGCCGGCCGCCGCCCGCGGGCCGGCACCGCCGCTGCGTTCCCTCGTACGGGTCCCCGGTCTGCCGCGGCTGTGCGCGACGGCCGCCGTGCTGGGGCTGTTCACCGTCGGCGACGGCTTCTGCTACCTGCTGCTCCAGCGCCGGACGGGGCTGTCGGCGGCGTACTTCCCGCTGCTGCCGGTGGGGACGGCGGCGGTGTTCCTGCTGGCGGCGCTGCCGGCGGGCCGGTTCGCCGACCGGCTGGGCCGACGGCGGGTGTTCCTCTGCGGGCATCTGCCGCTGGCCGGGGCGTGCCTGCTGCTGCTCGCTCCGCTGCCGCCCTGGCCGTTGGTGGCGGGGGTCCTCGTGGCGCTGGGCCTGTTCTACGCGGCCACCGACGGCGTCCTGATGGCCGCGGCCGGCCCGCTGCTGCCGCCCGGTCTGCGCACCACGGGCCTCGCGGCGCTCCAGACCGCCCAGGCCCTGGCCCGGCTGGCGGGCTCGCTGCTGTTCGGGGCGGCCTGGACCCTGTGGGGCCCGGCCCCGGCCCTGGCGGCGGCGGCCACCGGACTGCTGCTGTCCCTGGCGCTGCTCGCACGGTGGGGCGGCCCCGGTCCCGACAGGACCGGCCCGGCCCGTCAGCTGGGCCCCGTCCTCAGCGAACCGCCGCCTCCTCTCCCGGCGCCGTGAGCGCGCTCCCCTCCGCCGGGCGGGGGCGGCGCGGGAGGCGGGGGCGCCACCAGTTGGCGCGGCCGAGGAGGGTCATGGTCGCGGGGACCAGGAGGCAGCGGACGAGGGTGGCGTCGACCACGACGACCAGGGTCAGCGCGGTCGCGAGCTGTTTCATCACCAG
Organism: Streptomyces sp. NPDC037421; assembly: GCF_055602105.1. NCBI lineage: Bacteria > Bacillati > Actinomycetota > Actinomycetes > Kitasatosporales > Streptomycetaceae > Streptomyces > Streptomyces sp. NPDC037421. The sequence continues at coordinate 116,527 of NZ_JBVJWV010000001.1, forward strand.
CACCTCCCCCGTCGCGAAGCCCGTGAAGACGATGCACATCAGCAGCGCCGAGGAGCTGATGATCCGCGCGGAGCGCTGCACGCCCGCCTCCACGGCGAGGTCGTTGCCGGCTCCGGCGCGGTAGGCCTCCTGGATGCGGGAGAGCAGGAACACCTCGTAGTCCATGGACAGCCCGAAGGCCAGGGCGAACACGACCACCGGCAGCCAGTAGCCCAGGCCGCCCAGGGTGTGCACGCCCAGCGCCCCGGAGCCCCAGCCGTCCTGGAAGACCAGGACGAGCGCGCCGAACGAGGCGCCGAGGGAGAGGGTGTTCATCACGATCGCCTTGAGCGGCAGCAGCACCGAGCCGGTCATCGCCAGCAGCAGGACGTAGCTGGTCAGGGCGATCAGGGCGGCGGCGCGGGGCGCGTGTTCGACGACCTCGGCCCTGAAGTCGGCGTCGAGCGCGGCCCGTCCGGTCACCCAGACGGGGAAGTCCGCCGGCCGGTCCGCGCGGAGCCGTTCCACGAGGCGGGTGGCGGTGGCCGCGTCCTCGTCGGGCACCGGTACGAGGCGGACGACGGAGACCGCCGGGCCCGCGGCGGTGGCGGGTTCGGTCCGCTGGACTTGGGGGGCGTCCGCGAAGCGCCCCGCCCATGCCGTCAGCCGGGACGGGTCGGTGCGGGCCACGACCACGACGGCGTCGGGCCGGTGCTGGGGGAACCGCTCGGTGACCAGGTCGGCGAAGCGCCGGGCCTCGGTACCCGGCGGCAGCTGCAGTTCGCCGACCGGGCTGACGAGGTGGACCCGCAGGAAGGGCGCGGCGGCGGCCAGCAGCAGGACCCCGACTCCCACCGCGACGGCCGGGGCCCGGCGGCGGGTCCAGCGCGCCAGCGCGGCGAACGCGCCCTCGTCGGCCTCCCGGCAGGCGCGGGCCCCGATCCGCTTGCCGCACGCCACGAGCAGGGCCGGGGTCAGGGTGACCGCGGCGGCGAGCGACAGCAGGACGGTGCCCGCCGAGGCCAGGCCGACGGAGGCGTAGAAGTCGCTCGGGAAGGCGGCCAGCCCGCTGAGGGCAGCGGCGACGACCAGCGCGGCGAACAGGACCGAGCGGCCCGCGCTGCCCATGGTCCGCACCACCGCTTCCGGGACGTCGTGCCCGGCGGCGAGTTCCTCCCGGAACCGCCCGACGGTGAGCAGGGAGTAGTCCACGGCCAGGCCCAGGCCGAGCATCGTGGTCGTGGACAGCACCGGGGAGGTGAGGTCGTACCAGCGCGACAGCAGCAGGAGCCAGAGCATCCCGGTGCCGACCGTGCCGACGGCCGCGACCAGCGGCACGGCGGCCGCCACGAGGCCGCCGAAGAGGAGGTACACCACCACCAGGGTGACGGGCAGGGTGATCAGCTCGGCGCGCCGGGTGTCGGCCAGGGTCCGCTCCGCCACCTCGGCGCGGGCCCGGTCGCTGCCGCCGAGGGTCACCGCGACGCCTGGCAGGGCCAGGCGGACCGCGCGCAGCCGGGCTGCCACGGCCCGCTCGCAGCGCCGCCGGTCCTCCCCGGCCAGGGTCCGCTCCAGCCGTACGGAGAGCAGGGCCGCCCGGCGGTCGGCCGCGTAGGCCCCTTCGGTGAGGGGGGTGACGCCGTGTACGCCGGGGACGGCGGCCAGGTCCCGGCGCGCGGCGTCCAGTTCCCGCCGCAGGGCGGGGTCGGTCACCGGCGCGCCGGACACCACGGCGTCGATCTGGCCCCCGTACGCGCGGACGCCGTCCAGCAGCCGGTTGCCCCGAACCGACTCGTGCGCGGCCACGCTCCAGGGCCGCCGGTCCAGGGAGTCCATCACCGGTCCGGCGGCGGCCGCTCCGGCGGCGAGGAGCAGCAGCCACAGCAGCAGGACGAGGAGGTGCCGGCGTACGCAGAAAAGGGCGAGGCGGGCGGGCAGCGCGTTCAGGGTGCGCATCGGCGGCCTTGGGAGAGGTAGGCGGAGCCGATGGTGACGTCGCCCGGCCGCCGTACGGTCAGCCGGACGAAGCCGTCGCCGCGGGTGCCGCGCATCGGTTCGAGGCATCCGGTGTCCGCGGTCAGCCAGGGCGAGTCGACGATCCGCACGGTCACCGTGCCGGGGCGGGGCATCCGGACGGTGATCTCGGCCGCGTCGGAGCTCCGTACGGCGGCCGGCGGGTCGACGAGGGGAACGGCGTCCCGGACGCGGTAGATCCGCCAGTTCCGGTCGTGCCACACCGGTTGCAGGTACGCGGGTCCGCCGGCGACGAGGGCGCGTTCGGCCTCGGAGGCGGCGTCGGGCGGGCCGTCGTGCACGACGACGAGGCCCACGGCCCACCGGTCGAGCCAGGCGCGGTAGGCGGCGGGGGTGAGGCCGCCGTCCCCGTAGAAGAGGCGGCCGCGTTCCACGTCCGCCTGCCGGTTCCAGCCGCGCGCCAGGGTGACGTACGGGGCGAGGACGGCGGCCTCGCGGTGGCTGCGCGCCATGACGGCCTCCACCCGGGTGCGGCCGGCTCCGAGGCGGCCGAGTTCCGCGAGGACCCCGTCCGTCTCGGCGGCCCAGGCGGGGACCCGGACGGTGTCGCCGAGGTGGGCGGCCGTGTTCCCGCCCACCCAGAGCAGACAGAGGGCGAGGCCGGCGACGGCCGGGGCGCGGCGTGCGGGGCCGGTCGCCGTCGCGGCGGCGGCGAGCAGGAGGGCGGGCGCGGCGAGGTCGGCGAGCCGCTCGACGTTGGTGCCCATCGGGGAGGGGACGGCGTAGGCGAGTACGACGGCCGCCGCGTACAGGGCGGCGGCGCGTCTGACCCACCGCCAGGCGGGCGGCGCCGCCGCGAGGACGGCCAGCGACATCAGCAGCGGGGGCCAGATCCGCTCCGGGGGCATGGGCTGTTCGCCCAGGAAGGGGAAGAGCCGGGCCGTCAGGGCGAGGACGGCGCAGGGCGGTACGAGCAGGGCGGCGGCCTCGGCGGCCCGGCGCCGGGGGGCGGGCAGGAGTGCCGTGCCGGTCAGGGCGAGGAAGAGGCCGGCGACGGGGCTGGCCATGGCCGAGAGGGCCGCGCAGAGCGCGGTGGCGGCGAGTCGCCCGCCCCGGGCGCCGGGCTCCCGGGGCAGGGCGCCCAGCAGCGCCGCGAGTGCGAACGCCACGCCCAGGACGAAGGTCGTGCGCCCGGAGGCCACCTGGCACCACACGGCGAGGGCCGCCGCCAGCGCGGGCCGTTCGGGCGCCGGGACCCCGCCGCGCGCGCAGAGCAGCCCGGCGAGCCAGGTGGCGGTCAGGCCGGCCGCCACGGTGACGGGGACCACGCCGAAGACGGCCATGGCGTAGGGGGACACGAGGCTGTAGGAGGCGGTGTGCAGCCCGCCGTGCCAGGCGAGGTCGTAGGCGGAGCCGGGGTGGCGGGCGGCGAAGTCCGCCCATGCCGTCTGGGCCGCGAGGTCCCCTCCGCCGGTGGCGAGGACGGCCGCCCAGAGGGCGTACAGCGGCAGTGCGCAGCCGGTCGCGGCGGAGGCGGCCCGGAGGGTGCGGGGTACGACGGCCGGGGCCCGCCGGGTCAGGGCGACAGAGGTCATGGGCGGCTCCGGTCGTGGCTGCGCGTCGGGGTGGCGGGGGGCGGGGGCCGCACCTTCCAACGACGGCCGACGGCCGGTGTGGCGGTGTTGCCGGCACCGGGCACCCGGTCGGCGGCCTGGGCCGGGGTGGGCCCGTGGGCCGGCGCTCTGCCATTCGGGTGACGCACCGCCACGTCCCCGGCCGCGCTCCCGTTACCAGCACGAACTCCCCGATCCGGGGCTCGTTTCGGCTACAGCGAAGGAAAGTTCTCGAATGCTGAAGAAGATGATGGTCACCGCAGCAGCCACCGCCGCCGCCGTCGGCGCGGGTGCCGCCGTCGCCGCTCCGGCCATGGCCATCGGCAACGACAACGGGATCAACACCGTCAACGGCAACGGTGCCCAGCAGATCTACGGCAACCAGAAGACCACCGGCGACATGAGCCCCCAGCTCGGCGTGATCCAGGGCACCCTCAACAAGCCCTGCATCGGCCTGCCGGTCAAGGTCAACGCGCAGTCGCTGTTCGCCCTGATCGCGAACATCGGCGTCCAGGACATCAACGTCCTGTCCAACCCGCAGAACCAGCAGTGCACCGAGAACTCCACCCAGGCCAAGGGCGACGAGCCGCTCTCCCACATCCTGAGCAACATCCCGGTCCTCTCCGGCAACCTTTCCGCGGGCAGCTGACCACCGGCCGCCGCTGCTGAGCGGGCCGGCCGTGGGCGTCCGCACGAGCGCCCACGGCCGGCCCGTCCGCGTGCGCGCGGCCGGCTCCCCCCGGCGGTCCTCCCCGGCCGGTTGTCAGTGGCGCCGTCTACTGTTCGACCAACCGGTCAGTTGGACAAGAGGAGGGCGTCATGCGGCGCGGGGAGCACGTCGACGGGCCCGGGGCGGCCGCCGTTCCAGGGGGTGAGGACCTCTTCGTCCTGCCCGAGGCCTGGAAGCGGAATCTGTACCCGAGACGCGGCGGGGCCCTCGCGGACGTCCCGCCGGCCGACGGTGAGGCACCGCGGAAGCTGCGCGAGTGGCTCGAAGCCGACGCCGAGACGGTCGAGCGGGCGCTCGACGCGCCGAAGAGCGAGCCCGAGCTGGTACGAGCGGCCCGCGCGCATCAGGCGGGGAGCCCGAGCCCCTTGGGGGCCGCCGTGCTGGCGGAGGCGCTGCCGCCGCGGGCGGGCGGAGCCGAGACGGTCGCGGACGCCTGGGCCGGAGCGTACGGCCTGCCGTTCGCGGCCCGCGCCGCCGTCGAGGCGCTGGAGCTGCGCACCGGGTGGATCGTGCGGGAGAGCCGGAGCGTCGTGGACGGCATCGAGTTCCGTCCCGAGGACGACGACGGCGTCCGGATGCGGCACGGCGCCGTCCCCGCCCTGCGCAGGGTGCGCGCCCTGCTCGCCGCGGCCGACGAGGAGACCTACCGGGCGGCCGTCCAGGCGCTGGGCCGCCACCGGCACAGCCCCCGCCGGCGGGTGGCGGCCGCCTTCCTCGTCCCCACGGAGCAGGAGTGGGTGGACGAGTGCTGCGCGGACCCCGCCACGCGCGAGCACCACGAGCGCCCCGTACGGGAGCTGCTGGTGTGCTCCCTGGGATCCGCGCGTCAGGCCGCCCTGTTCGGCGACCGGGTGGACCTGAGCTGGTACGGCTGGACCCCGGCCGTCATCGCCACCGTGGCCGAGGGCGTCGGGGTGGCCGTGGCCCCCTGGCTGGCCGCCGACCTCGACCGGGAGAACGCCGACACCGACGACATCAGGAAACTGGCCGGCGCCCTCTGCGAGCTGCCCACGGACGAGGCCTTCGGTCTGCTCCTCGACCGCGTCGGGAACAAGTACGTCCGCGCCGCCCTGGTCGCCGCGGCGCAGCGCTACCCGCTGCGCGCGCTGCGCATGCTGGCCGGGGCCTCGCTCGGGCCGGGCCGGGCGGCGACGACGGCCGGGCTGCTGCTGAAGGCCCACGTGGCCGCGCACCGTGAGCTGGCGCTCGCCGCGCTGGCGGACCTGCCGGAACCGCTCGCCGGTGCCGTCGAGCCGCTCGTGCACCGGGAACTGGTCGCGGAGGTCCCCGCCGGGTCGCTGCCGCCGCTGCTGACCAGCCCGCCCTGGACGGGCAGGCGCAAGGCCGTGAAGCCGCGCGTGGTCGCCGGGCTGGCGGCCGAACCGGTCACGGCCGTGGTCTGGCGGCCGGGCGAGCGGGAGTCCTGGGCGGCGGCCGAGTCCTGGCTGACGGGATGGCAGCCCTACGCTCCGATGGAGCAGCTCGTCGAGCGACTCCGGGCCGGGCGGTTGCCCGCCTGGAACGCGGTCGGGGTGTTCGTCCACGGCCCGCTCGACGAGGTCCGGCCGCTGCTCGCGGGATGGCACGGGCCCTCCTACTCGCAGGAGGGGCTGGCGGTGTTCAAGCCGCTCGTGGCCCGGCACGAGGAGGCGGCGCTCCCGGTCGCCCTGCGCATGGCGGGCGCCAACCCGGCGACGATGGCGCCGATCCTGCGGCCCTTCCTCGACGCGGACGTGGCCCGGCTGATGGCGGACTGGCTGGTGCGGCTCAAGGCGGCGGGCGAGACGGCCCGGACCTGGTTCGTCCGGCACGGAGCCGGCGCCGCCCGGCTGCTGGTCCCCGAGGCGCTGGGACCGCTCGGGCCGGAGCGGACCGCCGCCGAACGGGCCCTGTCGGTGATCGCGTCGGCGCACGGCGCGGACACGGTACGGGAGGCCGCGGCGGCGTACGGGCCGGAGGCGGCCGGGGCCCTTGAAGCGCTGCTGGGCGTCGACCCGCTGGTCGCCGCGCTCCCGGCGAGGATTCCCAGGGCGGCGGCCTGGGCCACCGTGCCGGCGCTCCCGCAGATCCTGCTGAAGTCGGGCGGGGCGCTGCCCGTCTCCGCCGTGGAGCACGTCATCACCATGCTCGCGCTGACCACGCCCTCCTCGGAGTACCCGGGGCTGGAGCAGGTGCGGGAGCTGTGCACGCGGGAGTCCCTGACCGCCTTCGTGTGGGAGCTGTTCACGCAGTGGCACCTCGCGGGCATGCCGCCCAAGGAGACCTGGGCCCTGCACGCGCTGGGCCGGTTCGGGGACGACGCGACCGTGCGCGCGCTGACCCCGGTGATCCGGGCCTGGCCGGGCGAGGGCGCGCACCAGCGCGCGGTCGACGGCCTGGAGGTCCTCGCGTCCATCGGCAGCGACCTGGCCCTGCTGAGCCTGCACGGGATCGCGCAGCGGGTGAAGTTCAAGGCGCTGAAGCTGCGTGCCCAGGAGAAGATCACCGCGGTCGCGGCGGAACTGGGGCTGACGGCGGAGGAGCTGTCGGACCGTCTGGTGCCGGACCTCGGGCTGGACGCGGACGGCGGCACGGTGCTCGACTACGGTCCGCGCCGGTTCACGGTCGGCTTCGACGAGCAGCTCAAGCCGTACGTGCTGGACGAGGGCGGCCGGCGGCTGAAGGACCTGCCCAAGCCCGGTGTCCGTGACGACGCGGAGCTGGCGCCCGCCGAGCACAAGCGGTTCGCCGCGCTGAAGAGGGACGTACGGGCGGTCGTCCCGGACCAGGTGCGGCGGCTGGAGGCCGCGATGGTGGACGGCCGGTCCTGGACGGGCGCCGAGTTCCGGCAGCTGTTCGTCGCCCACCCGCTGGTGGGGCACCTGGTGCGGCGGCTGGTCTGGCTGGCGCGGGACGGGGAGTCGGTGACCGCGTTCCGCGTCACCGGGGACCGTGCGTACGCGGACGTGTCGGGCGGGGTCGTGGAGGTCGCGGACGGGGCGGTCGTCACCCTGCCCCATCCGCTGCACCTCGCGGGCGGACTGGCGGCCTGGTCCGGGCTGTTCGCCGGCCTGGGGATCGTCCAGCCGTTCCCGCAGCTCGGCCGGCCGGTGATGGCCGTGACGGAGGAGGAGGCGGGCAGCGAGCGGCTCACCCGCTTCGAGGGCGTCACGGTGCCGGTGAGCAGGCTGCTCGCCCTGCAGAAGCGCGGATGGGAGCGGGGCGAGCCCCAGGACGGGGGCGTGGAGCGCTGGTTCTCCCGCCGGCTGGGCCCGGAGCGCCATCTGGTGATCGGCCTCGAAGAGGGCGTCGCGGTCGGGCTGATCGGCGAGTTCCCGGACCAGACGCTGGAGACCGTCTGGCTCGACACCACGCCCTGCGACTACTGGCGGTCCCGTACGTACCCGCTGAAGTTCGCCGACGTCGACCCGGTGCTGCTCTCCGAGGTGCTGGCCGACCTGACGGAGCTGACCGTGTGAGCGGCGGGGGGGGGGGGGGGGGGGGGGGGGGGGGGGGGGGGGGGGGGGGGGGGGGGGGGGGGGGGGAGCGGAGGGGGGGGGGGGGGGGGGGGGCGCTGCCCTTCCCCGTGGGGGCCGCTCCCCCCGCGAGCGCATGACAGAAGGCCCCGGTCTCCGTGAGGAGGCCGGGGCCTTGACCGAGCGCTGGGCAGGCCTTGCACCTGCATTCCCCCACGGGAAGTGGGGTGTCTTTCCTTGGACCACCAACGCATGTACCGTCCCCCGCGTGCCGCGGCGGCGGGTACGAGATCGACTATAGCGCAGACCCGCAGGTCAGCGCACACGCCCGCTGGTCGAGAATGGCGTGGTCGCCGATGAAGGAGGTTTCCGATGGTGCCGCGCCTCACGCGCGTCGCGGCGGTGTTCGCCGCCCTGCTGGCCTGTGGGACCGTCAGCACCGCTTGCGGGCCCGTGGCCCGGTCGGGCCCGCCCCGCGCGCAGCCGCTGACCGAGGCCGAGCTGATGTCCGTGCTGCCCTCCGGGAGGGACCTTCCGGGCTACGTCGCCACGGCCCGCGGGCCGGCCCCCGCGCCCTCCTCCTCCGCCCTGGCCAGCCGACTCGCCCCCGGGGAGCCCGAGGAGTGCCGCCCCCTGGTCGACTTCGAGCTCAACCACGGGGGGCAGCACAGGCCGGCGGCCAGGGTCGTGGCCGAGGTGTCTGCCCGCGGCGGCGCCGCGGACGAGCACGGGAACGTCGACTTCTCGAAGCTGCACTCCGTGGCGCTGTCGAGCCACACCGTCGAGGAGGCTTCGGCGGTGCTGGATTCCCTCAGGAAGGCCCTGCCCCGGTGCCGCGGGTTCCTCGCGTACACCCTGGCCTACGGCGACCAGGACGCCCGCATCGTGGTCGACCAGCGGCGCGCGCCGACCGCCGGGGACGAGGCGGTCGCCTTCGGCTGGACCGTACCGGGCATCGCGATGCAGCAGACGGTGCCCGTCACGGTCGTCCGTACCGGCGGGGTGATCGCCACGTACTACGGCGCGGTCCCGGCCGCCGTCCCGGTGGGGCAGCACCGCCGGCTGCGGAGCTTCCTCTCGGGGTCCGGGACCTGAGGGCTGTCCCACAATCCCCGGCGGGCACACGAGGCCGTGTGCTGATCCACCGGGGATTACGGGTCAGCCCTCAGGCCGTGCCCCGGGGGTGTCAGTCGATCACGATCTCCGCCTCGAACCGGGCGCCGAGGGTGCGCAGCCGCCGCTCGCACTCCTCACGGGTCGGCGCCGACAGCACCGCCGCCGCGAGGAAGTCCGAGGAGAGGGCCGCCTCCGCGAGGACCTCGCCCGGTTCGGCGTAGACCCCGTAGTACTGCACCCAGGGCTCCTCCGGGGTGACCGGGATGCCGCGCACGGTGCCGGGCCGCTTCATCATCAGGACCTGGCCGGCCATGCGGACCGGCTCCAGCCGGGCGCCGTCCGCGAGCCTGGCCAGGGCGGGCAGCCGCAGTCCCGTCTGGGCCCGCGTCGCCAGCTCCACCGGGTGCACCCCGAACACGGCGTCCAGTACCTCGCGGATCCGCGCGCCGGCCGGGCGGGAGGCCACCTCGCAGACGACGAGGCGGTCGTCGGGGGTGTGGAAGACCTCGGCGTGGAAGGCGTGGTCCGCCGGGCCGCCGAGGGCCGCGAGCGCGGCGTCGGCCAGCTCCAGCAGACGCGGGGTCAGCGGGTCCGAGGGGTCCAGGGTCAGGTCCACCCGGGCGCCGGGGTCCTCCTGGAAGGAGGAGAGGTCGTACTGGTACTGGGACGGCCAGGCCATCACCGGGCGGCCGCCCACGACGACTCCGTCCACGTGGCACATCCGGCCCGGGACGTACGCCTCGGCCAGCAGGTCCTCGCGGGGCGCCGCGCCGGGCGGGAAGGCCTCGGCCAGGTACCCCTCCAGCCCGTCGGCCGTCGTCACGACCCTCAGCCCGATGGAGCCGAAGCCGTCGCGGGCTTTGAACACCACCGGCAGGCCGTGGTCGTCCGCGAAGTCCCGCGCGTCGTCGGCCGTGGCGGGCAGGGCGTGCGGGGCGACCTCGATGCCGGCCGCCTCCAGCCGCCGCTTCATCAGGGCCTTGTCCCGGAAGGGCAGCACCTCGTCGGGCAGCTGTCCGGGCAGGCCGAGCTTCTCCCGCAGACGGGCCGCCCGCATCAGGTCCGCCTCGTGGGGGGCGATGACGTGGGTGACCCGGTGCTCCTCGGCCAGTTCGAGGGCGGTGCGGTCGAGGAGTTCCTCGTCCTCGAAGTCGTCGAGCACCACCAGCCGGCGGTAGCCGCCGTCGCCGTCCGGGACCTGCTCGCGGGCGCCCTCGATCCGGTCGCGGGCGGCGATCACCACCACACCGCCGCCGAGTTCCGCGAGCCAGCGGTCGTACGGGAAGGGGCCGAGCGGGAACCGGTGCAGTACGAGCGCGGTCACGCGGCGACCTCCAGGTCCCGGGCGTCCGCCGGCGTCCCGGCCGGGGTCACGTCGATGCGGATCTGCCCGGTCAGCCGCTCGCACAGGGCGATCGCGGCGTCGGTGTCGGCCGCCGTCACGGCGGCGAAGCCGAGCCGGTCCCAGTTGTCCCGCAGCGGGCGCACCGGGTCGCCGGGCGCCACGGAGACCTCCACGGCGAGCACGTCGGGGCGGGCGGCGACCTCTTCCACTCCGGAGACGGCCGTGACGGTGCCGGGGTCGCGGAGCACGAAGCGGGTGCAGGCGCCGGCCCGGGCCTGCGGGGGCTCCGGGAGCGCCTCGACCAGGCCCAGCGGCCAGGCGACGCCGTAACCGAGGAGGTCGATGCCGTAGGCGGCCTCGACCAGTTCGTTGATGTGGCCGCCGCCGACCCGGTTGTGGGACTCGATGACGACGGGGCCCCGGGAGCCGAGGCGCAGCTCGGTGTGGCTGGGTCCGTCGGTGACGCCCATCGTGTCGAGGAAGTCCTCGACGGCGGCCGTGACCCGGGCGTGCGCTTCCGGTGCCAGGCGGGCGGGCAGGGCGTGGCCGAGTTCCGCGAAGTGGGTGTCGTCGACGAGCTTCTCGGTCACGGCGATCACCACGTGGCGGCCGGCGAAGCTGAAGGCCTCCACGCTGAACTCGGGCCCGTCGAGGTAGGACTCCATCAGGAACTCGCTGAGGGTGTAGAGGGTCGATCCGCGGTCGGTGCGCCGGCCGCGCAGCTCCTCGATCCGCTCCCAGGTGGCGTCCAGTTCCCCGTCACCGGTGACGCGGATCAGGCCGAAGCTCGCGGTGGCGTCGGTGGGCTTGATGATGAAGGGGTAGCCCGCGAGGGCGGCGAAGGCGTCGAGGGAGGCCCGGTCGGTGACCCGGTCCCAGTGGATCGACAGCTTGCCCCTCTCCGTGAGGTGCTGCCGCATCAGGAACTTGTTGCGCATGCGGCGGCTTGCCTCGGGGCCGGTGCCCGGGAAGCCGAAGTGGGCGTTGAGGCGGGCGGCCATCTCCAGTCCGGCCTCGGTGAGGGAGGCGATCGTGTCGAAGCCCCACACCTCGCGGGAGGCCTCGGCGAGCGGCCGTACGGTGTCCCAGTCGGTGTAGTCGACCATCAGCAGGACGTCGGCCAGCCCGGTCTGGTAGGCGTTGATCTTGTCGGGGTGCTGGAGGAGCACCACGCGGACGCCCAGCGCCTTGGCTCGTTCGAGGTGCTGGTCCGTGGCGCCGACGAGCAGCAGGGTACGGTCCGCGGCGCGCGCGGTCGGGGCGGTCATCGCAGTGCTTCCTTCGGGGTCTCGGTGGTCGTGGTGCGCAGGGCGGCGTGGGCCGCGGCGATCCGCTCGGCGGCCTCGGCGGGGGTCGGTGCGTCGACGACGGCGTAGCCGTGGCGGGTGCCGGAGTCAGTGGTGCGGGGCAGGACGTCGCCCGGGCCGTAGGGGAAGTGCACGCCGTGCACCTGGTCCTGGGCGCGCAGTTCTTCGAGGCCCTCGACGGACTCCAGGCGTCCGGCGGGGAGCTGGAAGAAGCCGATGGCGGCGTACCGGTGGGGTGCGGGGGCGGTGACGTCCTCGCCGGCCAGGCCCCGGAAGACGGCGGCCTCGATGTCGTAGCCGGTGGCCACCTCCACGAGCAGCGGGATCCGGTCGCCGCCGAGGCGTGCCTGGGACTCGACGATGCGCGGCCCGGCAGGGGTGAGGATGACCTCGGTGTGGGCGGGGCCGAAGGCGTAGCCGGCGAGGTCGAGGAGGGCGGTGACGGTGTCGCGGACCGCGGCGGCGTCGGCGGGGTCGAGGGGAGCCGGGTGGATGTGCCCGGTCTCGACGAATCCGGGGGCTCCGGTGGTCTGCTTGGCGGTGATCCCGACGACGTGGTGGGTGCCGCCGGCGGTGAGGGTCTCGACGCTGAACTCCGGGCCTTCGAGGTAGTCCTCGATGATGAAGGGGCCCTCGAAGCCGCCCGCCTTGACCCGCTCGGTCCATTCGTCGAGGTCGGCGGCGGTGCGGACCAGGGCGATGCCGCGGCTGCCGGCCGTGTTGGTGGGCTTGACGACGGCGGGCAGTCCGAACTCGGCGAGCAGCGGCCCGACTTCGCCGAGGGTCTCGGCCCGGCGGGCTCGGACGGCGGAGACCCCGCGGGCGTTGAGCAGGCCGCGCATCGCGTGCTTGTCGTTGAGCAGCCGTACGGACTCGGCGGTGTTCGGTGACAGGCCGAGGGCCTCGGCTTCGGCGAGCACGGGGGCCATGGTGGCTTCGCTGCCCAGGTGCAGGACGTACTGGACGTCGTGCTTGCGGGCCAGCTCGGCGACGAGGGCGCGCAGGGCCGCCTCGTCCCCGAAGTCGACCAGGGCCAGTTCCCGCGAGTGCGCGGCGACCTTGTCGAGGTATTCGGGTGTCCGCAGCGCGGGGTCCCAGATCGACCAGACCTGGAAGCCGGCGTCGACGGCCTTGCGTACGAGCTGCTCGTACGGCATCACCATCAGGATGCGGCCGGGCTCTCGGGGCTGGGTCATGACGTGGCTCCGTTCTGGGCCGGCGCGGTCGCCGGCGCGGTGGCCGGCGGCGCGGCCGCGGGTTCGTGCTCGGCGGCGGTGCGGCGGGATTCGCGCAGCGGCAGCAGGGAGCGGTAGACGAGGATGGCGCCGAGGCCGAAGGCGCCGTAGAGGACGCTCATGCCGGCCGGGGAGAGGAAGGCGCCGACGGTCACGCACACCGAGCCGATGAGCAGGCCGATGCGGGGTACCAGGCCGTAGGCGGCGAGGTACTTGGTGCGGGCGGCCGGATCCACCAGGTCGGCCAGGATGGCCTGCTTGACCGGTACGTTCGCGATCTCCCCGAGGGTGAACACGACGGCGGCGGCGATCAGGATCCAGCCGCTGTTGCTGACGGCCAGGACCATGTGGCCGGCGGTGAAGACGGCGATGCCCGCGTAGAGGCGGGCCCGGTCGGACAGCCGGCGGAACATGCTGCCGGTGAAGAGGGCGAAGCCGACGACCAGGACGGTGTTGACGGCCCGCAGGATGCCGAGCATGGCGACCCCGTCCACGGAGGGGAACCAGCGTTCCAGGCCGGCCAGTGCCTGCTCGGGGAAGTCGTCGGCGAGGCGGACGGCGATGTAGTAGCCGATCTGGACCTCGATGGCGCGGGTGAGGATCGCGGCGCCCACCAGCCTGAGGAACACCCGGTCCCGGGAGACGGCCAGGTAGCCGCGGAGCATGGCGGGGACGCCGGAAGCCCGGCCCTTGGCGGATTCCGGGGCGCTCTCGGCGATCCGCCACCAGGTGACCAGCGCGGTGGCCAGGGACAGTACGGCCGCGCCGGCCAGCAGGAGGGCGAAGTGGTCCCCGTAGAAGAAGCCGCCGATCAGGGCACCGACGGTGAACGCCATGTTGATCGACCAGTAGTTGACCGTGTAGACGAGCTGCCGGTTCTCGGGGGTGGAGACGTCGATCATCATCGCCTCGGCGGCGGGGGTGGCCGCGCTGGCGAGACAGGTGTTGATCAGGAAGAGCACGAAGGTGGCCGCTCCGGACTGCCACCAGGGCGAGTTGGCCAGGGCGAGCAGTGCGAAGGTGAGCGCCGCCCCCGCCTCGCCGGCGACCATCAGCGGCTTGCGGCCGTGGACGTCGGCGAGGTGGCCCCCGACGAAGTTGCTGGCGATGCCCGCGGCGGCCACGGCCATGGTCAGCACGCCGGCCGCGGCCGCTCCGTACAGCGTCGCGAGGTGGATGACCATCAGCGGCATCAGCATGATGCCGAGCATCCGCTGGACGAATCCGATGCCGAGCCTCAGCTTGATGTTCGGATGGAGCTGACGGAAATTCACGCCGGGTTCCTTCGAGGGAGGAGTGGGGGAAGGGCGGGAACGCCCGGGCGGGAGGCGTCAGGACTTCGTGGTCAGGACCTGGGCCGGAGCCGTGGCGGCCGTCGCCGGAGCCGGAGCGGGGGCCGGAGCGGGGGCCGGGGCCGGCTGCCGGGCGGCCCCGGCGGCGGGCGCGGCTGCCTCGCTCCACAGGCTCAGGTAGCGCTCGCCGGTGTCGGGCAGGATCGTGACGATCGAGGCGCCGATGTAGTCCGGGTGCGCGGCCAGCCGGGCGCAGGCGTGGGCGACGGCGCCGGAGGAGACGCCGACGAAGATGCCCTGCTCGCGGGCGAGCGAGCGGGCGCCGGCCATGGCGTCCTCGTCCGAGACGGTCACCACGTTGTCGATCAGCGAGACGTCGGTGGTGGGGGCGACGAAGCCGCCGTTGAGGCCCGGGATCCGGTGCAGGCCGCCCTCGCCCTGCGAGAGCACCGGGGAGTTCTCCGGCTCGACCGCGACGACGCGGATCCCCGGGTTCTGTTCCTTGAGGTACTTCGCGATGCCGCTGAGGGTGCCTCCGGTGCCGACGCCGCAGACCAGTACGTCGATCCGGCCCGCCGTGTCGGCCCAGATCTCGGGACCGGTGGTCTCGTAGTGGGCGCGGACGTTGTCGGCGTTCTCGTGCTGGCAGGCGAACCAGGACCCGGGGGTCGCCGCGTGCAGCTCCTCCGCCTTGGCGATCGCGCCGGCGTAGCCGGCGTCGCGGGGGGTCTGCACGACCTCGGCGCCCAGCGCCTTGAGCAGGGCGACCCGTTCGGCGGTGGCACTGTCGGGCAGCACGATGACGCAGCGGTACCCGCGGGCCGCGGAGAGGGCGGCCAGGGAGATGCCGGTGTTGCCGGAAGTGGCCTCGATGACGGTTCCGTTGCCCGGCATCAGGTCGCCGCGTTCCTCGGCGGCGCGCAGCATGTAGAGGGCCGCCCGGTCCTTGCTGGTGGACATCGGGTTGGCGGACTCCAGCTTGGCCAGCACCTCGGCGCCCGGGGCCGAGTCCTCGAAGCGCAGGCGGATCAGCGGGGTCGAGCCGACCAGGTCCGCGATGCTGTCTGCTATGCGGCGCGTCTCACGGCTTTCCACGTGTGGTTCCTCACAAGTCGGTTCGTGCGGCCGCGTGCCGTGCGGGCGGAGGTGGTCCGCCGCGGCCCCGGTGCGGCCTTCGTGGGGGGATGTTCGGCAGGGTGGAGCGGGATCGCGGCGGGCGGGCCGGGGCCGGTGCGGTGCCGCGAGGCCGGGGCCGGCTACCAGGAGCCGGCCGAGGCCGTCATCGCGTACAGGTCCTCCATGGGCTGCGGCCGCTGGCCGACGGGCTTGATCACCGCGGTGGCGGCGAGCACCCGGGCGCCCGCGGGCACGTCCTTGTTCACCAGTGCCTGGGCTCCGATGACGGCGTGCGCGCCGATGGTGACCGGCCCCAGCACGGTCGCGTTGGTGCCGAGTACGACGTGGGCGCCCACCACCGGGTGCCTGCGGTCGCCCTCGGGCCGGTTGTTGTCGCTCCACCAGCCGACCGCTCCCAGCGTCACCTGGTGGTAGATGGTCACGTCGTCCCCGACGACGGCGGTTTCGCCGATCACCACGGCGGCGCCGTGGTCGATGAACACCCGGCGGCCGAGCACGGCGCCGGGGTGGATCTCCACGGAGGTGCTGCGGCGGGCCTTCCAGGCGATGATCCGCGCGGTCATCCGGTGTCCGCGCTCGTGCAGCCGGTGCGCGATCCGGTGGGCCCACAGGGCGGGAAGGGCCGCGTGCAGCAGTGCCTCCCGGCGGTTGCGCATGGAGGGGTCGCGGGCGACGACCACCTCCAGGTCCTCCTTCATGATCCGGAACAGGCCGGGGGTCGAGGTCGCCATCAGACGAGCACCTCCACGCGGTCGCCCGCCACGGCGAGCTCGGCGATCAGGGCCCGGGTCAGGCTCTCCAGCCGGGCCACGGTCTCCTCGTCGGTGTAGCGGCCGTCCTCGGTGGCGAGCCTGCCCGTGCGGGCGACGGCGACCGGCTCGTGCTCGACGACCCGTGCCCCGCAGCGGGCGAGCAGGCCGGTCAGGCCGGTCTGCGCGTCGAGGCCGCCGCGCGCTCCGGGAGAGGCGCTGGTCACCGCGGCCACCTTGCCGGTCAGCGGGCTCGGGCTCTCGCCCTGGGCCCGGGACAGCCAGTCCAGGGCGTTCTTCAGCGCGCCGGGCATCTCGCCGTTGTAGGAGGGGGTGCTGATGAACAGCGCGTCGGCGGCGGTGACCAGCTCCTTGGCCGCGCGGACGGCGGCCGAGCCGTCGGTGCGCTCCAGTTCGGCCTCGTAGAAGGGAAGTTCGCCGACGGGGAGCAGCACGCTCTCGTGCTCGCCGGGCAGGTTCCCGAGGATGTGGCGCACGGTGGCGAGTACGGCGCTGTTCACCGAGTCGCCCCGGGTGCTGCCGGATATCAGAACGATTTTCACTGGTGGAACTCCTTCTCCTCAGCCTTCCGGTCGGCAGGCCTTCGACTGGTCGAGACTCACGCCTGCGTTCCGGGGCTCCCGGCCCCTGCCGCTCCGCCGTGCGGGCTCCGAGGCGCGTCGGCGCGTCGGCCGGGCACCGGGATGCTCTGGCGGGACGGTCCGGCCCGCGTCCTGGTCGTAACCGTGTCAGCTCGAACCGATGCGGTGCTGGACCGCGACTCGCGCCCCGGCGGAGAGCGGCTCCAGGGGCGGCCGCGGCGTGCCGGGCGGGTGGTCGCGGGTGATGCTGGTGGCATGGGTGGCGTTCCCGGGATGCGGCCGCCGGCCGTCTGGGCGGCGGCGGGGCGGCGCGCGGTGCGGGTCACGCTGGCCGGCGGCGCGGGGTTCTACCTGTTCCTGTACGGCTTCGGCTCGACCGTCGCGGCGACCTACGCGCTGTTCGCCGCGGTGGCGCTGGCGGGCCTGTCGCACATCCCCGGTACCGGCCGGCAGCGTGCCGCGGTGGTGCTGTGGCTGCTGCCGGCCTGCTGGGTGCTGATCACGATCGGCACGTTCCTGTCGGTGCGGACCTGGAGCGCGGTCCTGGGGATGCTGGTGGCCGGCTTCGTGCTGGCGTTCGTGGCGGTGGGCGGGCCGAAGGCGGCGGGGGCGGGGCCCGGGCTCCAGCTGATGTACATCCTGCCGTCGTTCCCGCCCTATGATCCGGGCTCGCTCGGGGAGCGGCTGGCCGGTGCGACGGTGGGTCTCGCGCTGCTGGTGCTGGCGGAGGCGTTCCTGCTGCCCGACCCGCCGACCGTGCCGTACCGGGAGCTGGCCGCGCGGGCCGCCGAGTGCGCGCGGGGGTGCGCGGCCGAGCTGGCGGGGCCGCCGTACGCGCTGTCCGCGGCGGCGGAGCTGCGGGCGGCGGAGGCCGGTCCGGCGCTGCGGCCCTCGCGGGTGCCGGAGGCGGAGCGGCCGGCGGGGCCGGGGCTGCGGGACCGGGCGCTGACCCACACCGGGCTGGCGGCCCGCACCCTGCTGGTCCGGCTGGCGGGGCTGCCGCCGGTGGCGGGGGCCCCGGGGGCGGCGGGCCCGGAGGTGCTGGGCGCGGTACGGGACACCGCGCGGGAGACGGCCGGCCTGCTGCGGGGCCGGGAGCCGGCCGGGGACGCGCACGCGGAGCTGCTGCGGGCCCGTGCGGCCCTGGCGGCGTGCCCGGAGGGCGGGGAGGGGCCGGCGGTGCTGCGGCGGCACGCGGCGGTGCTGGAGGTGGCGGACGCCGCGCTGGCGATGTCGACGGCGGCCGGGATCGCGGTACGGGGGCGGGCGGGTGCGGAGCGGGCGGCGCCGGGCCGGTTCTGGTACGCGCGGATGGGCGCGGTGCGGCTGTGGTGGCACCGGCTGGCGGGGCACGCCGGGCGGCGGTCGGTGTTCTTCCAGAACGCGGTGCGGCTGAGCCTGGCACTGGCGTCGGCGCGGGTGATCGCCGGCGAGGACAGCCTGCCGCACGGGTTCTGGGTGCTGCTGGCGACGCTGACGCTGACCCGTACGACGGTGCGCGAGACCCGTTCGACCGTACGGATCGCGCTGACGGGGACCCTGGTCGGGGCGCTGGCCGCAGCGGGGCTGCTGGCGCTCGCGGGGTCGGACACCGCCGTGTACGCGGCGGCGCTGCCGCCGTTGATGCTGGCCGCGTTCACGCTGGGGCCGGTCAAGGGGGTGGGGTGGGCACAGGCGTTGTTCACGGTGGTCATCGCCCTGGTGTTCGCCCAGCTGGCGCCCGCGACCTGGCAGCTCGCCGAGTTCCGGCTGCTGGACGTGCTGACCGGCAGCGCGATCGGCGCGGTGTTCGGGCTGCTGGCCTGGCCCCGGGGTGCGCAGGACGAGCTGCGGCGGTCGGCGGCGGTGCTGTTGCGGGGCGCCGCGGAGATCGTGGTGGCGACGGCCGCCCGGCTCGCGGCGGGCGGGGTCCGGGAGCCGGTGGTCAGCGCGCCGGGGCACCGGTCGCTGATGCACTCGCTGGTCCTGGCCGAGTCGGCGTACGCGCAGTACCAGAGCGAGCCGCACGGGCCGGTGCCGGCATCGGGGCAGGACTGGCAGGCCGCGCTGCTGGCCGGCCACCACACGCTGTGGGGCGCGGACCGGCTGCTGGCGGTGCCCGCGCGGGTCCTCGTACCGCCGCTGGAGCGGGAGCCGGCGGCGGCGGTGACGGGGCTCGGGGACCGGGTGGCCGGGCGGATGCTGCTGGTGTCGGCGTGGCTGGACCCGGGCGGCGACACCCCGCGGACGCCGGTCGCGCTGCGGGACCCGGCCTTCGACGGGTTCACGGCCGAGCCGCCGGGCGCGCCGAGGCGGTACTACGCGGCGGTGCTGTGGCTGGATTCGCTGATGACCGACCTGGAGCGGATCACCGGGGAGGCCGAGGAGCCGTCGTCGGCGGGCTGAGGGGTGCCGCCCGGCCGTCCCGCAACTCGCCGCGCTCCACGGGCCGGATGGCGATCAGCTGGGCCGGGTGCCAGGCTGAAGGGAGCAGCCACAGCGCTGGGCTCCTCCACACCGCTCGCAACCCCTGTTCCGAGTCCGCAGGAGGTGGAAGCCCGTGAGCAGCCGCAGTTCACGTACCCGTACCACGGTCTCCCTGGCCGTGGCCGCCGTCCTGTCCGCCCTGCTCGTGCCGGTGGCCGCGCCGTCCGCGACGGCCGTCGGCTGCGACACCGCGGCGGCGGCCCGGCCCCCGGGCGGGGGCGTCCAGGAGCGGGACGCCGTCCTGTGCCTCGTCAACGCCCAGCGCACCCAGCGCGGGCTGCCCGCCCTGACGGTGAACGCGTCCCTGACCGAGGCGGCCCGGCAGCACGCCGCCGCGGCCGTGCAGCTGAAGTGGTGGGGGCCCTGGAAGGATTCGCACACCAACCCGCGGACCGGCTCCACCCCGCAGAGCCGCATCATGGGCGCCGGCTACTGCCCCAACCCCCGGTCCTGGGGCGTCTCCGAGATCACCTACAACGGCTGGGGCGGCTCGGGCACCCCGAACTCCGCCGTCAAGTGGTGGATGAACAGCCCGGGTCACCGCGCGATCATCCTGGACTCCTCGCTGCGAGAGTTCGGCGGCTGGGCGCAGCCCGGCGCGGCCGATCCGGCCGGGGCGGGCGCGACCGGAGCCGGGACGTACGTCGTGGACTTCGGCCGCTGCCAGCGGTGACGCGTACAGGGACGGACACGGACGGGGATGCCGGGGGCGTCTGCCCGTAGGAGTGATCGGCAGCCGCCGGCGGTGCGCCTGCGTGAACCGGTGCGGCGCGCCCGCCCAGGATGGCGCGCATGCGTCCTTCCTCCGCGCTCCTGCGCCGCGCCCTCGTACCGTTCCTCGCTTCGGCCGCCCTGCTCACCCCGGCCGCCGCCTCCGTCGCCGCCGAGGCGTGCGGCTCGGTCATCACCGCTCCCCTGGCCCGGCCGGCGGCCGCCGACGACCCGTGTCCCAGTGCCGATCCCGTGGTGTGCCGCATCCGTGTCCTGCCGATGGACGAGAAGGTCGAGGCCCAGCGGACCCGGATGCGCTACCACGGCCTCCTGGAGGACATGCACCGCACCGAGGCGGCGATGCGCGAATCCGGGGCCTCCGACGAGGAGATCGCCCGGGAGATGGTCGACATGCGCAACCAGGCCAAGGAGATCACCCGCGCGGGCATGACCCCGGAGGAGGTCCGCGTCCTGGAGGAGCGCAACCAGGCCAAGTACGGCAACCCGCTCGGACCGACCGCCGACCAGCTCTACGCCAAGTACGGCTCCTGGCAGAAGGTCACCGAGGCGTCCATGCGCACCAGTTACGCGGTGGATCGCGAACTCAGCCTGGAGTACCGGCCCTGCCCCGTATGACCATGACGACCGTCACACCCCCGGCGTGATCGTTCCGTACCAGACTGTCCCCCGACGGCCCCGGCCGACGGGGGACTCGGGGCCAGGCCGGGCAAGACGCGCGGAACGGGCGGGACATGGACGACGGTACGGTGCTCGGCACGGTCGAGCGGATCTGGCGGTATCCCGTCAAGTCCACGGGCGGGGAGCTGCTCGACGAGGCCGGGGTGGACGTCCGGGGGCTCGCCGGTGACCGCCTCTACGCGGTACGGGACTCCGAGGGCAAGCTGGGCTCGGGGAAGAGCACGCGGCGGTTCCGGCGCATGCCGGGGCTGCTGCGGCTGCGGTCCCGCTATCCGGGCGGGGTGGTGGCGGGGGTTCCCGAGCTGCTGGACGCGGACGGTGTGCCGGCGCCGGACGCGACCGCCTGCGTACGGCGCCATCTGGGCCGGGACGACGTGGAGGTGGCCCGCGAGGGGGAGGTCTCCCACTTCGACCAGTTGCCGCTGAGCGTGCTGACCACCGCCACCCTGGACTGGGTCCGCGCGGCTGTTCCCGGGGTGCCCGTGGACGAGCGCCGGTTCCGGCCGAACCTGCTGGTGCGGACGCCTCCGGGCACGCCGCCGTTCGCGGAGGACCTCTGGTTCGGCGCCACCGCCCGGATCGGCGGCGGCTCGCTGCGCGTACGGTTCGAGCGCTCCAGCGAGCGGTGCGTGATGATCAACGAGGCCCAGCAGGACCTGCCGCACTCGCCGCTGGTGCTGCGCGCCGTCGCGCGGGGACACGGCATGCGGCTGGACGCGCTGGCGGCGGTCGCCCGCCCGGGCCGGGTCCGGGTCGGGGACCGGGTCCGGGTGGAACGGGCCGGGCCCCCGCTCCCGTGAGCCCTGCGGGCTGGGGGGCGGGGGCCGGGCCTACGGCGCGGGGGCCGGTCAGACGGTGGTCACCACATCACCGGCAGACGCTCGGGCAGGCGCTTCATGAAGCCCGTGCGCCACACGAGCTGCTCGACCGGCACGGCCAGACGTATGCGGGGCATGGCCTTGAGGAGGGCGAGCAGCGCGGTCTCGGCGTGCTTCTTGCCGAGGGCGGTGGCGGGGCAGTAGTGCGAGCCTCCGCCGAAGGAGAAGTGGGCGGAGGAGTTGGCGCGGGTGAAGTCGAGGCGGTGCGGGTCCGGGAAGACGGAGGGGTCGAAGTTGGCGCCCTCGGGCAGGACGAGCACCAGCTCGCCCGCCTTGACCTGGACGTCGCCCAGGGTCATGTCCTCCATGACCAGGCGCGGCAGGCCGTCGCCGATGGACAGGTTGATCCGTAGCAGCTCGTCCACGGCCTGGGGCATGAGCTCCGGGTGGTCGGCCAGGTAGTCGGCCTCCTCCGGGTGGGTGAGCAGGGTGACCAGCGCCATGGCGAGGAACCCGGCGGTGGAGATGACGCCCGCGCCGAAGAGGGTGACGCCGACCGTCGCGAACATCTCGTCGGTGACGTGCTCGTACCCCTCGGTGCCGCGCAGCTTGGCGAGGTCGCCGATGAGGCCCTGCTCGGTGTCGTCGAGGCGCGCCTTCATGTAGGCGATGTCGCGGTCCCAGTTCAGACGCGCGGCGGGGATCTCGGTGGCGCTGTTCATGAAGGCGATCGGCAGCGACTCCGCGAGGAGCGGGGCCGCGTCGTGCGGGATGCCGAGGATCTGGCAGTGCATCGCCTCGGAGAACGGGTCGGTGAACATGGTGCGGACGTCGACGGGGGCGCCGTGCCGGAGCATCCGCTCGACCAGTTCGGCGGCGTGCTCGTCCATCCACTGCTGCAGGCCCGGGGACTTGGGGTTGATGGCCTTCATGACGGCCTTGCGCAGGCCGGCGCCGGTGATGTTGCCCATGTTGTTGACGACCTCCGGGGGGATCGTCAGCGCGTACTGGCGGGGCACACCGGGGTCGGAGGTGTTCTTGAGGCTGAAGCGGTCGTCCTCGAGGACCTGCTTGACGAGCTCGTACGAGGAGACGAGCCAGGCCTCGGCTCCGGCGATGGTGCGGACCTTCACCACCGGGGGCAGTTCGTCGACCTGGGTCGGCAGGTGCGTTCCGTCCCACGTGAAGGGGAATTCGAGGATCGGCTCCGCGTGGGTGCTCACAGCTGGTCTCCTTCGGTGGCGGGGGTGACGATGGCGTGGCCCTGGTTGCGGGAGGCCCGCAGTCCGGCGCCGCGCGAGTAGAGCAGGTCCGCCATCGGCAGCGCCTGGTGGTAGCAGTTCAGCGACGAGGGGACGCCGAGTATCGCGGGGGTGTCGAGGAAGAGCGGCGCCTCGGCGCACACGTAGTCCAGGCAGACCGCCCGCTGGTGCGCGGTGGGCTGCTGGCCCCCGAGGACCTTCGACGACAGGAAGATGTCGACGAGTTCGTTGCAGGTCTCGGCGAACGCCGGGTCGGTGTGCAGCCGCTCCAGCAGGTCGGCGTGCATGGCGTCGTAGGCGGGTATTCCGCGCAGCGAGGACATCGGCCTGCCGCGCAGTCGGGTGCCCGACGGGTCGATGTCGGCGACGGCGTTGGTCACCTTGGCGCGCACGCCGCGCAGGTTCTTGACGGTCTTGCGGCGGGCCTCGTCGGGGGGATAGCCCATGGCCTCGTACATCTCGGCCACGTGCAGGTCGGTGTAGATCAGGTCGGCCTGCTCGAAGTTGTCGAGCGCCCACTCGGCGAGGGCGTGCACGCGCTGGGCGGAGAAGTAGGAGTTGCCGGGGGAGATGCCGATGACGGCGTGGCCGCCCTCGTCGGCGATGACCTGGCAGTGCGGTGTGTACGCATCGACACGGAAGGCACTGGTGCGAGTGGCTGTTGTCATGGGAGTGGTCGCATCCCTGTCGCCGCGATTCCCCGCGCGGACCCCGTGTCCCGGGTGCGGCGGCGACGAGCTGAAGCTATACGAACACTCGAGGCCAGGGACGATTACCGTGGAGTTCGTCTCGGTTACTGAAACCGTATGTTGCCCCAGTCAACTGCCACGGGCTGTAAGCACGTTGATCCGGACGGTAAAGTAACGTTCCGCCATATCCGCTGGCGCGTCGGACCTTTCGAAGGCAAGATTCCGTTTTGAGCGGTATCAGGGCTTCCGTTGCACTCGCGGGCGTGCCGCGTGACCGGAGTCACATGCAACGGATCGGGATCCGCGGACACTTCCCAGCGTGAACCCCCAACTGTTCGCGGACATCTACGACGAACACGCCCACGCGGTGTTCGCGCACGCCGTCCGCATGACCGGCGACCGCGCCGGAGCCGAGGACATCGTCTCCCTGACCTTCCTGGAGGCCTGGCGGCTGCGCGACACGCTCGAGGGTGTCGCCGGCCGGCGGGCCTGGCTCTTCGGTGTCGCCACGAACGTCATCCGCAACACCCGCCGGGCGGCGCGCCGCCACCGCGAGGCGATGACCCGGCTGCCGCCACCCGAGTCGGCGCCCGACCTGGCGGATGCCGTCGCATCGCGGCTCGACGACTCGGCGGAGGCCGCCGCCGCCCTCGCCGTCCTCGGCCGGCTGCGCCGCGCCGACCGCGAGGTGCTGCTGCTGCACGTGTGGTCCGGCCTCAGCCACGAGGAGGTGGCCCGGGCGTGCGGCGTGCCCGCCGGCACCGCCCGCTCGCGCCTCTCCCGCGCCCGCGCGCGGCTGCGCGTACTCGTCGCCGCCCACCTCGCCCAGTCCCCGTCCCGCGGGCACCTCCCCGCGCCCCGACCCGCCCGGGAGGGAAACCTGTGAACCCCGCCGACGAACCCCCCGGGCAGCTGCCCGGCCTGTCCGACGCCGAACTGCCCTTCCACGGACGGGCCCGCCTGAGGGAGCACCTCCTACGGGAGGCGCATGCCGCGCCCGTCCCCGCGCGGTCCCGGCGGCGTGCGGCGCTGTTCCTCGCGGCGGGCGCGGCGACCTGCGCCGTCATCCTGGCCGTCACCCTCGGGGTGAGCGGCCGCGGCGGGCCGCCCGCCGCCGCGCCGCCCGATCCGGCGGCCGTGCGGCTGCTGGACCGGGTGGCGTTGACCGCCCAGGAGGCCCCCGCCCCGGCCGTCCGGGACGGCCAGTTCCTGTACACGCGCACGACCGGGCACTCCACGGCGCTCTCCGAGGTGCCGGGCGGGGCTATGGAGGCCTCGCGCACGGACGAGTCCGCGGAGCGCTGGCTGTCCGTCGACGGCTCGGCCGACCCCGTCGTACGGACCGCCAGGGGCACCTGGACGCAGCACTCGGACAGCGGGAACGTGGCCGGCTTCAACAGCCCCACCTACCGCTTCCTCGAATCCCTCCCCACGGACCCCGGCAGGCTCCTGGAGCTGATCTACGCCGACACCCGGCTCAACCACGGCCCCGGATCGGGCTCCACCACCGGCCCCGACCAGCAGGCCTTCGTCGCCATCGGCGACCTGCTGCGCCAGTTCGAGGCCCCGCCCGGGGTGAGCGCCGCCCTGTACCGCGCGGCGGCCCGCATTCCCGGGGTCGTGCTGGTTCCCGAGGCGACCGACGCGGCGGGGCGTACGGGTGTGGCCGTCGCCCGGGTCCACGACGGCGAGCGGACGGAGTGGATCTTCGACAGGGACAGCCTGCGCCTGCTGGGCGAGCGGACCGTGCTCCTGGAGGACGGCTCCTGGGGGAAGGCCGGCTCGGCGGTGACCTCCGTGGCCGTCATCGGCCGGGGGGTCAGCGACCGGGCCGGTGAGACGCCGGTGCAGGTGCGGCCCCGGTAGCGGGCGGGAGCCGCGCCGAGCGGGCCGGGTTGCGGTTCCCCGCGCGCGTCCCTCGCCCATAGTGGGGGCCATGCAGTCCGAGAAGACCCCGGTCCGCGTGGTGCTCGTGGAGGACCACCCGCTGTTCCGCAAGGGGCTGAGGTCGGCGCTGGAGAGCGCCGAGGACATCGAGGTGGTGGGCGAGGCCGAGACGCTCGCCGAGCTGGCGGGCGCGGTCGGGGCGTGGCTGCCGCAGGTGGTGGTGATGGACCTGTCGCTGCCCGACGGGTCGGGCCTGGATGCCACCCGGCGCCTGAGCGAGGAGCACCCCGGGCTGTCGGTGCTGGTGCTGACGATGGCCGACGACGACGGCGCCCTCCTCGCCGCCCTGCAGGCCGGCGCCCGGGGCTACCTGCTCAAGGGCGCCGGGCGGCAGGAGGTGCTGCACGCGGTGCGCACGGTGGCCGCCGGGGGCGCGGTGTTCGGGCCGGACGTGGCCGCGCGGATCGCCGTACTCGCCACCGGGGGCGGCCCGCGCGAGGCCGAACGGCCCTTCCCCGCCCTGACCGCGCGCGAGGTCGAGGTGCTCGACCTGGTCGCGCGCGGCTACGACAACCGGCGCGTGTCCCGCGAGCTGTTCCTGGCGGAGAAGACGGTGCGCAACCACGTCACCCGCATCTTCGAGAAGCTCGGCGTCACCACCCGGGCGGAGGCCGTCGTCCGCGCCCGGGACGGTGGTCTCGGCGCGGGTGACGCACCGGGCGGGGACTGAGTCCGGCCGTCAGGGCAGCTCAGCGGGGTGTCCCGCAGTTCGGCGGCCGGTGGCGTGGCGGGTGGGCGACGTCCCGGCGATTCGGGCGCGCGGGGCGGGGCCGGGGTGGGGCGCGGGGTTACCTTCGGCGGCATGGACCGGATGCGCCGGGGCTGGCGGCAGTGTGTGCTCGGCGGGGCGGTGTTCGCCGTGTGCATGGCGGGCACCACGCTGCCGACCCCGCTCTACGGCCTCTACCAGGAGAAGTTCGGCTTCTCCGAGCTGACCGTCACCGTGGTGTACGCCGTGTACGCCTTCGGGGTCATCGGGGTGCTGCTGCTGGCCGGCAACGCCTCCGACGCCGTGGGCAGGCGGCCGGTGCTGCTGGCGGGGCTGGGGTTCGCGGCGGCGAGCGCCGGGTGCTTCCTGCTGGCCACCGGGCTGGGCTGGCTGTACGCGGGGCGGCTGTTGTCGGGGCTGTCCGCCGGGCTGTTCACCGGGGCCGCCACGGCCTACGTGATCGAGTCGGCCCCGCCGGGCGGCGGCGCCCGGGCCACGTTCGTGGCGACGGCCGCGAACATGGGCGGCCTGGGCTGCGGTCCGCTGCTGGCGGGGCTGCTCTCGCAGTACGCGCCGCAGCCGCTGTACCTGCCGTTCACCGTGCACCTCGTGCTGGTGGCGGTGTCGGTCGCGGTCCTGCTGGGGCTCGGGGAGACCGTACGGCAGCGGCGGGCGCTGGCCACCGTACGGCCGCAGCGGCCGGGGCTGCCCCCGCCGGTGCGGCCGGTGTTCGGGCCGGCGGCGATCGCCTCGTTCGTCGGGTTCGCGCTGTTCGGTGTGTTCACCTCGGTCAGCCCTGCCTTCCTCGCGCAGTCCCTGGGGGTGCACAACCGCGCCGTGAGCGGGCTGGTCGTCGCGCTGGCCTTCTTCGCGTCGACGGCGGGGCAGCTGGCCGTGGGCCGGGTCGGTGCGCGGCGGTCGCTGCCGCTGGGCTGCGCGGGGCTCCTCGCCGGGCTCGCGCTGCTCGCGGGCGCGCTGTACTGGGACCTGCTGGCGCTGGTGGTGCTGAGCGCGCTGGTCGGCGGGGCCGGTCAGGGGCTGGCGTTCCGCGGGGCGCTGTCCGTGGTGGCGCGGGCCTCGCCGGCCGACCGGCGCGCCGCGGTGATCTCGACGCTGTTCGTGGTGGCGTACGCGGGCATCTCGGTGCCGGTGATCGGGGTGGGCGTGCTGGTGGAGCCGATCGGGCTGGAGGGCGCGGGGCTGGTGTTCATCGCCTGTATGGCGGTCCTGGTCTCGGCCGCCGGGGCCTATCTGCTGCGGCGTTCGGCCAAGTAGCCGCGGGCCTCCGCAGCCTCAGTCCTCCGGCGGGGCTTCATCGCCGGCCGGTGCCTCGGCCGCCGCCGGGTCGAGGACGCGGTCGAGGAAGTCGCGGGTGCGTTCGTGCCGCGGACGGGTGACGACCTGTTCCGCGGGCCCCTGTTCGACGATCACGCCGCCGTCCATGAACACGACCCGGTCCGCGACCTCCCGGGCGAAGCTCATCTCGTGGGTGACGACCATCATGGTCATCCCCTCCCCCGCCAGGACGCGCATGACCGACAGCACCTCGCCGACGAGTTCCGGGTCGAGCGCCGAGGTCGGCTCGTCGAAGAGCATCACCTCGGGCCCCATGGACAGGGCGCGGGCGATCGCGACGCGCTGCTGCTGGCCGCCGGAGAGCTGGGCCGGGTAGGCGTCCGCCTTGCCCGCGAGGCCGACGCGCTCCAGGTTCTCGCGGGCGACGGCCGCGGCCTCCTCCTTGCCGGTGCCCAGGACCCTGCGCTGCGGGAGGGTGAGGTTGGCGGTGACGCTGATGTGCGGGAAGAGGTTGAACTGCTGGAAGACCATGCCGATGCGGCGGCGCGCGGCGTCGATGTCCACGTCGGGGTCGGTGAGTTCCGTACCGCCGACGAAGACCTGTCCGCGAGTCGGCTCCTCCAGCAGGTTCACGCAGCGCAGCAGGGTGGATTTGCCCGAGCCGGAGGGCCCGATGACGCACACCACCTCGCCACGGCCGATGTCGAGGTCGATGCCCCGCAGGACGTGGTTGTCGCCGAAGGACTTGTGCAGTCCCCGGATCTCGATCTCCGGGCGGTCGCTGCCCATCGTGTCGCCCGTTCCCGTCGTCTGTGGCATCGGTTCCTCACGTGGCCTTGTCGGCACGGGCCTCTAGCCGGCGCACCACGAAGCTCAGCGGCACGGTCACCAGGAGGTAGCACAGGCCCGCGACGAGGATGGGGGTGGAGTTCGCGGTCTCGCTGGCGAGGTCCCGGCCGAACTTGGTCAGTTCCCGCTCCTCCAGCGTCACGCCGAGGAAGAGCACCAGTGAGGAGTCCTTGAAGAGGAGGACCAGTTCGTTGGTGAGCGGGGGGATGACGATGCGGAACGCCTGGGGGATGATCACCGACACCATGGCCCGGCCGTGCGAGAAGCCCAGCGAGCGGGCCGCTTCCATCTGCCCCTTGGGCACGGCCTGGATGCCCGCGCGGATCGTCTCCGCCATGTAGGCGGCGGCGACCAGGCCGAGGCCGAGTGCGACCTTCCCGTACGTACCGCCGGGGATGGCGGTGCCGGGGAAGGCCAGGGGGACCGCCACGCCGACGAAGATGAAGATCAGCAGGGCGGGCAGGCCCCGGAACAGCTCGATGTAGACGCTCGCGACCCAGCGGTACGGGGCCACCGAGGACAGCCTCATCATGGCGATGACCAGGCCGAGCACCAGCCCGAACAGGAACCCGGAGAGGGTGTACACCACCGTGTTCCGCAGGGCGACGGTGATGATCTTCGGGAAGAGCCGGAGGGCCAGGTCCGTCTGTGCGAACTGGTTCTGCAGCCGGCCCCAGTCGGCGAGTACGCCGACCAGGACCAGCACGGCCGCGAACACCGCGTACTGGACGCCCTGCCAGACGCGGCGCCGCTGCCGCCGGGTGAGCCGTGAGGTCACGACGTCGCCTGGGGCAGCGGGCCGATCCACTCTTCGTAGATCTTCTTGTAGGTGCCGTCGGCCTTGGCGTCGGTGACCGCCTTGTCGATCGCGGCGAGGAGGGCGGTGTTGCCCTTCTTCACCGAGAAGCCGTACTTCTCGCCGGTCTCGATGTTCTGTCCGAGGACGAACTCGGCGGCGTTCGCCGGGTCCTTGAGCCAGCCCTGGACGACCGGGTAGTCGATGACGACCGCGTCGACCTGGCCGGTGCGCAGGCCGTTGAGCACCGCGTCCGAGCTCTCGAAGGCGACGGGGTTGAAGCCCTGGGCCTTGGCGTGGCTCTCGCCGGTGGTCTCCGCCTGCGCGCCCAGCTTCTTCCCCTTGGCCTTGAGGTCGGCGAGGGAGGTGATGCCGCTCTTCTTCGTCGCCAGCAGGGCCTGGGTCGCGTCGAAGTAGGGGACGGAGAAGTCGACGTTCTTCTTGCGCTCGTCGGTGATGGTCATGCCGGCCGCGGCGAGGTCGCACTGGCCGGAGTTGAGGAAGGCGCCCGTCTTGAAGTTCTCGAACGGCGTGTCGAGGATCTTCTGTTCGACTTCGAGCTTCTTCGCGACCAGGTCGATCAGGGCGACGTCGAAGCCGACGACCTTGCCGTTCCGCTCGAACTGGAACGGCGGGTAGGGCAGGTGCGTGCAGGTGGTCAGCTTGCCCTTCTCCACGACGCTCACACCCCCTGCCGCCTCCCCCGGTCCGCCGTCACCCGACGAACAGCCCACGGCGAGGAACATGCCCGCGGCGGCGGCAGCGCCGGCCAGGGCTCGCAGGCGCCTGCGGGAGGGGTGGCGGTGGCCGCCGTCTCGGTGACTGCGGTGTCCTTCGGCCGTCCGGAACACGGTTGACCTCCACGGGTGCGGGGGGAGCGGCGGTCGCGGGAGGGGACCGTCCGTCGAGATCGTAAGCCCCTGCGGCGCACCGGCGAGGGACCATGCGCGATGCGGCGCGAAGCGTCCCGTCACCAGGCGCCGGGGGCGGGGAGGAGTACCGCGGACAAAGGGCGCCCGGCCTTCTCGGTGCGTTCTCGCTAATACTTCGTCAACGGCATTCCCGGCTGCCCGCCGGGCGGCCCGCCACGCTCGCGGAGAATTCCCTGATGGGAGCCCTCCCGTACACCGGACGGGCGACCCCGGGGGCCCGTTCGTGCGTTCACCGCGTGTGCGGGAACACATGTCGCGACTGTGGACCCCGTGTCAGGATCGGGGCGGGGCGACGCGGATTCCTCCATATGCCGACACATCCTCACTTCCCCGCCGCCCGCGACCGTTTTTCCGCTCGGGGATTTCCCCACGGCCACAACAGGCCGGAGCGGCCGGAATTCGACCACGGGTCGAGCGGCTTTCCCCTCACCGTCCACCCCGACCCTCCCGGGAAGGCGAATACCGTGACACGTCTGCGCCATGGAAACAGGCTGCTGCACAAACTGTCGGTCCAGCTGGGGTCCCGCCCGCCGGGAAGGGCCCAGCAGGCCCACGGGAGGCGATTACCGGGCTCCCGGCCGCTTCCCTCCCCCGCCAGGACACCGGCCGCACCCGAGGTGGAGCTGCCCCGCACGCCGCTGGACTGGATCGAGCCGTTCGTGGGGACCGAGCGCACGGAGACCGTACGGGGCACCCTGCACGGAGTGCGCGACCTGCTCGACGGGCGCACCGTATGGCACATCAGCGACAACCCGGCCCGCGGCGGTGTCGCCGAACTCCTGCGGGCCAATCTCCCCTACCTGGCGGGCGAGGGCATTTCCACCCGCTGGACCACCCTCGACGGTCCGCCCGAATTCCGCGCGTTCACCAAGTCCCTGTACTACCGGCTGTGCGGCGTGGCGCCGGAGGCCGATGCCGCGGACCTGGAGCGGGGCCGCCGGATGTACGAGCGGACGTGCGCGGAATACGCGGCGCGGCTCGCCCCGGCCATCGGCCGGCGTGCCATCGTCGTCGTCCACGACCACCAGACCGCCGGGCTCATTCCCCATCTGCGCGCGGCGGGCTGCACGGTGCTGTGGCGGGCCCATATCGGAACGGCGCTGCGGGAGGACCTCGCCGCGCACGGATGGGATTTCCTGCACCGCTACATTTCCTCCGCGCACTGCCACATCACCTCCTATGCGGGAGTCCTGCCCGCCGGATTTCCGGCGGTGGACCGCCGCGTGCTGCAGCCGTCCATCGATCCGCTGTCCCCCAAGAACATCCCGCTGCACCCCGGCACCGATCCGTCCCGTCTGCTGGCCGCCGCCGGGCTGATCGAGGAGGCCGGCGGGGCCCCTCCCGGGCGGCACGCCCTGACCGACCTCCTG
This sequence comes from Streptomyces sp. NPDC037421, assembly GCF_055602105.1. Taxonomy (NCBI): domain Bacteria; kingdom Bacillati; phylum Actinomycetota; class Actinomycetes; order Kitasatosporales; family Streptomycetaceae; genus Streptomyces; species Streptomyces sp. NPDC037421. Next base: position 147,605 of record NZ_JBVJWV010000001.1, read on the forward strand.
GTACGCCATCCCGCGCGCGTGGTGCGGGGCGGCGGTCCGGCCCCCGCGGGCGCGCCCCTGGTCACCCAGGTCAGCCGCTGGGACCGGGTCAAGGACATCCCCGGCGTGATCCGGGCCTTCGCCGAGTACGTCGATCCGGCCTTCGGCGCCCACCTGCTGCTGGTCGGCCCGGAGACCAGGGGCGACCGGCAGGCCGAGCGGGTCTTCGCCGAGTGCCGCCAGGTGTGGGCCGGCCTCGGCCGGCGGGGGCGGCGCGTACACCTCGTCCAGGTGCCGACCGGCAACCCGTCGGAGCACGCGCTGACCGTCAACGCCATCCAGCGCCACTCGGCCGTGGTGATCCAGAAGAGCCTGGCCGAGGGCTTCGGCCTGACCGTGTCCGAGGCCGCGTGGAAGGGGCGGCCCGTGGTCGCCGCCCCCGTCGGGGGCATCCGGGAGCAGGTCGAGCACGGCGCCACGGGACTGCTGCTCTCGGACCCCCGCGACCTGCGGGGGCTCGGGGAGGCGGTCAACCGGCTGCTCTCGGACCGCGGTTACGCGCAGGAGCTCGGCAGGAACGGCCACCAGCGCGTGCTGCGGCGCTTCCTCACCGACAGCAGCGTCCTCGGATTCGCGCGGGTCCTCTCGGACGCCGCCCAGCGCTACCGGTAGAGGAGCCGAGCGTGACAGCAGTACGCATCCTGGCCTTCGGGGCCCATCCCGACGACGTCGAGCTCTTCTGCGCGGGGACGCTCGCCCACTACGCCCGGCAGGGGGCCGAGGTCACCGTCGCCATCGCGACCAACGGCGAACTCGGCTCCCGCACCCTCTCCCCCGCGCAGACGGCCGCGGTCCGCGAGGAGGAGGCGCGGCGGGCCGTCGGCGTGCTCGGCGCGGAACTGCTCTGGCTGGGACAGCCGGACGGCTTCCTCTTCGACACGGCGGACACCCGCCGCCAGGTCGTCGAGGTGCTGCGCCGGGTCCGGCCGGACGTCGTCCTCGCCCACCACCCCGACGACTACCACCCCGACCACCGCGCCGTGAGCCGGCTCGTCGGCGCGGCACGGCTGCTGGCCCGCGAGCCCGCCCTCTCCACCGGGAGCCCCGCCACCGAGCGGGTCCCTCCCCTCTTCCACATGGACACCCTGCTGGGGACGAACGCGGGCACCCCGGACCTGTGGGTGGACATCACGCAGACCATGGCGGTGAAGGAGGCGATGCTGGCCGAGCACACCAGCCAGAACAGCGCCCGCAAGGAGCGCAAGGGCGCCGACTTCCTGGACCTGACCAGGCAGCAGGCGGCGCGCCGCGGCCTGGAGGCGGGCGTCCGGTACGCGGAGGCCTTCACCTGCGCGCCCTCCCATCCCGCCGCCTCGGTGCACGATCTGGTCCCGGAGGGTACGGGCATCCGCCTCCCGGTGCTGCCCGCCCTGCGGTGAGCGGCGCGAGGGGCAGGGGCACGGCCGCCCTGTACGCGGTCTTCTTCCTGAACGGGATCGTCCTGGCGAGCTGGGCCCCGCGCATCCCGCAGGTCAAGGAGCAGCTCGGGCTGTCGGACGGTCAGCTCGGCACGGCCCTGCTCGGGGTGGCGCTGGGGTCCGTACCGGCCATGCCCGCCGCCGGCCTGCTGGTGAACCGTTTCGGCAGCAGGCCCGTCGCCCGGTGCGCCGCCCTCGTCTACGCCCCCGCCATCGCGCTGCCCGGGCTGGCCGGCTCGCTGACCGGGCTGCTGCTGGGCCTGGTCGTCCTGGGGGCGTCGGTCGGGGCGCTGGACGTCGCCATGAACGCCCACGCGGTGGATCTGGAGCGGCGCACGGGCCGGGCGAGGCTCTCGTCCTTCCACGGCCTGTTCAGCGCCGGGGCGCTGGCGGGCGCGCTGCTCGGCACCGCCGCGGCCGCCGGGGGCGTGGCCGCGCGTACGCAGTTCACGGTGTCCGCGGTCGTGGGGGTGGCCGCCGCCGGGCTGGCGGTGGCCGCCCTGCACCCGGCGGCGTCGCCCCCGCCGGCGCCACCACCCCGGCGCGGGGGCGGTGGCGGGGGTGCGGCCCGGTTGCTGCCGCTCAGTGCGCTGGGCCTGTGCGTGCTGCTGGTCGAGGGGGTGATGACCGACTGGGGCAGCGTGTACCTGGCCGACTCGCTGGGCGCGGGGCCCGGTCCGGCGGGCGCCGGATACGCGGCCTTCGCGCTGGCCATGACGGCCGGGCGGTTCGGCGGCGACCGGGCGGCCGGGCGGTTCGGTCCCGTGCGCGTCGTGCGCTGCGGGGCCCTGCTGAGCGCGGCGGGGGCCCTGGCGGTGCTGCTGTCCGGACATCCGGCGGCCGCGGCGGTGGCGTTCTGCGCGGTCGGACTCGGGATCTCCGCGTCCTTCCCGCTGGTGGTCGGCGGGGCGAGCCGGATCCCCGCCGCCCCGGCGGGGACCGCCGTGGCGACGGTGTCCACCACCGGCTACTTCGCCTTCCTCGCCGGACCGCCGCTGATCGGCTTCCTCGCCTCCCACAGCAGCTTGCGGACCGCGCTGTTCCTGGTGCCGGCGCTCGCCCTGGCGGCCGCCGCGCTCGCCTCCTCGCTGGCTTCGGAAGAGCCTGGAAAGAAGATTCCGCTTCCACTGGAAGAGTCTCCGACTGGTCGCTGATCATTCGAGAGATCACCCATCAAGGCCTTTGAAATAAAGGGTAATTAACGGTTACAACCTTCTGAACATCTGTTACTGTGCCCGCGCCTGGTGTTCGTTCAGCATTCCGTTTCCCAGAGGTGGCGTGTACGTGTACAGCACTCCGTTTTCCCCTGCCGGGGCCAGATCCGCGCGCGCCCGCATGGGTTTGAGCACCGTTCAGGTGGCCGAGGCCATGGCGGCCTGCGGGAGCCCGGTCCATCCCGCCATGGTCGCGGCATGGGAGCAGGGCTCCCACGTCCCTTCCGACCAGCACCTCTTCGCCCTGGCCGATGTGCTGTGGTGCGACGCGGCCACCCTGATGGGAACCGCGCCGAGGACGCTCGCCGAGTTCCGGCTGGCCCGCCGGCTGAGCGTGGAGCGGCTGGCGTACCGGCTGGGCATGGACCCGTCGGAGTACCGCGCCGCGGAGGCGTCGGGGCAGTGGCACGGGGACTCCTGGCAGACCCGGGTGCTGGTGGAGGCCCTGGGGCTGTCCCTGCGCGCGCTGACCACGGTCACGGGCCGCGCGCAGGAGCTGGAGGAGCACCTGCGGGCGGCGGTGGCCGGACGCTGGAAGGCGCACGTCGATCCCGTGGTGGAGATCGTCTCCGTGGACGCGACGAGCGTGGGCGACGCGCTGCGGACGATGCACGCGGAGCTCTCCGCCTTCTCCGAGCGGTACATGGGGCACCTGGTCGCCCGCAACGACGACGCCAGGCTGAAGGAGACGGCCGCGGAGCGGTCCGCCTACCTGCGCCGCCTGGCCGACCACTTCTGGGAACTGGTAGGCGAGCAGGGCGAAGCCGCGCCCCGCCACCCGGCGGGCGGCTGACGCGGGCCGGCGGACGCACCCGGGCGGGCCGGGAGGGGTACGGACTCCCCTCCCGGCCCGCCGGCCGGTCAACGGGCCGGTGCCGCGACCGCCCGCCCGGGCGGGCCGTCCTCCTCGATGTCGACGTCGTCCCAGTCGATCTCCATCGTGCTGCGGCTCGTGAAGACGTTGAAGAGCAGGTTCAGCAGGATGGCGGTGAGGGCGCCGAGCGTGATCCCGCTGTCGAGCACGGCCCGGACGTCGTCGGGCATGCGCTCGAAGAAGGGCTTGACCGTCGTGGGCAGCAGCGCCGCACCGAGACTGACCGCGAGGATCAGGGTGTTGCGCTCCTCGCGCAGGTCGGCCTTGGCCAGGATCTGGATGCCGACGGCCGCGACGATGCCGAACATGGACACCGCCGCCCCGCCCAGCACGGGGTGCGGGACGGAGGCGACCAGGCTGCCCGCCTTCGGCAGCAGGCCGAGCGCGACCATGAACACGCCGGCCGCGACGACGACGTAGCGGCTCATGACCTTCGACATCCGGACGATGCCGATGTTCTCGGCGAAGGCCACGTAGGGGAAGGAGTTCAGGACGCCGCCGAGGACCGTCGCCACGCCGTCGGCGCGCAGGGCGCGCGCGACCGTGTCGGCGTCGACCTTCTTGCGGGTGATCTCCCCGATGGCGTAGACGTCGCCGGTGGTCTCCACCATGGTGATCAGCATGACCACGAGCATCGCGGCGATCGGGAGCAGTTCGAAGCGCGGCATTCCGTAGTGGAAGGGGGTGGTGACCCCGATCCAGTCGGCCTGCGCCACGGCGCCGAAGTCCACGTCCCCGAAGAGCCAGGCGACGGCCGTTCCGGCGACGAGTCCGAGGAGGACGGCGAGGCTGCTGAGGAAGGGCCGGCCGACGCGGACCAGGGCCAGGATGAAGAGCAGGGTGCCCAGCGCGTACGCGAGGTTCTTCGCCGACCCGTACGCGGACGTGCCGATGAGGTGGGCCCCGCCCGCCGCGTCCTGCAGGGCCACGGGGATGAGGGTGATGCCGATGACGGTGAGGATCGTGCCGATGACGACCGGCGGGAAGTACTTCACCAGCCTGCTGAAGAGCGGGGCGAAGGCGAAGGTGGCGATGCCGGCCGTGATCACCGCGCCGTAGACGACGAGCAGGCCGGCGGTGCCGCCGCCGGCGCCAAGGCCGATGGCGATCATGGGTGAGACCGCGGTGAAGGTGACCCCCTGGACGAGGGGGAGCCGGGCACCGGCCTTCCAGACGCCGAGGGCCTGGATGATCGAGGCTATGCCGCAGGTGAGGAGGTCCGCGTTGATGAGGTGGACCAGCTCCTGTCGGCTGAGTCCGAGCGCGTTGCCGAGGAGGACGGGGACGATGACCGCCGCCGCGTAGAACGCGAGCACGTGCTGGAAGCCGTACAGGGCGAGCTTGGGGAACGGGAGGAGTTCGTCGACGGGGTGCACGCCCTGTCGTGCGGACTGCCGGGAGGACTGTCTGGTGGCTCTTGCCATCTCTGCCTTGCCTTCGCGAGGTAGGTGAATGAGAGGACCGCCGCGCTCCAGCCCCGGGGTGGCGGGACGAACGCAGGCCGGCTCGCATTGAGCCGACGTCGGGCGGTGTTGCCGACAGCACGTCGCTCTGGATGCAGATTACGTCCCGGATTGGCGGGACATCCTTCGATCGCCACCCGGATCCCTGACTGGGCATGGGATCCGAAGGGGCCTTTGACCGGAGGGCGCTCACCATAGCCAAAGGGCGGGTTTCCTCGCGAGTAACCGGAGCTTCCGCTTCCCGATCAGGGCCGGCGCAAGGCCGGGTGGGGGCCTTCGGCGGACTCCCCCGCGGGGTCCGCGGACTCCGCGGACTCCGCGGACTCCGCGGGGACCTCGGGCTCGTCCAGGTCCTGAAGGCCCGGGAAACGGTAGGGGTCGAGCGCCCACTGCGGCGTCCCGGAGGAAAGTCCGTACGTCGGTGCGGTGTTCACGGTGCTCATCGGACCTCCCGGTAGTGGAGTCATCACTGAACGTCATGACTGATCACTCTCCGCATCCGGTTGCCGGGGCGGGACATTCCCACCCGAACGTCCCCAATGACATCTCTTCACACCAGCTCCCGGCATGCGCGAGGGGCCGCACCCGGGAAGATCCCGGGTGCGGCCCCTCGCGGTCCGGCCGGTGTCAGCGCCGCTGCGGGCACGTCTTCCAGGAGAAGTGGTACACGGTGTTGAAGCTGCCGTCGGTGGAGTCCATCGCGACGAAGCTGGTGGTGTTCGCCGCGTCGGAGGAGCCGACCTGGGCACGCAGCTCGGTGTTGATGTTCAGGTTCCTCTTGGCCCCGCAGGGGTGGAAGACCAGGGCCTCCACGGGCACCGCGTCCGACACCTGCCAGTTGCCCTCGGAGGGGCCGATCAGGGAGTGGCTGCGGTAGGCGGACTGGCTCATGCCCTGGAAGTAGTAGGTGGCGTTCTGTGTGGCGCTCGCGCCGGGCGCGAGGCTGACGAAACCGCGGTAGTCGGCCTTGGCGATCGCGTAGGTGTAGCCCTGGGGCACGTTCACGCTGAGGCCGAGCTGGCAGTTCTTGCGGAAGTCGGTCGCCTTGGCGTCCTTGCCGACCTGGGCGAGGTACTCGCTGTACGTCACCGTGAACGCCGTGTTGTCCGGGGACACCGCGACGTTGGCGGTGCCGGGGCGACAGCCGGAACCGTTGACCTGGACCACGTCGATGGTGATCTGGCCGGGGGGTGCGGGGGCCGGGACGGTGGCGATCTTGCCGGCGGGGGCGGGGACCGGGCCGACGGGCGCGGCGCCCGCGGAGGGCGCGAGGGCGGCAGCGGCGAGCGCGGCGGCCGCGCCGGCAGTGAACACCGTTCTGAGCATGGGGAGTCCTTCCGATCGCTGCTGTGCGTGATCGGCACGAACCGTTCCACACTCCCCGCGGCCATCGGCGCAGGCGCGGCAGCCACGACCCCCGCCACCCCGTACGCGACCCCCGTCCGGGGCAGTCATCCGACCATCACATCGCGCGCCGGGGGGCGATGTCCGCCACGCCCCGGCCGTGTTTTGGCTCGTAAGGGGCGGCCCGCGCGGCCGTCCGGCGGCAGACTGGGCCGCCCAGGCCCACGAGGAGGTCCAGCGCGTGCCCGTTCCGATCATCATCGACTGCGACCCCGGACACGACGACGCCTTGGCGATCATGCTGGCGGCGGGGGATCCCGGCGTCGACCTCCTCGCCGTCACCACCGTCGCCGGGAACCAGACGCTGGAGAAGACCACCCTCAACGCCCGCCGGGTCCTGACCCTCGCCGGCGTCACGGACGTGCCCGTCGCCGCGGGCTGCGACCGGCCGCTGCTCCAGCCGCTGGCCGTCGCCGCGGACGTGCACGGCGAATCGGGGCTGGACGGACCGCGGTTCCCGCCGCCGACGGTGGACCTGGCGCCCGAGCACGCGGTGGACCTCATCCACCGGATCCTCATGGAGCACCCCGAACCGGTCACCCTGGTCCCCACCGCCCCGCTGACCAACATCGCCCTGCTGCTGACCCGCCACCCCGGCAGCGCCGCCCGCATCCGCGAGATCGTGCTGATGGGAGGTTCGGTGGGGCCGGGCAACCGCACGCCGGCGGCCGAGTTCAACGTCTACACCGACCCGGAGGCCGCCGCCGTCGTGTTCGGCAGCGGCGTACCGGTGACCATGTGCGGGCTCGACGTGACCCACCAGGCCCTCGCCACGCCCGAGGTACTGGCCCGTTTCGAGGCCCTCGGCACCGAGATCGGCTCCGTCTGCGTGGAACTGCTCACCTACTTCGCCTCCGCGTACCGCCGGCTGTGGGGCATGCCCCATCCGCCGCTGCACGACCCGGTGGCGGTGGCCCGGGTGATCGACCCGGCGATCGTGGGCTGCGCGGACGCCAACGTCGTGGTCGAGCTCCAGGGCCGCTACACCCGCGGCGCCACCGTCGTGGACCTCCACGACTACGTGGGCCGGCCGGTCAACGCGCGGGTCGGCACGACCCTGGACACGGAGCTCTTCTGGGACCGCATGGTCGGCGCGGTGGCCGCCCTCGGCTCCCGCGGCTCCTCCCCCGGCGCTTGAGCCGCTCAGCCCGCCACCGGGTACATCAGCCCGCGCCGCCCCTCGGGCGAGGTCAGCCACTCCAGCTTCTCCGCGGTGTCCGTGCCCGGCAGCGGGGTGTGCAGCACGATCGACAGGTCGGGCCGCGCCGGGACCCGCAGCTGGGTCGACTCCACGTGCAGCGCTCCGACGACCGGGTGCCGCATCCGCTTCTGCAGCTGGCCGCCGGGGCGGATGTCCCGGCGCCTCCACAACGCGGCGAACTCCGGACTGAGTTCGAGCACCTCGGCGACCACCGCCCGGAACCCGTCGTCCCCGGGATGCTCCGAACAGGCCGCCCGGAACTGGGCCACGACATCGCACGCGACCCGGTCCCACTGCGGGGAACGGTCCTTGTAGATCGGGTCGGTGAAGAAGGCGATCAGGCAGTTCTGCACGGTCTCCGGGCTCATCCCGAAGACCAGCGCGGCCGCGTCGTTGTACATCACGGTGTTCCAGTAGGTGTCCATGATGTGCGCGGGAAAGGGCATCCAGGCCTCGATCAGCCGCCGCAGGCCGTCGCACATGTCCCGGTCCCCCGGGGCCACTTGAAGCGCCGGCGGGTTGAGCCCCGCGAGGACGTACAGGTGCCGCCGCTCGGCGCTGGTCAGCTTCAGCACCCGGCTCACGGAGTCCAGCACCTGTCCGGAGACGGTGATGTCGCGGCCCTGTTCCAGCCACTGGTACCAGGACACACCGACCCCCGCCAGCACGGCGACCTCCTCCCGGCGCAGCCCCGGCGTGCGGCGGCGGGCCCCGCCGTCCGGCAGCCCGGCCTCGGCCGGCGAGATCCTCGCGCGCCGGCTCATCAGGAACTCCCGCAGCTCCGCCCGGCGGTGCTGGTCGATCGGCGTTGCCACGAATTCCCCCTGTTCGGCTCCCTGGTGGTGCCACCAACAGGATAAGTTCCCACTCTTCACGGGCATTCCCGCGCCGCGAGGGTGGTGCCCATGACGACAGACACACGGACCCCCGCGGTCAGCGGGCCGCACACGGCGGCACCCGAGAACACACCCCGGCTCACCGGCCGGGCCAAGCTGGTCCTCTTCGTGCTCTGCGCCGCCCAGTTCATGGTGGCGCTCGACTTCTCCGTCCTGAACGTGGCGCTGCCCGCGCTGGGCAAGGACCTGGGCCTGAGCCAGTCCGGCCTCCAGTGGGCGGTGACCGCGTTCACCCTGCCCTCCGGCGGCTTCCTGCTGCTGTTCAGCCGGATCGGCGACCTGTACGGCCGCAAGAAGCTGTTCCTGGCCGGCCTCGCGGCCTTCACCGCGGCCTCCCTGCTCGCCACCTTCGCCTGGGACCCCGCCTCCTTCCTGGCCGGGCGCGCCCTGCAGGGCCTGGGAGCGGCCGTCATCGTGCCGACCGGCATGTCGCTGCTGACCACGACGTTCCCCGAGGGCCCGCTGCGCGACAAGGCGCTCGGCATCTCCGGCACCCTGCTGTCCCTGGGCTTCACCGTCGGCATGGTGCTCGGCGGTGTCATGACCGACACCCTCGGCTGGCGTTCCACCATGGGCCTGCTCGCGGTCGCCGGGCTGCTCGTCCTGTTCCTCGCGCCGGGTCTGCTGTCCGAGTCGCGCACCCCGGAGCGGCCGCGCCTCGACGTGCCGGGCGCCGTCACCGTCACCGGCGGTCTCCTCGCCCTGATCTACGCCCTGTCGACGGCGGCCGAGCGCGGCTTCGGCGGCGCCGACGTCCGCGCCACTCTCGCGGCCGGGCTCGTACTGCTCGCCGCGTTCGTGGTGGTGGAGTCGAAGTCCCCCGCCCCGCTGGTGTCGCTGCCGATGCTGCGGCGGCGCACGGTGGCGTGGGGCAACATCGGTGGCCTGGTGACCTTCGCGATGATGTCCACGGTCGTCTTCGTGCTGACCCTCTACCTCCAGGAGACGCTGCGCCTGTCCTCCTTCCTGACCGGGCTGGTCTTCGGCGTGCAGGGCGTCACCTCCGCCCTCGCCGGCGCGTACGCCCCCCGGTTCATCGGCCGCTTCGGGGCCCGCCGCGTCCTGATCGGTTCCCTGCTCGCCCAGGGTGCCTTCACCGCCGCGCTGCTCGGCATGGGCACGGACTCGGGGGCCCTGCTCGCGGCCCTGGCCGTGTCGGTGGCCAGCATGGGCCACCTCGGCTCGATCATCTCGTACGGGGTGATCGTGACGAGCGGTGTGCCGGACGAGGAGCAGGGGCTCGCCACCGGTCTGGTGACCACCACCCAGCAGGTCGGCCTGACCGTCGGCATCCCGCTGCTCGGTGTCCTGGCCACCACGCAGGACGCCCTGTTCGACGGGGTGCGGCTGGTCCTGGCGATCGACGCGGCCATCGTGATCGCCGCGGCCCTGCTGGTCGTGGCCGGTCTCGGCCGGCGGAAGGCTTGACGCGCGGCGGAGCGGGCCGGGGCGCGGATGCCCCGGCCCGCTCCGGCGCGTCGTCGGTGCCGGAGGGCCGGCCCCGGGTGCGGGGCCGGCCAGGTCGCTAGACGGTGGTGGAGAGGAAGGGGCTGTGCAGTCCGGCCGGAGCGGCCTCGCCGGCCGCCGCGGCCCGGAACCACTGGGGTCCCGGGGCGGGGGGTGCGCTGACGACCGGTGCCGGGGCGGGCTGCGCGCTGCCGGCCACGATGAGGGCGAGTAACACCGCGGCGGCCTCGCTCTGCAGGATCCGGGCGGCCTGCCTCAGCCGGCCGGGATCGGGGACGGGGATGGACAGGGCCACGCATTCGGGGTTCGGGCCCGAGGTGATGGGGACGGCCGCGCACACCGTGCCGAGGGCGTACTCCTGGAGGTCGAGCAGCGGGGCATTGGGCCTGCGCGTGTCGAGCTGGTGGAAGAGGGCCTTTTCGCTGCCGATGGTGTGCGGGGTGAACTTGGACATCCGGTGGCGGTCCAGGTGGTCCTTCCTGTCGTCGTAGTCGAGCTGGGTGAGCAGGGCCTTGCCGACGGCGGAGGCGTGGGCGGCGGACCTGAAGTCGACCCATTCCTCGACCACGGGTGTGCCGGGGCCGTCGGCGTACTGGGTGATGGAGACCTCGCCGTCGGTGTAGCGGGCCACGTAGACGGCGGCGCCGACGGCGTCGCGGACCCAGGCGAGTGTCTCCTTGAGGTGGCCGCGCCCCTCGCCTCCGGCCGCGTCGGTCAGCAGCAGGGCGTTGCCTGCGATGTAGGCGTCGGGCCCGGTCGGCGCGGCCAGGCCGGCGCGGACGAGCTGTTCCACGGCCCGGGCGATCACCAGTTGCGGCAGTTTCGTCTCGCGGGCGACCTGGGTGAGGCTGACGCCGCCCGAGTACCGGTTGACCACCTCCAGGACGCGCAGCGCCTGGTGTACGGATTCCAGCGCGGCGGGCGCGGGCTGTCCTTCGGGACTCTTGCGGGCGGCGTGCGTCAGGTGCGGCTGTTTGAGCGCTTCGAGCGCCCACGCGTTCGCCTCGCCCGTCAGGTGCAGGGGGTTGAGGCGTGCGTGGTGTGCCACGGCCACGGCGACCGGCGGGCTGGGGGTGAACACGTCCCCCAGGTCGGGGTGTTCGTGGTTGGGGCGGGCCGCGACCGCCTGGCGCAGCCGTGCGGGCAGCCGGTAGGGCGGCCGCGCGGCCCGGCCGGGTCCGCTGGTGAGGGAGCTGAGGTCCTGGGTGGTGATGGGCGGGGAGGTCCAGATCACGGAGGCGGCCAGGGCCGCTTCGAGGTCCTCGGGGATCTGCGGCAGGTGCGGCAGGTGTTCCTCGGCGGGCAGGGTCCGGGCCTGCTGCTTCCAGTGCCGGGCGGTACGGACCTCCGCGCGGGAGAGGTGGTGGAGGTAGAGGCACTGCGCCGCGGTCCGGGAGCCCGCCCCGGCCGCGTACTGGAACCAGAACCGCGCGCCCTCCGTCCGCTCCGTCAGGTGGAGCAGACAGCCGAACAGCAGGGCCGAGTCCACTCCGTGGGGCCAGGATTCGGCGTGCAGGGCGAGTTCCGCGAAGTCCCGGCTCTCCACGAGGGACCAGGTGACGTCGTCCAGGACGCGGGCCGCCCGCACGTGGCAGGCGGCGTCGAGGACCAGGTCGTCGTGCTCGGCGGGGGCGGTCTGCCCGCGGGCGGGCAGGTCCGGGCCGGTGGCGCCGCCGATCGCGGAGCGGGCCCGGTCGGCCACGATCCGGCGGGCGATCCGGCGCCGGGCGGCGCCCTCGTCGTAGCCCGCGTACTCCTCCGCGAGCACCGCGGCGTTCTTCAGGGCCGCGTCCAGTTCGCACAGCGGCATGTCACGGTCAGCGGGCATGTCGCTCACTGGTCCTTCTCCTCTCCGGGGATCCAGTCCACCCCGAGCTTGCGGGACAGGGTTCGGCGTGCGCCGCGTACGTGCGAACGGACCGTCGCGGGGGAGATCCCCATCATCCGGGCGACCGTGTCGGAGTCGTTGCCCAGCAGGAACGCCAGCAGCACCACGTCGTACTGCCGCTCGGACAGCTCCGCGATGGCCGCGTACAGGCCGAGCTTGGACTCCAGCAGCTCGAGCCGTTCCCGCGACGAGCGGCGCAGGGCCGAGAACCACGCCGTCTCCACCATAGCCACCTGGCGGCCGAGGGCCGCCAGCCGGCGTTCGACGTGTTCGCGCAGCACCGCCCAGGCGAAGCCGTGCAGGCTCGCCTCCTTGAGGGCCTGGCGCCACACCTTCAGGAGGAAGGTGAACACGTCGTCGACGACTTCCTGCGCGTCCTTGGCGTTGCCCAGCTGGAGGTGGGCGTAGCGCAGGTACGCGCGGTGCTGTTGGGAGTGGAAAGCGGTGAACTCGACGGGCAGGACGCCCGCCAGTTCACTGGAGACCGTCTGGTCCCCCGCTGGGTCGAACTCGCCTTCGCTCATGCACTCCCCCACCGTTGCTCGTCGCCGCCCTCCAGGGCGGTGGGTGTCACATCGCTCGAGAAAACACGGACCGTGGTGGTGACTATCAGCGCGAGGGCGACAATCTCGGCAACATTCACTGCGGCGCGGAACCTTCCAAGTGGTGTGTGGGGTGTTCGGCTGATCGCCCCCGTGTGCGGCAGCCGTGGAGCGGCAAGCGCCCCCCATCACCACCCCATCGGAAATCACGCCCGATCGTGCAAGCCGGTCCCGGAATTCTTCCGGAAGAGTGGCATCCGCCGTCCCGCACGCCCCCTGCGCACCAGCGCGCGCCCCCGTGTACGGGTACGCGCCCCGCACCGGGCCGTGGCTGCGCCTGCGGGCGCCGCGCCCCTTCCTGCGGGAGACTCGGACCCAGTGCCGCGCCGGGTCCGCCGGCGCTCCCGAGGAGGTTCCGCGTGAACTGGACGCTCGAAGTGGTCCCGGTCCCCGTCACCGACATGGACCGGGCCAAGGAGTTCTACGCCGACGCGGTCGGCTTCGGGGTGGACCTCGACGACGAGGTCGCCCCCGGTGTGCGCATCATCCAGCTGACCCCGCCCGGGTCGCGGTGTTCGGTGGCGCTCCTCCAGGGGATGCCGCCCGCGCCCGGTACGGCGGTGATGGCGCCGGGCACGCTGCACGGCCTCCAGCTCTGCGTCACCGACATCGAGGCGGCACGCGCGGAACTGGTGGCGCGGGGCGTGGACGTCTCCCCGGTGCGCCGCCTCGGGGCGGCGGGCTGGGAGGACGGGAAGGGCGACACGTGGAACTCGTTCCTGACCTTCCGCGACCCGGACGGCAACGGCTGGGTGGTCCAGGAGGCGCCCTCGGAGCTGTCGCAGCGCTGAGCGGGGCCGGCCCGGGCGCGTCCCGGGCGCCGCGGCTCAGTCCTGGGCGCGGGCGGTGACCGGCGCGTCGGTGCGGTCGCCGAGGAACTCGTACCAGCGGCGCTGGAGGCACAGGTAGCGGGTGTCGGCCTCGGCGAGGTCGAGGAAGGAGCCGACGGTCGCCGTGAGGCGCTCGCCGAGCCCCCGGTCGCCCAGCGCCCCGTCCTCGGTGAACTCCTGATGGGCCATCGCCAGGCTGAACATGTCGGGGTAGACCCGCGCCCCGAGGTGTTCCAGCGGGACGCGCAGCGCCCACAGGCCCCGGTTGCCGCCCACCATCGAGGGCGAGGCCGACACCAGCAGGACCTGCTTGTCCTTGAAGGGCTGCGGCCGGACGCGGGAGACCCAGTCGACGGCGTTCTTGAGCACGCCCGGGACGGAGGCGTTGTACTCGGGCGAGGCGATGACCAGGGCCTGCGCCGCCTCGATCCGCTCGCGCAGGGCCAGCGCCCCCGGCGGCACGCCCTCGTCGGCCTCCAGGTCGCCGTCGTACAGCGGCATCGGGAAGTCGCCGAGCATGGCGGGTTCGGCGGTGGCGCCGGCCCGTACCACCAGGCTCGCGACCAGGGCGGCCAGGCGCGCGTTGACCGAGCCGGTCCGGGAGGAGCCCGAGAGCACGAGCACGTGCAGCGAGGCCCTGCCGGTGAGTTCCCCGTCCTGCGGGCGGGCCGGGTCCGACGGGAAGCGGTCCTGGTCGGTGGTGTTCACGGCTGTCTCCCTTGCCGGTACGCGGCCTGCGGTGACGGAGGCGGGGGTGCCCGAAGCGGACTGTACGGTGCCGCCCGCCGGGACCGGGGCCGGGCGCACCGTGTCCCGGCGGCGCGGCCGACGGAGATCACCCGGGTGCCCGGCACGGCTGCGCGGCGCCCCGCCCGGGGCTCTCGCACACTCGTGGCAGCACCGCGCGGGGCGGTGCGGTGGCCGAGGGAGCGACTGTGGTGGATGTGGGACGACGTGCCGCGATGGCGGCGCTGCTGGCCGCGGGTCTGGTGCCGGCCCCGAGTGCGCTCGCCGCCGCGGCGGGGCCGCGGCCGCCGGCGTCGCTGCTCGGGCAGGAGATCCGGCGGCTGCCCACCTCGCGCAGGGTGGTGGCGCTCACCTTCAACGCCGCGTGGGACGAGAGCGGCCTCGACACCGTCCTGACGGAGCTGCGGCGGCGGAAGGCGGCCGCCACCTTCTTCCCCACCGGCCTGTTCGCGAAGGCCCGTCCCGCGGCCGTGCGGGCGATGGCAGCCGCCGGGCACGGGCTGGGCAACCACTCCCACAGCCACCCCTACTTCAACGGCCTCGACACGGCGGAGCGGGTGCGGGAGGTGCGGACCGCCGACGCGGCGATCCGTACGGCGTCCGGGGCCGAGCCGCTGCCGTTCTTCCGGTTCCCGTACAGCTCGACCACAGAGGACGCGGTGGAGGACGTCAACGACCTCGGGTACGCGGCGATCGAGTTCACCAACGACACGAACGGCTACCTGGGTCCGGCCGGCGGGATGACGGTGGACAAGGCGGTCCGCAGGGCGGTCGGTTCCCTGGGCCCCGGGGCGATCCTCCAGATGCACGTGGGCAGCAGCGCGGGCGACGGGGTCGTCCTCGACGCGCAGGCCCTGCCGCGGATCATCGACGCGGCGCTGGAGGAGGAGTACGCGGTCGTCGACCTGCGCGAGTTCCTCACGGCCGCGCCGTGACGGGCGACCGCCCGCCCCCTCGGCCGCGGGGGCCGTGGGAGCGGGCGGTCGGAGTGTCACGTCCGTGCGGTCAGGGCGCCGGAGCTACCACCAGATGACGACGTAGCCGTCGCCGCCGGGCTGTCCGCCGCTTCCGCCGAGGCTGGGAGTGCCGCCTCCCGCCCCGCCGTCGCCGCCCTCGGCGCCGCCCGGGGGAAGGGCGACGATGCCGTCGGCGGGGGCTCCGCCCAGGCCGACCGCCGTACCCGCGCCACCGGGCGAACCGGCACCGCCACCGCGGTTCACGCCGCCCGTGGTGCAGGAGCCGTTGCCTCCCGCTCCACCGGCGCCGCCGGCACCCGGGGTGGTGGTGCCGCCGCCGCCACCACCGCCGCCACCGCCACCGGTGGCGGTGGCGAGGGTGGTGTTGGTCGCCGCCGCGACGACGGTCGTGTTGCCGCCCTGGTCACCGGAGTCGCCCGCGGTGCCGGTGGTGCCGCCGGCCCCGCCGTCGCCACCGGACCCGCCGTCGCCGACGTCCACGCCGTAGTCGGCCAGCGGGCGGACGTTGAGGGTGCACCAGGTGAAGCCGCCGGCGCCACCGCCACCGCCCGCGCCGCCCGGGCTGGTGGCGGAGGCGCCACCGCCGCCGCCACCGCCGCCGCCGGCGCCCCAGGCCTGGACGAACACGGTGGTGACGCCCGCCGGGACGGTGAAGGTGTTGTCGGAGGTGAACTGCCGCAGACCGTGCGGGAACTGCGAGGGCTTCTTCTTGTGGTCGTCCCTGCCCTTGTCCGGGTTCCTCTGCTTGTCCTGGACCGACGGCGCGTTGTGGCCCGACGGCTTGGGGCCGTCGGCGGAGGCCGCCGGGGCGATCGCCACCAGCTGGGCGCTGAGGGCGGTCGCGGCGGCGATGGAGGCGAGCAGCACCCGCGACCGGGTCCGGGACCGTTGGGACACCTTGTGAGCGTTCAGGTTCATGGCTTCCTTCCCCGCCGACGCCGAGAAGCGCCGCGGGAGCGCGAGGGAACGGTTGCGTGGGCCCCCGTGGCCCGTTGGCCGGGCCGGGTGCCTCTCCACGCGCTGCACATATCACCGCTCCCCGCCACCCGGGCCGGCCCGACAGGCCGCGGGTGTGGGCCGGTCAGGTGAGCGGTTCGTCAACACGGAGCAACCCCGCCCTCCCCCGTGGGGAGCGGTCCGGTGCGGGTGGAACGGCGGGGTCGGGGTGCGGGGGCGGCCGGGGCATGGGGCAGGATGACAGTTCCGTTCGGAATGCGTACATCCGCTCCAACGTGGCTGCGCACAACACGACCTGACAGGTGACAAGGTGACGACACAGCACATACGGCGGCCGGCGGCGGCCCGTTCCCTCGCCCTCCACGGTGCGGGGGCCGGCCGGTGACCCGGGACCTCGTCCTGCACGACTGGGTGGTGGCCGGCATCGCGCTGGCCACCGGTGGCGTGGCCGGTCTGGTGCTGCGGGCGCTGATGAAGTGGCTGGCCAAGCACGCGAGCCGGACCAAGTGGAGCGGGGACGACGTCATCGTCGACGCGCTGCGGACCATCGTCCCCTGGGCAGCCGTGATCGCCGGGGTCGCGGTGGCCGCTTCGGCGCTGCCGCTCACCGCGCGGGTCGGGGGCGTGGTCAACCAGTCGCTGACGGCGGTGCTCATCGTCATCGCCACCCTCAGCGCGGCCCGGGTGGTGGCGGGTCTGGTGCAGTCGGTGGCGGCGTCCCGTACGGGCGTCGCGGCTTCCGCGACGATCTTCGTCAACATCACGAGGATCGTGGTGCTGACGATGGGCGTCCTCGTGGCCCTGGAGACCCTCGGGGTGTCCATCGCCCCGCTGGTCACCGCTCTCGGGGTGGGCGGTCTGGCGGTCGCGCTGGCCTTGCAGGACACCCTCGCCAACCTCTTCGCGGGGGTGCACATCCTCGCCTCGAAGACCGTCCAGCCGGGTGACTACATCCGTCTGACCAGCGGCGAGGAGGGGTACGTCGTCGACATCAACTGGCGCAACAGCGTGGTGCGCAACCTGTCGAACAACCTGGTGATCATCCCCAACGGCCGCCTCGCGCGGACGAACATGACCAACTACAGCCAGCCCGAGCAGAAGCTGTCGATCCTGGTCCAGGCCGGGGTCGGCTACGAGAGCGACCTGGAGCACGTGGAGCGGGTGACCCTCGACGTGGTCGACAGCGTGATGGCCGACATCACCGGCGGGGTCCCGGACCACGAGGCCGCGGTCCGCTTCCACACCTTCGGGGACTCCAGGATCAACTTCACGGTGATCCTGGGGGTGGGCGAGTTCAGCGACCAGTACCGGATCAAGCACGAGTTCATCAAGCGCCTGCACCAGCGGTACCGGGCCGAGGGCATCTCGATCCCGGCGCCCGCGCGCACGGTCTCGCTCCGGCAGGACGAGGCGGGCGCGCCGCTGTCCGTCCCGCCGTTGCCGCATCAGCGGGACGCGTCGTCCGAGGTGCTGGCGGACCGGCGGCGGTAGGCGTTCCGGGCCCCCGGGCGTCAGCCCACCCAGGCTCCCGTCATGGCCTGGACGGCCGAGCCGTCCAGGTCGGCGAGCTTGAGGCCGACGAAGTCGCGGGCCCAGTCGGAGGTCTGGATCCGGAAGGCGGGCTCCTCGGCGGTCAGGGCCTCGGTGATCGGCGCGGCCGCCTCGGCCGGGGTCTGGGCCCCGGCGAACGACTTGACCGTACGCTCGACGTACGTCCGCAGCGCCGGGGCGTAGGGGCCCGCCGCGGTGAGCATGGCGGGCACGTCCACTCCGATGGTGTTGACGAACTCGCTCGCCACCGCGCCCGGCTCGACGAGGGTGACGGCGACGCCGGCGGTCGCGGCGACGGGGGCGAGGGACTCCATGAAGCCCTCGACGGCGAACTTGGCGGCGCAGTAGGCCTCGTTGAAGGGCTGGCCGATCACGCCGCCGACGCTGGTGACCGTGATCAGGCGGCCGCGCGAGGCGCGCAGGTGCGGCATGGCGGCGCGGGTGACCTGGACGACTCCGAAGAAGTTGACCTCCATCGTGGCGCGGACGTCCTCGACCGTGTCCTGTTCGATCGTCCCGACCCGGCCGGCGCCGGCGTTGTTGACCACCGCGTCGAGCCGTCCGTGCTCGGCGAGCACCTCCTCCAGGCAGGCGTCGATGGACGCGGGGTCGACCACGTCGAGCCGCTTGACCTGGACCAGGTCCTCGACCCCCGCCTCGGCCGCGGCCCGGCGCAGCGGTTCCGCCTTCGCGGTGTCGCGCATGGTGGCGACGACCTGCCAGCCGGCCTGGGCGGCGGAGACGGCGGCCGCGAGGCCGATGCCGGAGGAGGTGCCGGTGATCAGGACGGTGTTCGGGGTTCCGCTCGCGCTCATGAGGGGCTCCGGGATGGGGAAAGAAATCAGTGTGTGCACACACAATATATTTATGTGCGCGCACACGCAAGCGGATAGGCTGCCGGTATGGCGCGCATAGACCTCACCCCGGGTGACCTCACCGCCCGCGACCACGCCTTCTACGGCCTGATCTGGGCGGGCACCACCCTCTCCGCCCGCATCGACCAGGAGCTCACGCGGGCCCACGGCCTGCCGCTGTCCTGGTTCGAGGTGATGCTGTGGCTGAACAGCCAGAGCGAGCCGGTCGCCGCCTCCGCCCTGGGGGCCAAGACCCTCCTCAGCCGCAGTCAGGTGTCCCGGGTCCTCGACCAGCTCCAGGCCCGGGGCCTGGTCGACCGGGTCCCCTCCCCCACGGACGCCCGCTCCGTGTGCGTACGCCTCACGGCCGAGGGCCGCCGCGCCTTCGCCGAGGCGGACGCGACCCGCCGGGAAGCCCTGCGGGAGGTCTTCGACGACCGCCTCGACGACGCGGACATCCAGGCGCTGGGGACCGTGTGGGCGAAGCTCAAGCGCCGCTGATCCCGCCCCCGCGACCGCTCAGGACCGGGTCGGAGCCGGGACGGAGGGCTGGGGCTCGGAGTGTCCCCCGTAGCAGAGGAGCGTGATCAGGACGTGGGTCGTGGGCTCCTGTGACGACTGGGTGCCGCCCGTGAGGGAGGCGGTCGCCGTCCAGTTGCCCTTGCGGACGCTGAGGACCCGCGGCCCCATGTCCGGCCCCGGCTGCCAGCCGTAGGCGGAACGGGCCCGGTCGAAGGCGGCCTTCAGGGCCGCGTCCGCCTTCGCCGTGGGCGGCCGGCCGGTCAGCATCTCGTGGCACTCGATCGCCTGCATCTGGAGCTCCGGCGGGTTCCGCCTCAGCTCGACCCCCTGCTCCGCCATCGCCGACGTCAGGTCCGCCACCACCGCGTCGGGCGGCAGCGGCGGCCCGGAGAAGCGCGGCGGCAGCGGCCCCAGGTCCTGGAGCGGGTGCGCGCAGGCCCCGCCCGTCAGCATGACCAGCGCCACCAGCCCCAGCCGCCGTCCCCATCGCACGATCCCGCCCGCCCTTCCCGTTCCGTTCACGGTCGAGCAGTCTCGCATCCCGCGGAACGGCGCCGGCGGTCAGGGCAGTTCCGCGAGGGTCCCCTCGCCGAGCAGCACGACGGGGCCGCCCACCTGGACGCCGCGGACGTCCGTTCCGCTCCCGTGCGCGGCGATGGTCATCTCGCTGGGGCGTCCGGTGAACCGGCCCTGGCGCAGCACCACGGGCTCTCCGTCGCCGATGCGGCCGTGGCGGCGCAGGTACGCGGCCGCGCAGCCGGCGCCGCTGCCGGTGGCCACGTCCTCCAGGAGGCCGTCGTTGGTCCAGTGCCGCCCCTCGCGCGCGTCGGCGTCGAGGAGGTAGGCGTAGCCGGCGCCGAGGCGGGCGAGCGGCGCGTCCAGCGGTGCGGTGATCCGGGCGCGGGCCAGCGAGTCACCGCGTACGGGGAGGAGCAGGTAGGGCAGTCCGGTCGACACGGTCTCCGGGGGCAGCTCGGGGTCCAGGTCCCGGGCGTCCAGGCAGAAGCGGGCGGCGAGCCCCGCGGCCTCCGCGGCCGCGGGGCGGCCGAGGAACACCGCGGGCCCCTGGTCGAGCGTCGCCGCGTACCGGCGCGGCCCGTGCCGGCGGGTGGCCACCCGCACGGTGCGGGCGCTCAGGCGCAGGGTCCAGGTGGCGGCACCGGTCCCGGGGGCGTACAGGGCGTGCAGCACGCTCGCGGCGCCGATGACGGGGTGGCCGGCGAAGCCGAGTTCCCCGGTGAGGTCGAAGACCCGTGCCCGGCAGGTGCGCGGGCGGGCGGGGTCCCGTACCAGGAAGACCGATTCGAAGTGGCGCAGTTCCCTGGTGACGGCCAGCATCTGAGCGGGGCTCAGCGCTTCGGCCTCGGGGAACACCGCGAGGCTGTTGCCGCTGTAGGGGCGGGGGGCGAAGACGTCGACGTGGTGGTAGCGCACCGGGAACCCCCTACGACCGTACGAGGGGTCGCGCGGCGGGCAGTTCGCCGGACGTCCGCAGCGGGGAGAGGAGCAGGGGAAGGACCGCGAGGAGCTCTCCCAGGGCGCCGATCCACATCGCCGGCCGGGCCCCGAGCCACTGCCCCAGCAGTCCGCCGAGGAGCGCGCCGACCGGCATGGCGCCCCACACCACGAAGCGGAACGTGGCGGCCGTCCGGCCCAGCAGGGGCTCGGGGCAGATCCGCTGCCGGTACGCTACCGAGGTGATCTTGAAGGTCATGAAGGCGGTCCAGCCCAGTCCCTGGAGGGCGACGGCGGCAGCCAACCGCCAGTCGTCCTGGTAGAGGGGTACGGCCGACAGCCACAGCACCCCGCTGGTGATCACGGACGCGCACATCGCCCGGCCCTGGCCGAACGCAGCGGCGACGCGCAGGGTGAGCAGGCTGCCGAGGAGGCCGCCCAGGGCCTCGGCGGTGAACACGGCCGCGCAGAGCAGCGGGGACAGGCCGAGCTCTCCCGCGAGCAGCACCATCAGCATGGCGGCGCCGACGGTGCCGAACAGGTTGGAGACGGCGGAGGCGAGGGTGATCGCGCGCAGGGTCCGGTCGCCGAGGACGAAGCGCAGCCCCTCGGCGATCTCGGCGCGCAGGCTCGTGCCGCTCCGGGCGGCGGGACGCGGCTCGGGGCGGCGGACGCGCGAGACGAAGAACGCCGAGAGGAGGTAGCTGGCGGCGTCGACGGCGAGGGCCACGGGCGCGGTCAGCGCGCCGACCAGGACTCCGGCCAGGCCCGGCCCGCCGACCTGGGTGATGTTGCGGGTGGCTTCCAGCCTGACGTTGGCGTCGGCCAGGCGGTCCGCGTCGACCAGGCGCGGGAGCGCGCTCTGCGCGGCCACGTCGAAGAAGACCGTGCACACCGACATCCCGAAGGCCACGGCGTACAGCTGGGGGAGCGACAGCACGTCCAGCCAGGCGGCCGCGGGAACGGACAGGAGCAGGGCGGCGCGGCCCAGATCGCCCGCGATCATCACGGGGC
Source organism: Streptomyces sp. NPDC037421 (assembly GCF_055602105.1). Lineage (NCBI taxonomy): Bacteria > Bacillati > Actinomycetota > Actinomycetes > Kitasatosporales > Streptomycetaceae > Streptomyces > Streptomyces sp. NPDC037421. Next base: position 168,978 of record NZ_JBVJWV010000001.1, read on the forward strand.
GGTGGCGCAGCCGGTCCACCCAGGCGCCGGCGGGCAGGCCGATCAGCAGGAAGGCCAGGTACTCGGACATCACGAGCAGTCCGGCCTCGAACGCGGTGGCGTCGAGAGCGCCGATGGCCACGAGCGGCAGCGCGAGGAGGGTCACGGCGGAGCCGGCCTGGCTCACGGTGTCGGCGGTCCAGAGCCGGCGGAAGTCGGCGAGGGGGTGGTGGTTCTTCATGTCCGCGAAGATGTCGGCCGCGGGGGTGGTGGGGCCAATGTTTTAGGCTGTGCGAAAAGGTCCTGCTGGTGGGGGTGGGTACGTGGGTGAAGTGCGGTTCGGGGTGCACGACATCGCGGGCATCAGGTTCGCGGTCTCGCCGCTGTGGGAGACCGTCGCCGGCTTCCGGGCCACCGCGGATCCGGGCCGGCACGCTGTCCATCTGCCGTGGATCAAGCAGGCGTTGGCGCTGCGCGAGGACCGCTCCCTCGCCGGGCGGATCGCGCCGCTGCGCGCCGCGGCCGCCTCCCCGGGGTTCACCACCCCGCCGCCGCGCTGCCCGCTGGCCGAGTTCGAGGAGGAACTCGCCCTGACGGGGGCCGCGCCGGAGCTGGGCGAGGCCCTGCGGGCCTGGTGGGAGGCGGCGGTCCGGCCGTACTGGCCGCGGATCCGGGCGGTGCTGGAGGCGGACATCGCGTACCGGACGCGCCAGCTCGCCGAGGACGGCATCCAGGAGGTGTTCGCCCGCCTCCACCCGGCGCTGCGCTGGACCGGCGACCGGCTGGTGTCCGCGGAACTGCCCCCGGCCGGGCTCGGCCTCGGCGGCAGGGGCATCACCCTGGCCCCCAGCGCCTTCGCGGCGCGCTGCCACCTGCTGGCCGGCGCCGGCACCACGCCGCCGGCCCTCGTCTACCCCTCGCGGGCGGTCGGCGGCCTGTGGGAGCGGCGGAGCACCTGCGCGGACGGGCTGGCCCGGCTGCTGGGCCGCAGCCGGGCCCGGCTCCTCGCCCTCACCGGCTCGCCCAGCACGACGACGCAGCTGGCGGCCCTCAGCGGGCTCAGTCTGGGCGCGGTCTCCCAGCACCTCTCGGTGCTGCGCGACGCGGGCCTCGTCACGAGCCACCGCTACCGGCGCGAGGTGCACTACACGGCGAGCGAACTCGGCACCGCCCTGCTGGACCGGACCTGACGGCCCTCGCGCACTCCGCTCATCCCGTGAACAACTGGCGTATTTTCAGGGCGAGTTCGTACCTCCCGTAGCCGAAGGGCAGCCCGGCCCAGAGCCACGCGACGGCGAACGGCACGCGGTGCCCATGATGGCGATGCCGGTGGCCATGCCGGGCCGGTCGGGGAACCACCTGATGAGGGTGGAGACCGGCGAGATGTAGCCGATGCCGAGGCCGACCCCGCCGGCGCAGCCGTAGCCGAGCACCACGATCCAGTACTGGCGGGTGGCGGCGCCGAGGGAGGCGACGAGGAACCCGGAGGTGAAGCAGACGGCGGACACGGTCATGGCCCGGCGCGGGCCGTGCCGCTCGACCAGGGTGCCGCCGAAGGCGGCGGAGAGCCCGAGCATCACGATCGCGAGCCGGAACGGCAGGGCCGACGCGGTTCCGGAGGGGCCGAGGGAGGTCTCCAGCGGCGGTTTGAAGACGTTCCAGGCGTAGGCCTGGCCGATGGCGAGGTGGACGGAGAGCGCGGCGGGCGGAACGAGCCAGCGGCTCCAGCCCGGTGGGGCGGGCGTACCCGGTCCGGCGAGCATGCCGCGGACCGTACCGCACGGGCGAGCGGCCGCGTGAGGGCCTCCCGGGCCGTTCCCCGGCGGTATGTTCGGCGTCTTCCCATCCTGTGAGGAGACGGCGTGACGGTGAGCGAGGAGAAGGCCGTGGGCGTGGGGCCGGCGGGCATCGAGGTGGCGTACGAGCGGTGGGGGGACGCGCAGGCCCCGCCGGTGCTGCTGGTCATGGGCATCGCCCTCCAGATGCACGGGTGGCCCGACGGCTTCTGCGCGGAGCTGACGGGGCGCGGCGTGCAGCTGATCCGGTTCGACAACCGCGACGCCGGCCTGTCCACCCATTTCCCCGACGCGCCGGTGCCCGACGTGCCGGCGGCACTCGCGGGCGACCTGTCGTCCGCCTCGTACTCCCTGTCCGACATGGCCGGCGACGCGGTGGGCCTGCTGGACGCGCTGGGGCTGGACAGCGCCCACGTGGTCGGCCTGTCGCTGGGAGGGGCGATCGCCCAGACGATGGCGATCGAACACCCGGGCCGGGTGCGCTCGTTGACCTCCCTGATGTCCACGACGGGCGACCCGGCGGTGGGGCAGCCGGACCCCGGGGCGCTGGGCGCGCTCGCGGGGCCGGCGCCGAAGAGCCGCGAGGAGGCGGTCGACCGGACGGTCAACGCCGTGCGGGTACTGGGCTCACCGGGGTTCGCCTTCGACGAGGCGGCGGTGCGCGAGCGCACCGCCCGCGCCTTCGACCGGTCGTACGACCCGCTCGGCATCGCCCGCCAGGCCGTGGCCTCGGTGGCGTCCGGCGACCGTACGGCGCGGCTGCGGTCGCTGCGGCTGCCCACGCTGGTGATCCACGGCGCCGACGACCCGATGTGCGACGTCAGCGGCGGCCGGGCCACCGCCGGGGCCGTACCGGGCGCCGGGCTGGCGGTCTTCGCCGGCATGGGCCACGACCTGCCGCGTCCGCTGTGGCCCGAGATCGCCGCACTGATCACGGACCACGTCCACCGCACCGAGGCGGGCCGCTGATCCTCTGGGTCCTGTCCGGGCGGTCTTCGTGGCCCGCGAAGACCGCCCGGACTGGGCCCAAGGGCTTGCAGGGAAGCGACACCTTGATTCCCTGCAAGCCCTTAGGCAGCGAGGTGGCCGACGGCGGGTGTGTGGTCGGTGTGGACGGTCGCGGCCGCCATCCTGGGGACCGCCCGGATCAGGGCGTGCTCGGCGGCGAGCGCGAGTTCGTGCGCCTGGACGACGGTCAGGTGGGCGCCGACCACGATGTCGGCCTCGGCGCGCAGGGTGTGGCCGATCCACCGCATGCGCAGCTGTCCGACGCCGAGCACCCCGGGCACGTCCCGCAGGGCGTGCTCGGCGGTGTCCACGAGGGCGGGGTCGACGCAGTCCATCAGCCGCCGCCAGACCTCGCGGGCGGCGTCCTTCAGGACCAGCAGGATGGCGAGGGTGATCAGCAGGCCGACGAGGGGGTCGGCGGCCCGCAGGCCGGCCGCGGAGCCCGCGGCCCCCAGCAGGACGGCCAGTGAGGTGAACCCGTCGGTGCGGGCGTGCAGGCCGTCGGCGACCAGGGCGGCGGACCCGATCCGCCGGCCGGTGCGGATGCGCAGGCGGGCCACCCATTCGTTGCCGGCGAAGCCGGTCAGCGCGGCCGCGCAGACCGCCCACAGGTGGGTGACCTCCCGGGGGTGCAGGAGCCGGTCGACGGCCGTCCAGGCGGTGAGGGCGGCGGACGCGGCGATGGCCAGCACGATGAGCACGCCCGCCAGGTCCTCGGCGCGGCCGTAGCCGTAGGTGTAGCGGCGGTTGGCCGCGCGTCGGCCGAGGACGAAGGCGATGCCCAGCGGTACGGCGGTCAGCGCGTCGGCGGTGTTGTGGACCGTGTCGCCGAGCAGCGCGACCGACCCGGACAGGGCGACGGTCACGGCCTGGGCGGCGGCGGTCGCCCCGAGCACCACGAGGGAGATCCACAGCGTGCGCATGCCGTCGCGGGAGGCCTCCATGGCAGCGTCGACCTTGTCGCCGGCGTCGTGGCGGTGCGGGGTGAGCAGGTGCCGCAGCCCGCACCGCCGGCCGTGCTGGTGATCGTGATCGTGATGATCGTGATGGTGGTGATCGTGCCGGTGCTGGTGCGTGGAGGTGCTCCGGCCGCTGCTCCGATTGCCGTCCATGGGGCCTACGTTGGCACAGGGAGCCCATTGCGGCTACAGCCGTCGTACCCGCCGTGACCAGGTGCGACGGCCTCGCACCTGCGCACCCTGTTAACGTGCGGGCATGCGCGCCCCCATCGGACCCTTCGAAGACGCCCGCCCCGCCCCCGACTGCCTGGCCGAGCTCGTCGCCCCGGTCGCCGAGGCCGTGCGCGGCCGGCACCGCGAGGACCCGGCCGCGGCCCGGCAGATCGTCTACGTGGACACCGACCCGGCGATCGCGGACACGGCCGCCTTCGTCGGGCACTACGGCCGGGAGCTGCTGGGCCGGTCCGCGAACTGCGTGGTGGTCGCCGCCAAGCGGGGCGGCGGGACCACCCTGGCCGCCTGCCTGGTGCCGTCGGCGGCGCGGGCCGATGTGAACGGGGTCGTCCGGAGGCACCTGGGGGCCCGCAAGGTGTCCTTCGCGCCGATGGCCACGGCCGTGGAGCTGACCGGCATGGAGTACGGCGGGATCACCCCGCTGGGCCTGCCGGCCGACTGGCCGCTGCTGGTGGACGCGGCGGTCGGCGACATGCCCTACGTCCTGGTCGGCAGCGGCCGCCGGCGCGGCAAGCTGATCGCCCCGGGCGGGCTGTTCGCCCGGCTCCCGGGTGCGGAGCTGATCGAGGGCCTCGCCGTCACGCCGTAGCTGCGGCGCGCGGCGCCGTCCGTCAGAGGGGGTCGCCGAGGGGCCCGTACTCCTCTTCCAGGTTCTCGGCCCAGTGCGCCGCGAAGTCCGGCCGGCTGCCGTCGGCGTCCGTGAAGCCGTACTCCCGGTAGAGACCCCAGGTGGCCAGGGCCCGGCCGGACTTGGCCATGACGCCGGGGTCGGCGGCCAGCGCGGCGACGGCCCGGCCGAGGTAGGCCGGGGTTTCGGAGTGGGCGAAGTTCGGGTCCTTGGCGGCGCCGTCGCGCCAGTTGTCCTCGGTGACGCCGAAGTGCTCCAGCAGGGCCTCCGAGCGCAGGAAGCCCGGGGTGATGGCCACGGCCGCGACGCCGTGGGGCCGCAGTTCGGCGGCCTGGGCCACGGCGAGGCGGATGACCGCGGACTTGGCCAGGTCGTAGAAGAAGGTGCCGCGGTAGCGGGCGGTGTTGCCGTCGGTGACCTCCACGACCAGGCCGCTCTTCCGCGCGACCATCAGGGGGAGGGCGTAGCGGCTGGTGATGATGTGGGTCTCCACCGCCTGCCGCAGCAGCCGGAGCCCGGTGTCGAGGTCCTGTTCCCACAGGGGGTGTTCCCAGTCGGTGAGCGGGTCCCCGCCCCAGACGGAGTTGACGAGGACGTCGAGCCGTCCGTCCTGTTCGTCGGCGATCCTGTCGACGAGCGCCCGGACCTCCTCGGGGTTGCCGTGGTCGGTGCGCACGGGGATGCCGAGGCCGCCGGCCGCGGTGACCCGCCCGGCGGTCTCCTCGATCGTTTCCGGGCGGTCCAGCGCGGAGCGTCCGCCGGTGCTGCTGCGGCCGGTGACGTAGACCGTCGCGCCGGCGGCCCCGAGTTCGACCGCGATGCCCCGGCCGCCGCCGCGGGTGCCGCCGGCGACCAGCGCCACCTTCGCGGCCAGTGGGCGTACGTCCTTCGTCATGCTTCCTCCTGGTCATGGGCGTGGTGGGACGGGACGTGCGGGGACAGTGCGACGCCGAGCTCGTGCCGCAGCCGCTGCCGCAGGCTGCCTTCGCGTTCGAGCGCCCAGGTCAGGCCCGTTCCGGCGGTGACCGCCCGGACGGTGCGGGCCAGCGCCGCGACGTCGGTTCCGGCGCGGAGCTCGCCCGTGGCGGCCGCTTCCGCCAGCAGCTCCGCGATGACCCCCGTCTGGACCCGGTGTACGGCGAGGGCGCGCTCGTAGAGCTCCGGATCGGTGAGGTCCGCGCACAGGAACGCCAGGTGGTGGGCGAAGCTCTCCGGGGTGGCCATCTCGGACACCGTCTCCACCGTCAGCGCGGTCAGGGCGCCGAGCGCGGAGTCGTGGCCCAGGCGTACCCGCCCGGCCAGCTCGCCGGCCTCCCTGGCGGACTGGTCGGCGAGGGCCAGCAGCAGGCCGCGCTTGGACCCGAACCGCTGCACCAGGGTGCCCGGCACCAGCTCCACCTCGCGGGCCACGGCGGCGAGCGTGAGCCCGGCGGGTCCCACGCGGCCCATGACCCGGGCCGCGGCCCGCAGGATCACGGCGTCTTCCACCCCTCGGGGACGGGCCACCGGCACATCTCCATCCGTCAGTTAATAAATGCCTGTTCATTCATTAAAGCGTCCGATCCCCGTCCCGGCAAGTACGGCGGGCTCAGAAGAAGGCCGTGAGGAGCCCGACGAGGAGGCCGGCCGCCAGGCCGAGCACGATCACGGCCACCATCGCGGCCAGCGCCGCGAGTACGAACCCGCCCCCGTCCACGGGCTCGTCGCGGCGGGCGCGGGCCGCCAGCCAGGCCGCCAGGGCGAGGAAGGGGACGAGGAGCAGTCCGGTCGCGACGCCCAGGTTGCCGACGGCGAAGCCCGACAGCTCGTACGCCTTCCCGCGCGCGGTGCGGACCTCCACCTCGGAGCCGGGCCGGTGCTCCTCCGCGGCCGTCTCCAGCAGGATCTCCTCCTGCGGTCCCCCTCCGCCGCGGACCGGGGTGTAGCGGCCCTTGCACTGCGTGCCGGCCGCGTAGCCCTCCACGTCGGCGGCCTCGTAGCACTCGGCGATCGTCACGACCCCGTCCACGGGACCGAAGCCGAGTACGGCGGCCAGCTGCGGGCCGGGCAGGAGCCAGACCAGCCAGGCGGCGAGGACGAGGGTCGCCACCGATCCGAGCGCCGCCGCGCCCCGGGCCGCCCCGCGTGCACCATCCCGCACCCCGCACCCCCTCCCCCGCTGGGCCATACCCGTGACGGCGGCTGCCTAACGCGGGACGTGCCCAAGTAGCCACCGTCCGCCATCCGCCATATGGGGTGCCGACGCCCCCGCGGGGTACCTCGCGGCTCCTAGGATGAGGCCCGCTGCGGCCCGGGAGCGCCGCAGCACGGGTCCACAGGCAGGGAGTTGACGAATGAAGCGGTTGCACACACTGGTGGCGGTCGGGGTCCTGGTACTGGCATCGGCGGGGGCGGGCACGGCCCAGGCCGACGCCCCCTCCCCCGCCTCCGGCACGGGCGGCTGTCCGGCCGCGGAGATCTTCGCCACCGACAACACCGCCGTCATCACGGACCCGGCCGACGCCCGGCTCCGCACGCGGCTGCACCGCTTCGACCGCGAGGTCCGGGAGATCATCCGCTCCCACGGGGCGCGCACCGAGTCCTCGACCCTGCTCGACGGGGTGTTCTGGTCCGAGGACGAACAGCAGGCCACCTACGAGCGTTCGCGCGAGTTCGACGTCGCCCGGGTCGACGCGAACGGGCTGCACCACATCGCCGACGTCATCCGCAAGCAGTACCGCCAGGAGTCGGTGCTGACGTTCCGCTGCCTGCCGCGCACCTCGCCGGAGACCGACGCCGTCGAGATCCAGGCCGAGGGCGTCAGCGCCACCCGGCTGCGCGACGCGCTGCTCGCCGACCCCGTGGCACGGGAGCGGCTCGGCGGCGGCTCGGTCGCCCTCGACGGGCGGCTGATCCTCATCGCGCCGCTCTCGGACCTGCCGCTCGCCCGGAAGTTCACGGCCGAGCTCGGCGTCGACTGGAAGTCCGCCGAGGTGCGTTACGGGGACGAGGAGTTCGTCGCGTAGGGCCCTCGTCGTGTCCGGCCTGCGGACCGTCCCGGAGCGGCTCGGCGCCGCAGGCTACGCTGCACGCTCGCGGGGGACGACCACAGAACGGGCAAGGTGAACATGTTCGAGCCGGCGCAGGAGAATCCCTACCCCGACAGCCACGTCCTCGGGGAGGGGCCCGAGCCGCATCCGCTGCTGGCGCCGGTGCTCCCCCTGCTGGGCCGCTGGCACGGGCGGGGGCGGGGCGAGTACCCGACGCTGGAGCAGGACTTCCGGTACGAGCAGGAGATCACCTTCAGCCACGACGGCCGGCCCTTCCTGCGCTACGAGGCACGCGCGTGGCTGGTCGACGGGGCCGGCGCCCCGGTGCGGCCCGCGGGCCGGGAGGCCGGGTGGTGGCGGGTGACGCCCGACGCGTCGCTGGAGGTGGTGCTCGCCCACCCGACCGGCATCGTCGAGACGTACACCGGGCGGGTGTCCGCCCCGGCCGCGGCCGGGCTGGAGATCGAGATCGAGACCGGGGAAGTGTCGCTGACTCCGCTGGCCAAGGAGGTCACCGGCACCCGTCGCCACTACACCCTCGACGGCGACGGCCTGACGGTCGTGCACGACATGGCGGCCGTGGGCCAGCCGCTCCAGCACCACCTGACGACGCGTCTGCTCCGCCGCCCCTGACGGGGGGTGGCACCAGCACCACCCCGGATACGGGTGGTGGGGAGGTCGTCCCGGGCCCCGGATTCGCGGAGGATCGTCACGACCGATCACCGCGACGGGGGAGAGACCACCCAGATGGACCTGTTGAAGAAGACCGCGCGCCGGGCCGCGGCCGCCGCCTGCGGGCTGCTCGCCGTGGCGGCGCTGCCCGCCGCCCCGGCCAACGCCGCGGCGGGGGCCGGGACGCACGCGATACCCGCCCGGTACGCGAACCAGCGCCTCGACTGGCGGCCCTGCGACTCGGGCCCGCTGGAGTGCGCCTCGATGGCGGTACCGCGCGACTGGTACCACCCGGGCCGGGGGCCGGACCTCACGGTGGCCGTGTCCCGGCACCGCTCCACGGACCCGGCCGCCCGGCGCGGCGTCCTGATGATGGCCGCCGGCGGCCCGGGGGCCTCGGGGCTGCGGCGGCCGGCGGGCCTGGCCTCGTACGCGCCGAAGCTGGCGGCCGCGTACGACATCGTGAGCTTCGACCAGCGCGGTGTCGGGGCGAGCACGAACGTGGTCTGCTCCGGCCAGGACGAGGTGGACGCCCTGTTCGCGGGCGGCGACCTGCGCGACCGCTCGCAGGAGGCCGTGCGCGGCACCGTGGAGCGCGCGCGGGACTTCGTACGCGACTGCCGGCGCAACTCGGGCGGCCTGCTGCCCTACATCACCACCGGCCAGGCCGTGCACGACATGGACCTGTACCGGTCGCTGCTCGGCGTCCGGCAGGTGTCCTACTACGGCCCGTCCTACGCCACCTACCTCGGGGCCCAGTACGCGACCCGCTTCCCGCGCCGGGTCGAGCGGGTGGTGCTCGACAGCAACATCGACTTCAGCGGCGGCTGGCAGGACTTCCTGACGGGGCAGCCGATGAGCTTCCAGCGCCGGTTCGAGCAGGACTTCCTGCCGTGGCTGGCGGCGAACGACGCGACCTACCACCGGGGCAGGACCCCGGAGGAGGCCAAGGCCTCGTACGAGCGGCTGCGCGCCTCGCTGCGCGAGCACCCGCTCGACCTGGAGGGGACCCGCGTCCTGCCCGACCACCTGGACGCGGCGGCGACCGGCATCATCTACAGCGGCGACCGGTTCCCGGACCTGGCGGCGCTCCTCGGCGTCCTGGAGGACCCGGCGAGCGCCCCGGCCGCCACCCGGCGGGCCCTCGCGCAGAAGCTCAAGCACCCGATGGACGCCCGGTTCGCCGCGGACTTCTTCTCCGTGGTCTGCCAGGACACCCCCTGGAACCGCGACACCGAGTACTGGGTGCGCAGGAGCGAGGCGGACAGCCGCGCCTATCCGATGGCGGGCGCGCGGGAGCTGGCCTTCACCTCGGTCTGCGCCGCCTGGCCGCGCTCGGGCGCTCGTCGCGTCGAGGTGACCGGCCGGGGGCTGCCGCCGGTGCTGATGCTCAACTCGGAGCACGATCCGGCGACCTACTACGAGGGAGCCGTACGGGCCCACGAGCGGCTGGCGGGGTCGCGCCTGATCACGGTCGGCGGCGGCGACCACGGCACCTACCAGTCGAGGAACGCCTGCGTGGACCGGTACGTCGAGGACTTCCTGCTCGACGGCCGGATCCCGGACGCGGACGCCGCCTGCGCGGGGCGGCCGCTGCCGGATCCGGCCGCGCGCGGCGGCGCTCAGGCCGAGGAGCCGCTGTCGACGACGAGGTCGGTGCCGACCACCGAGCCGGCCGCGGGCGAGGCGAGGTAGAGCACGGCGGCGGCCACTTCCCCGGCTTCCGCGACCCGGCCGAGCGGGTTCTCCGACTTGACCCGCTCGGCCCGGTCGGCCTCGGTCTCGCCGGGCCGCAGCGACATGGGCGCGTCGGCGGCGCCGGGGCTGACCGCGTTGATGCGCACGCCCTCGTGGATGTGGTCGAGGGCGGCGGCGCGGGTGAGCGCGGAGACGGCCGCCTTGGAGGTGATGTAGGCGGCGGCGTTCGGGATCCGCATGTGCGCGCCCAGGTTGGAGGAGATGTTGACGATGGTGCCGCCGCCGTTGCGCCGCATGTGCGCGATCTGGTGCTTCATCGCCAGCCAGACGCCGGTGACGTTGGTGCGCAGGACGGCGTCCCAGTCCTCTTCGCTGACGTCGCCGACGGGCCCGACGCCGCGGAGTATGCCCGCGTTGTTGACGGCGATGTCCAGTCCGCCGAAGCGGGCGACGCTCTCGCGCACGAGGTCCTCCAGCCGGCCCGAGTCGGTGACGTCGGCGGGGACGGCGGCGGCGGTGCCGCCGGCCGCCTCGATCAGGGCGACCGTCTCGTCCAGGGTGGCGGCGGTGCGGCCCGCGGCCACGACGGAGGCGCCCTCAGCGGCGAAGGCGAGCGCGATGGCCCGGCCGAGGCCGGAGCCCGCGCCGGTCACCAGAACGGTCTTGCCGGTGAAGCGGTTCATCTTCGGTGACTCCCTTGAGGGGACGGTGGCCCCTTATTGGAACGAACGGTTCAGTATGAGGGCGTGCGAAAGGGCGGGACGCAGGAGCGGCGGGCCGGCCCCGTCAGTCCAGCAGGGCCAGCGCCTGCTCCGCCGCGTCCCGGACGCGGGCGGGGTCGTCCGAGGCCTTCCCCACGACGCGGACGCCCTGGAGCAGGACCAGCAGCATCCGGGCCAGCGCGCGCGGATCACGGCCGCCGCCCAGCTCCCCCTGCCCCTGGGCCCGTACGAGCGCCGAGTGGAGCAGGGTCTCGAAGCGGTCCCAGCTCACCCCCACCCGGCGCGCGGCGGCGGCGTCGTGGGAGGCCAGCTCGGCCGCCGTGTTGGTGATGAAGCAGCCGCTGAGCCGCTCCCCGGGGGTCGCGGCCTCCGCGGCGAAGCGGCGCACGACGGCCCGCACGGCGGGCAGTGCGGGCCCGGGCGCGGAGAGCTGGGCCAGGAGCAGCGGGTCGAACGTCTCGGCGTAGCGGTCCAGCGCCTTCAGGTAGAGCTCGTGCTTGCTGCCGAAGGTCGCGTAGATGCTGGCCCGCCCGATGCCGAGGTGCTCGACGAGGTCGGCCACCGACGTCGCTTCGTAGCCGCGTCGCCAGAACAGCTCGAGGGCCGACTGGAGCGCGGCGTCCGGATCGAATTCCTTGGTCCTTGCCACGGTGAAGATCATAAAACCATCTGGAACGAACGGTCAACAATCCTTCGGGGTTCGGATCCCGGCGCTCCCGGCGCGCCGCTCCGCTCCATCCGTGCTGTCCTCGTAGGGGAGGGCACGGGAGGGTTTCGGAACGCACTCGGAGAGCCGAGGAGGAACCATGGACAGGAACCTGCGGGCCCGGGACATCATGACCAAGGGTGTGCAGTGCATCCGTGAGGACCAGTCCCTGCAGGACGCGGCCCGCATGATGCGCGAGCTGAACGTCGGCTGCCTGCCGATCTGCGGGGACGACGGACGCCTCCAGGGGCTGATCACGGACCGCGACATCGTCGTCAAGTGCTGCGCCGACGGCAAGGACCCGGCGGGAATGCGGGCCGGGGACCTCGCCGGCAACCTGCACTGGATCGACGCCGACAGCAACGCCCAGGAGGCCCTGGACACCATGGAGGTCCACCAGATCAAGCGGCTGCCCGTCATCGACGTGGAGGGCGGCCACCGCCTCGTCGGCATGATCACCGAGGCCAATCTGGCGAAGAACCTCTCCGACGCCGACATCGCGGAGTTCGCGGTACGGGTGTACGCCGCCAACTGAGCGGAAGGACCCGGAGGAATCCGCCGGCCGCCGGCCGTGACCACCGGGCCGCCGGCTCGTTGAAGGGGGCGGTCAGCGAAGTGCGCAGAGCGCCGGCCGGGCACTTCCAGCCCGGTCGGCGCCCTGTGTCCTCGGGGCCCGGGATCGGTTCGGGGGCGTATCGGAGCAGCCGCTGTTCCGGTTCTCGTCCACCGTCGTCCGGGGATCCTGGAGAGAACCGAGTTGCGCACCCGCGGATTCCCGCTGACGCCCGTCACCGCCGCCCTGAGCTGCCTGCTCGTCACCGTGGCCGCGGCCGGCGGCGAACCGCCCGCGGCTCCCCCGCCGCCGCGCGCCGTCACCCTGACCTCGGCCGGCGCCGCCGTCCTCGCGGACGCCCGGACCCCCTTCAGCATGCTGGCCGTCACGGCGCCCGCCGACCTCCCCGGCGGGCCGGGCGCGGGCACGTACCGGGTCCGCGCCCGGCAGCGGGGCACCGGCCACTGGTCGCCGTGGACGGAGGTGGAGGGCGGGGAGCCGTGGTGGGCCGGGCCGTCCGACGCCGTGGAGGTACGCGCGGGCGCCGCCGGCCGAGAGCTGCCGGCCGGGGTGCGCCTCGACCTGGTCGACCCGGGGCCCGACCCCGGACCCGCTGCGGCGTACGAGCCGGCGGCGTACGAGCCGGCGGGCGCCGCCGGCTCCCGGCCCCGGATCGTCCCGCGCGCCCGCTGGGGCGCGGACGAAGGCCCCGGGGAGCCCGTCGTGTACGGCAGGGACGTCGAGGCCGTGTTCGTCCACCACACCGCCCAGAGCAACGACTACGACTGCGCCGACTCCGCCGCCGTCGTACGCGGCCTTCAGGCCCTCCACCAGCGGGTCAACGGCTGGAAGGACCTCGGCTACAACTACGTGGTCGACAAGTGCGGCACGGTCTTCGAGGGCCGGGCCGGCGGCTCCGGCCGGCCGGTCACCGGGGCGCACACCCTCGGCTTCAACACCGACACCATCGGGGTCGCGGTGATCGGCCGGTACACCGGCACGGAGGCCCCGCCCGAGGCCACGGCGGCCGTCGCGCGGATCGCCGCCTGGGCCCTCGGCCGGTACGGGCACGACCCCTCGGGCACCGTCGGCCTGACCGCCTCCGTCGACAACGGGCGCTTCAAGGCCGGGGAGCGGGTGACGGTGGAGCGGGTCTCCGGGCACCGCGACGTCTTCGCCACCGAGTGCCCGGGAAGCGCCCTCTACCGGCAGCTCCCCGCCGTCCGGGCCCGGGCCTCGGACCCCTTCAACGGCCTGTTCGGCGGCCGCTGACCGCCCACGCGCGGGCGGTCAGCGCGATCTGCCCGTCGGGCCGGACGGGCAGGGCCCCGGCGAGCGCGTCGCGCAGCCGCCCGCGTTCCGCCGGGGTGAGGGAGGCGACGTAGCCGGGAGCGGGGCCCTGTCCGGCCAGGAAGGGCTCCCAGAGGTCCGCGAAGCCCGCGAACACGGTCGGCACCTCGACGGGGACGACCTCCACCGCGTCCAGCCCCGCCCCCGCCCACAGCGTCCGCAGCGGCTCGGGCCGGCACAGGGGGAAGCGGCGGCGCTCGTCCAGGGCGGCCGCCGACGGGTCCAGGGCGACGGCCGCGTCCCAGAAGTACCGCAGGAGCCCCATGCCCTCGGCGTAGTCCCAGACGTACGCGGCGACCAGCCCGCCCCGCCGCACCGCCCGGGCCGCCTCCGCGACCGCCGCGCCGGGGGCGGGCAGGAAGTTCAGCGCGAGGGCGCTGACCGCGGCGTCGAACGCCCCGTCGCGCACCGGCAGCGCCTGCGCGTCGGCCACCGCGAACACCGGTCCCGTCGCCCCGGCCGGGGCGACGGCGGCCCGGGCGGCCGCCACGAAAGCGGCGGACCGGTCCACGCCCAGCACCAGCCCCGGCCGGCAGCGGGCCGCCACCGCTCCGGCCAGTGCGCCCGTACCGCACCCGGCGTCGATCCACCGGGCTCCGGGCCCGGCCCCGAGCGAGGCCGCGAAGGCCCCGGCCACCAGCCGGCTCCACCGGCCCATGTAGCGCTCGTAGCCGCCTGCGGCGGCCCAGGTGTCGAAGCGTTGCTCCACTAGACGGGGTGGCCGTCGGGGCCGGTGTGGCCGGCCTGGCTGGAGAACCTGCTGAGGAATGCGTCGTACAGGCCGTCGGGCCGGCGGGTGAGGGTGGCGCCGTCCTGCCAGGTGCCGTTGTCGTCCCACCACTGGCTGCCGTACGGATCGCCCTGGTTCTGGTGGATGTTGTGCATGCCGAGCCCGTGGTCGAAGGGCTCCCCGAAGATCATGATCTCCCGGCCGGGCAGCAGGATGGGCTCCAGCGCCCGGGCGGCGTCGAGGTTGGAGCCCGAGATCCAGGGGCGGGGCGGGTTCAGCCGGTCCAGCAGGTCCTGGAGCCAGGCGGGCGGGCGGACCGGGAAGGAGCAGCCGGGCCGGTGCTGGAGGGCCGGGTGGCGCTGGTAGTCGAGGGCGCCGGAGCCGGAGCTCATCGAGAGCTCGTGGTAGCCGGGTTCCAGGGAGGGCACCGGGTCGAGCACGGAGGCGGACAGGGTGAACACCTTCCACTGGACGCCGGTGGTGGACTGTTTGCTGTCCACGTCGACCGCGCACCGGTACCGGCCCGCGGGCGCGTCCACCTCCAGGTTGACGTGGAACCAGTGCCCCTGGGTGTCGGGCGTGTCGCGGAAGTCCGACCGGCACGACGGCGGCCGGGACTCCGGTGCGCACGGCGTGGGCGAGCGGTCCGCCGGCGGCCGGCTCGCAGCCGAACATGCGGGGGACGGTGTCCGTGACGCCGAGCCGGCGCAGTTCCGCGAAGCCCTTCCAGATGCCGTGGAGCAGCTCCCCGTAGCCGACGGGCGCGAACACGGCGGCGGGGACGCCGAGGTCGGCGTGGATCTCGTAGGCGATGGTCTTGTACCCCTCGGCACCGAAGGGGTGGCCGGTGTGGGTGCGGGTCAGGTTGCTGACCGGGTGGTAGCCGAGGCGGTCGTGGATCTCGTTCAGCAGCGGCCAGCGGTGTTCCACGGGGACGGGCAGGACGTCGGCCCCGTAGGCCCGCAGGAAGGAAGCCACGGCGGGCGGGGCGTCGGCCGAGGCGAGGACGGCACAGCGCAGCCCGGCCCGGGCCGCGTAGGCGGCGGCCGAGGCTCCGTGGTTGCCGGAGGAGGCGACCGCGATGCCCGGGGCTCCTTCGTGGACGGCGGCGCTGACGGTGACGCGGTTGAGCCGGTCCTTGTGGCTCCAGGTG
Source organism: Streptomyces sp. NPDC037421 (assembly GCF_055602105.1). Lineage (NCBI taxonomy): Bacteria > Bacillati > Actinomycetota > Actinomycetes > Kitasatosporales > Streptomycetaceae > Streptomyces > Streptomyces sp. NPDC037421. The sequence goes on from NZ_JBVJWV010000001.1 coordinate 184,195, forward strand.
GGGTTGCGGGACTCGTCCTTGATCCAGAGGCCGTCGCCGAAGGGCAGCAGCGGGGTGCCGCCCTCCCCCAGGCCGGGCGCGTCGAGCGGCGGCAGGAGCGGGGCCCAGCGTTCCAGCCCGGCGCCCGGGCCGGGGGCGGCCCGGCGGGTGAAGAGGCCGGCCGGGGTGTCCTCGTACGCGTAGTCGACCTCCAGTGGGAAGTCCGTCGCGGGGGTGCTCGTACGCGGGCAGCCGCGTGGCAGCGGCGGCCACAGCGGGTAGCTCAGGGCGGGGTCGCCCATGGACCGCTGGGACGTGGCGAGCGAGGGTCCGGGGGCTGCCGTCATGCGGCGATCGTAGACGGCCCCGCCGCCTACTGGGGGCCCGGGGCGAAGGCCGCCAGCATCTGTTCCAGGGCGGCCTGGTCGGGGCCGGTGAAGGGGGTGAGGCCCGGGACCGCGGTGAGGGTGTCGAGGAGGCGGGGCGTCAGGCCGGACGCCGGGGGCAGGTGGGTGGACAGGACGGTGCCCGGGTCGGCGGAGCGCAGCGGGCCGGCGGTGGCGAGGAAGCGGTCGGGGTCCGCCGTCTGGGCCCAGGGGCTGTCCACGCTGGCCCAGAGGAGCTGGGCGGCCCTGAGGTCCTCGGCGTCCACCTCGGCGACGTCGGGGCAGGTGGCGAGGTCCGCGGTGGGCAGCGGGGCGCCGAAGCAGTCGGAGCTGAAGCAGGTGCCGGTGCGGTCGTCGAAGAAGCCGACGGTGGCCGGGTTGTCGAAGAGCGGCGGCCGGAAGGCGTGCAGCGTGCGGTCTCCGACGGCGAGGCTCTGGCCCGGGTTGAGCAGGTACACCCGGTCCAGGGGCAGCGGGCACTCGGTGGACATCTCCCCGACGCCGAGGAAGGTGGTGATCACCCGGGCCCGGGGCGCCGCCTCCAGGAGGGCGAAGAGGCCGCCGGTGTGGTCGCGGTCGGGGTGGGTCAGCCAGATCCAGCGCACGTCGGCCGGGTCGATCACGCCGGCGAGGGTGGCGAGGAAGTCCCGGTCGGGCAGGCCCAGACCGGTGTCGACGACGACGGGCTCCTCGGCGTGCAGGACGAAGGCGTTGACGGGGACGAAGCCGATTCCGGGGACTTCCAGGCAGTCGGCGAGAACGGTGGTGTCGGGCCCCACCCTGTGCGTGCTCATGATGGTCTCCACGGCCCTGTGGGAGGAAGGGGCCGTACCCTCCATCGTGCCGCCGTTCGGGTGAGCCCGCGCGCCGCGCGGACCCCGGTGCTCAGTTCGCGCAGCTCGTGTCGCGGACGGGGCGCCGGCCGGTGGTGAGGAAGCCGGTGACGGTGCGGTCGCCGCAGGCGTTGCCGTTGCCGAGGTAGACGCCGTGGCCGCCCTGCTCGACGGTGACCAGCACGGCCCGGTCCCCGAGGGCCTCGCGCATCTTGAGGCTCTTGGAGTGGGGGGTGGAGGGGTCGCGGCGGCTCTGGATCATCAGGATGCCGGAGGGGCCGTGGTTGGTGATCTTGGTGGGCTTGTCCTCGGGGGCGTCCTTCCAGAAGGAGCACGGGAGCACGTTGACCGGCATGCCGGCCGTCAGCGGGTGCCGGGCCCGGTCCTCGTCGACGGCGCGCTGCCGGTCGGCCTGGGAACCGCCGGGCCAGGCCACGTCGTTGCACAGGACCGCGACGAGCTGGGCGGCGTCCTCGTCGCGCAGGGGGCGGGCGAGCTCCGGCGGCAGGGCGGGGGTGTGGGCCGGGTCGCGCAGGGCGGCGACGAGCCGGGCGAAGGCGGGGAAGGCGGAGTCGCTGTAGAGGGTGTTCTGCAGGGCCTGGCGCAGGCCGTTGCCGGTCAGGGGCACCCCGGGGGTGGTGGACGGGCGGGGCGTGCGGTCCAGGGAGGCGAAGAGCGAGAGCAGGAGGGGTTCGACGTCCTCGGGACGCTGCGCGAGCCGGAGGCCGTCCTCGTCGCGGCCGGGGTGGGCGGCCCAGGCGGCGAAGTCGGGGAAGCGGTCGTCGGAGCCCTGGGCCATGTTGGCCAGCCAGCCCCGGGCCACCCGCTTGGGGTCGGGGTCGCCGCTGCTGTCGAGGACCCAGCGGTCGGTGCGCCCGGGGTAGGTCTGCGCGTACACGGCGCCCACGTAGGTGCCGTACGAGACTCCCCAGGCGGAGAGCTTGCGCTCGCCCAGCGCGGCGCGGAGGCGGTCCATGTCGCGGACCTGGTTGGCGGTGGTGAAGCTGCGCAGGACGGGTCCGCCGTTGCGGGCGCAGGCCTCGGCGGTGCGGCGGGAGCGGGCGAGGTTCTCGGTGATGTCCCCGTCGGGGGCGGGCCAGGAGCGCAGGGCGGTGAGGAAGCGGTCCTCGGGGGCGAGTCCGCAGCTCGCGGTGGTGGAGCCGCCGACGCCGCGGGGGTCGAAGGCGACGAGGTCGTACGCCCCGGCGAGCTGCTGCCGGAGGGCCTCGCCCTTCTGCGTCAGGCGCTGTACGCCGGAGCCGCCCGGGCCCCCGGGGATCACGACGAGGGTGCCGCGCCGGGCCTGGGGGCGGTCGCTGCGGATCCGGGATACGGCGACGCTGATCTGCGGGCCCCGGGGGTCGTCGTAGTCGAGCGGTACGGGGAGGTCGGCGCACTCCTGGGTGGCGGGGCCGCCCGGCTTGGCGCAGGGGTGCCAGCCGAGGGCGGGCACCTCGGTGCGGGGGGCTCCGGCCGCCGCCTGTGCGGGGAGGGTGGCGGCGGTGATCGCGGTGGCGGCGGCCGCGGCGGAGAGGGTGAGCAGGAGGGCCTTGTTCCGGGAATTCGTCATGGGGCAAGCCTGGTTCAGCCCGCCCCGGCGGCCCATCCGGCAGACCGGCCGCCGGGGGGTGGGGGTAACCCCCCTACTGGAACCTCCCGTTGACGCGGTGGGCGGTGCAGCAGGAATCGCGGTGCAGCTGGCGCAGTACGGGCCGCCAGGCCCGGTCCGGGGCCGGGGTGACGGGGTCGGGGTAGGCCGCTTCGAGGGCGGCGCGTTCGTACGGGGTGCCGGCGCGCAGGACCGCCCGTACGCGGACCAGGTCGGCGAAGTCGGTGAAGGGGTCGCCGTCGACGAGGGTGAGGTCGGCGAGCTTGCCCGGTTCGGCCGTGCCGAGGTGGGCGTCGGCGCCGTAGACGCGGGCGGGGGTGCGGGTGGCGGTGGTGAGGGCCTCGGCGGGCGTGAGGCCGTACCGGTGGAGGGCGCGCAGGGCGAGGTGGAGGTGGAGGCCGACGGGGGTGAGCGGGGCGTCGGTGCCGAGCGCCACGCGGCCGCCGCCCGCGAGGACGGCGCGGTAGACGGCCACCTCCCGTTCCAGGGCGGTGTACTGCTCGGGGGTGGGCGGCTGGGCGGCGGCGGACTCGAGGGCGGCCGCGTCCCAGGGCGGCATCATGGCGGTGACCCGGCGGTCGGCGGCGAGCGAGGGGTCGGCGCCGATCAGGGGCAGGGCGGTGAAGGGGGTGGCGACGAGGTCGAAGCCGCCGCGGGTGTAGACCTCCAGGGTGTCCTGGTGGGTGAGGCCGGCGGGGGTGGCGCCGTGGCCGTACTCGGCGCGTTCGGTGGCGACCAGGTGCGTGGTGAGGTCCTGGCCGGACTGGATGCCGGGGGCGCACAGGTGGGAGCCGGAGCGGACGCCGAGCGTTTCGCGGGCGAAGCGGGCGGCTTCCTCCATGAAGGCGTACGGGGCGCGGACGTAGGTCTTGACGAAGTCCCAGTCCAGGGCCTCGGCGCGGGCCAGGGAGCGGGCGAGTCCGGCGTGGGTGCGGTGGGCGCGGCCCATGCTGTAGGCGACGCGGGAGCCGTCGAGGAGTTCGCCGCCGGCCAGCAGCCGGGGGGCGGCGAGGCGGCCGGCGCGGATGTCCTCGCGCAGGCGGGCCTGTTCGTAGGCGGAGCCGCCGAGGGAGACGGCGGTGGTGATGCCGTAGGCCAGGTGCAGGGCGCCCTGGCGGGCTCCGTAGGTGTAGGGGTACGGGTGGACGTGCGCGTCCCACAGGCCCGGCAGGACGGTGCCCCGGGAGGCGTCGACGGTGCGGGCGGCCCGGCGGCGCGGGCGGTGCGGTTCGACGGCGGTGATGCGGCCGCCGCTGATGAGCAGGTCGGCGTCGGCGCGGGGCGGGGATCCGGTGGCGTCCCACAGCAGTCCGGCGTGGACGACGGTGTCGACGGGTTCGGGGCGGCGGTAGGACAGGGTGACGGGGACGGTGCGGGGTGTGCCGTCCGGGGTGCCGTCGGGGCGGAGGGAGAGCAGCCGCAGCCGCGCGTTGGACTGGTAGAGCAGGGTGCGGGAGTCGGCGGACCAGGAGGGGTGGTCGGCGGGTTCGCCGGTGAGGCGGCGGGCGGGGCCGGTGGGGGTGCCGTCGGGGGTGACGGGCAGCAGCCAGAGGGCGGATTCGGCGACGCAGGCCAGGTGGCGGCCGTCGGGCGACCAGACGGGGCCGCTGGCGTAGCGGTCGGAGAGGGAGGTGTGCGGGGCGAGGGCGTGGAGGCGGGCGGCGCCGGTGGCGGTGTCGACGATGCGGATGAGGTTGTAGCCCTCGCGGAAGCGGCGGCTGAGCCGGTTGCGGTCGCAGAGGGCGAGGTGGCGGCCGTCGGGGGACCAGCTGGGCGGGCTGGGCAGGCCCCCGCCGCCGAGGGCCGCGACGAGCGGGGTGTCGGTGGCGGAGGCGAGGTCGCGGACGATCAGCCGCCCGGCGAGGTCGAGGGCGGCGAGCCGGGTGCCGTCCGGGGACAGGGAGCCGTAGACCCGGCCGGGCGGGGAGAGCGCGCTGTCGCGGCCGTCGGCGAGTTCGCGGCGGCGTACCGTGTTCAGCCCGTCGCGGTCGTCGGTGTAGAGCAGGGCGCGCCCGTCGGGGGTCCACACCGGGCCCTGGACGTAGGCGGTGGCGGGGGCCTGGAGGATCCGGCGCGGGGCTCCGCCTGTGACGGGTGCGGTCCACAGGGCGCCGAGCGCGGCGAAGGCGACGCTGCGGGCGTCGGGTGAGAGGGCGGGCAGGTGGATGCCGCGTACGGGGCGGGGCCGGTCGGCTTCGAGGTCGTACTCCTTGACCCGGTAGCGGGGGCGGGGCACTTCGAGGGTGGCGTCGAGGGGGATGTCCTGGGCGGGGCCGTCGCGGTGCGGGCGGATCACCCGGAACCGGCCGTCGAGGGTGATCAGCAGGCGGTCGTCGCCGATCCAGCGCGGGGGCGCGGGGGCGAGGTCGCCGTCGAGGGGGACGGGGCGGCCGTCGGCGTACAGGGTGAGCTTCTCGGCCTTGCGGGGTCCGGGGGCGGCGGACAGCCAGGCGGTGCGGCCGGACGGGGAGAGGGCGGGGGCCAGCAGGCTGCCGCCGGTGACGGTGCGTTCGGTCCGTACGGGGCCGCTGCCGTCGGCGGCGACGGAGGCGAGGGTGCGGGCGGGCAGGGTCTCGCCGACGGGGGTGGCGCGCAGGAACAGCACGCGGCCGCCGTCGGGCGAGAAGACCGGGTCGAGGTCCTCCCAGGCGCCGTCCTGGCCGGGTCCGTCCTGTCCGGGTGCGCCGGTGAGGCGGCGCAGTCCGCCGTCGGCGAGGGAGACGGTCCAGATCCGGTAGGGGCTGCCGGTGACGGGGTCGCCGCCGCGTTCGGAGCAGAAGGCGAGGGTGCGGCCGTCGGGGGACCAGGCGGGCGCCCGGTGGTCGAAGGGGCCGTCGGTGAGGCGGCGCAGGGCGGTGCCGTCGGCGCGCATCACCCAGATGTGGAAGGTGCCGCCGCGGTAGGCGCTCATGGCGACGCGGCGCCCGTCCGGGGAGAACACGGGCCGGCCGGGTTCCAGGTCGGGCGGGGTGAGCGGGGTGGCGGGCGAGCCGTCCGGGGGCAGCGACCAGAGGATGCTCTGCACCTCGGCGATGACGCGCCGTCCGTCGGCGGTGGCGGTGGCCGCGCCGTTGGTGGCGCGGGTGAGGCGCAGCACGGCCCGGCCGTCCGTCCGGGGGGCGGCCGGCCGTGCGGCCGCCGGCGGGGCCTCGGTCCAGGTGAGTGCCGCCAGCGCCCCGGCCGAAGCCGCCCGCAGTACCGTCCTGCGCCCGATCCGCATCCCGGCCACCCGCCTCGTGTTGGTCGTTCCCGCCCGACTGCCCGTCAGGCGGCCAACGATCACGACCCCGGTTCGGCAACGGGGACGGGTGGGCCCCGGGGGGGGGGGGGGGGGGGCGGGGGGGGGGGGGGGGGGGGGGGGGGGGGGGGGGGGGGAGGGTTTTCTCCCCCCCTCCTTTTTTTGTTCTTCCCCCCCCACTTCCCCCGAGGGAGCCCACCACCAAAACCCCGGGTCGGAAAAGGGGGAGGGCCGCCCCCCCCCCCCCCCCCCCCCCCCCCGGGGCGGGGGGAGGGCGAGGGGCGTCAGGAGATGCGCATGTTCGCCATCATGCCCATGGCGCCGTGGTCGAAGAGGTGGCAGTGGTAGACGTAGGTGCCGCGGTAGCCGTCGAAGGTGGCCTGGAGCTTGACCGTCTCGCCCGGCTTGAGCGGCACGGTGTCCTTCAGGCCGGTCTCGGGGCCGGAGGTGACGGGCTTGCCGTTGCGTTCCAGCACCCGGAACTGCACCAGGTGCATGTGGAAGTTGTGCGGGGCGATCTTGTTGCTGTTCGTCACGGTCCAGATCTCGGTGGCACCGTAGGCGATCTCGGTGTCGATCCGGTCCATGTCGTACGTCTTGCCGTTGATGTACGCGCTGCCGCCGGGGGCCTCGTCCATCCGCATGTCGAACGCGCGGTCGACGCTGGCCGGGCCGAGCGCCGGCAGGGTGCGCAGCCGGTCGGGGACGACGCTGTGGTCGGCCGCGGTGCGGGTGACCCGGAACTGGAGCACCTTGCCGACCACGTCCGCGGACTCGAACGGGGCGATGTCCTTGTTGTGCAGCTCGATGACGGTGCCGACCGGGTAGCGGGAGAAGTCGATGACGACGTCGGCGCGCTCGCCGGGGCTGATCGAGACCACGTTCGTGCGGTGCGGGGCGGGGAGCAGGCCGCCGTCGGTGCCGATCTGGACGAGCTCGGAGTCGTCGGCGAGGTGGAGGTCGAAGAAGCGCTGGTTGGAGGTGTTGGTGAGGCGGAAGCGGTACTTGCGGGCCGCGACCTCGAAGAACGGCCAGGACTTGCCGTTGGCGAGGATGACGTTGCGCTTCATGAAGTCGCCCATGGCGTAGACGAGTTCGCCGCTCTCAAGGAAGCGGGCGTCGCGCAGCGAGATGGGGACGTCGTACTGGCCGGAGGGCAGGCGCAGGCGGCGCTCGATGTCGTCGGTGAGGATGTAGGTGCCCGTCATCCCGCGGAAGACGTTCTCCGACTCCATGTGGTGGGCGTGGTCGTGGAACCACAGGTTCGCGTGGGGCTGGGTGTTGGGGTACGTGTACGTCTTGGTGCCGCCGCCGGCCGGGATCAGGTCCATCGGGGCGCCGTCGCTGTCCTGGGGGACGTGGGCGCCGTGGAGGTGGATCGAGGTCGGGACGGCGAGGGAGTTGGTCTGCTTGATCACGACGCGCCGGCCCGACTCGGCCTTGACGACGGGGCCGGGGAAGGAGCCGTTGAAGGTGCGCAGGGGGGTTCTGAGGCCCGGCACGATCTCCTTGGTGGCTTCCTTCAGGGTCATGCGGTAGTAGCTGGTGGTGCTCGTGGTCCGGTAGGGCGCCAGGACCGGGGGCAGGGGCATCCTCTGCTTGAACTTGGTTATGCCCGCGGCGTCGAGCTCGGCGGCGCCGGCCTTGGCGCCGGTCGGGCCGGTCGCGGCGGCGTTCACGACGGGCAGCAGCATGCCGCCGGTGCCGACGATGCTGGTGGCGGCGACGCCTGCCCGGAGCGCGGTCCGTCGAGTGATCACATTTCCCCCGTGGGTGTGGCCCGGCGCCTGGTGTGCCGGTCGGCCGGGTTCGCGCGTGCGTGCGCGGTCGGACTGGACGGGGAGAGCCTGTTCGAATGCGCTGGTGTGTCGCTGGTGCGGCTGTGGAGCACTGCTGAGGTGGCCGGGAACTGCCCTGCGTACGATGCCCGCTGGTGTTCGACAGGAATGGGGGCCGGAGACGGTGGACGGGTTGACGGAGCGCGAGGCGCGGGCGCGGAACGGCAGGACGGCGGAGGGGGCCCGGGGGCTGCTGCTCGGGCTGGCGCTCGGGGAGTCGCTGGGCGGGGCGCGGGGCGGGCCGCTGGCCGCGGGGACGGTCCGGGCGGGGGTGTGCACCCAGCTGGCCTGCTTCACGGTGGAGGGTTCGGTACGGGCCATGGTGCGGGGCGGCCACAAGGGCATCTGCCATCCGCCGTCGGTGCTGTGGCACGCCTACTGCCGCTGGGCGGACCTGCAGGGCATCGAGCGCGAGCGGATGCGTGAGCGCTGGAGGGGCTCCGGCACCCTCGCGTGGCCGGACGGGTGGCTGGCCGGGGTCCCGGCGCTGGCGGAGCGGCGCGGCAGCGCCCCGGCCACGGTGGCGGCCCTGTCGGGGCTGGAGCAGGGCACCCTGGAGCGGCCCGTGACCGGCAGCCGGGGCTGGCACGCGGTGGGCCGGACGCTGCCGTTGGCGCTCATCGGCTCGGCCCGGTCGCCGAAGTACGCGCGGCAAGGGGTGGAGCGGGCCCGCGAGATGGCGGCCCTGACGCACGGGAACCCCGACGCGCAGTGGGCGGCGGCGTGTGCCGCCGTGCTGGCGGCGCACTGCCTGGCCGGGGAGTCGGTGCGGGGCTCCGCCGGGGCCGCGCTGGCGACGCTGAACGCGGTGGACGGCGTACCCGGGGCGGAGCTCGGCCTGCTGGCCGCAGCGCTCGGCGAGGCAGCCTCCCACCCGGGGGATCCGGCCCGGCTGGCACGGCTCGCCCCGGACCAGACGGCCTGGTCGGCGGTGCTCGGAGGGCTGTACGCGGCGGCTTCGTTCCCGGAGCGCGCGGAGCTGGAGCGGGCCCTGCGGTTCGCGGCGGCGGCGCCCGACGGGGAGTCGGCGGGCACGGTGGCGGGAGCGCTGCTGGGGGCGGCGCACGGGGCGCAGGCGCTGCCGGTGGAGCTGGTGAGCCGGCACGAGCTGGCCTGGGTGCTGGACACCCTCGCCCGGGACCTGCTGTCGGAGGGCCGGGAGTCCCCGGGCGGCAGCGAGTACGAGGAGGGCTGGGACCCGTACTGGCTGGACCGTTACCCCGGCTGGTGACGGGGCGTTGGACCGTCCGGGCGGTGGTTCGGGGTGTCTTGCGCGGCTGGAGCGATCACGTCGCCCCGATGGCGCCACCGCCGGGGATATTGGATGAACAGCGCCGCGTACGCGCTCTGCCAGGCTTCTTGACGCTTCATCACAGTGGAGGCAATGCGTGATGCGCACTCGGTCCGTCCTGCTGGCCACCGCCCTGCTGGCGACGCTGTTGCAGACGGCGGACGGGGCGGCCGCCGCGGGCGGGCCCCTCTCCCCCGGCGGGCGGTCCGCCTTCGACGGTCAGGCGGGGCACGACGTGGCCCTGTACGGGATCAAGGGCGCGGGGAGCGCCGGACGGGCGGGGGCCCAGGAGTTCAGCACCGACGACGACCGGCTCTCGCGGGTCTCGCTGTTCATCGCCAGCGCGGCGGCGACCGGGAAGCTGAGCGTGCAGGTGCGTACCGCCCGGGACGACGCCGGCTCCGCGATCGCCTCGGCGGCCGTGGACCTGGCCGCCCTGGGCGGGCCGGGCACGGGCTGGGTGGAAGTGCCGCTGACGGCGGCGCTGCGGCCCGGCGCCCGGTACTACCTCTTCGCCCAGGCCACGACCGCCGAGGCCGGGGCGGTGACCTGGCACGGCACGCGGGCGGCCGCGGCCGGCTCCCCGGCGGGCGCGCAGTACGACCCGGCGCGGGGCGGCTGGCAGGCGGGCCCGGGCCGGCTGGCGTTCTACGTGAACCCGGCCGGGTCCGAGCGGTGCGGGGAGACGGAGGCCTGCTACGTCCCGGCCTCGATGAAGCCGGCCCGGACGGCCGGCCTGCTCTCCAACGGGCGGGCGGTGGAGGCCGTCGACCCGTCCTTCGCCGTCGGGGCCCGCTACGTGGAGGGCAGCAACGTCCTGGTGCTGCCCTCGGGCCGCTGGCGCTACCTGCCGGAGGGCGCGGAGAAGTCCCGGGTGGTCGAGGCGGGGGACGCGGGCGCGCTGGCCCAGATCGCCGAGTCGCGGCGCTGGCTGGCCCGGGGCCTGGTGCCGGGGGCTGCGGGGGCCCGGCGCGAGGGCGCGGAGCGGGCGCTGCTGTCGATGCGGGCGCTGCTGCGGCCCAACGGGGCGCTGGCGGCGGCCTGGTACCCGTTCTGGGACTTCTCCTGGCCGCGCGACTCCGCGTTCGCGGCGGCCGCGTTCGCGCACACGGGGCACGACGAGGAGGCGTACCGGGTCCTGCTGTACAACGCGCGGACGCAGCGGCCGGACGGCACCTGGGAGGCCCGTACGAAGCTGGACGGCTCGGGGCCGCCGGACGACCGGCGGTGGCAGCTGGACGCGAACGGCTGGGTGCCCTGGGCCACCTGGCAGTGGTACCGGACGGCGCCCGCGGCGGACCGGGAGGAGCGGCTGCGCGTGCTGTACCCGGCGATCTTGAAGGCGGCCGACTTCGCGGCGGCGTCCCTGGACGGGGAGGGGCTGCCGCCGGCCTCCCCCGACTACTGGGAACTGCCCACGGACACCGCCAACATCGGCACGGCGGCCCCGCTGCTGTCCGGGCTGCGGGCCGCCGCCGACCTGGCCGCCGGCCTCGGGCGGCAGCAGGAGGCCGCGCGCTGGACGGAGGCGGCGGGCCGGCTGGAGCGGGGCATCGCCAAGCGGTTCGCGCCGCTCGGCTACCAGCGCACGGTGGACGGGCTGCACGGCCACGACAGCGCGGCGGCGTTCATGGCGCCGCCGTTCAACGAGGCCCCGGCCGGTCTCCCCGGGGCGCTGGACACCACCTACCGGGAGCTGCTGCGGCCCAACGGCGGGCTGGTGCCGGGCAGTGACCCGGACACGCGGTGGGGGAACATCACCTGGACGGCGAGCACCTCCTTCTTCGCGCTCGCCTGGTCGGCGATGGGCGAGCGGGCGAAGGGTGACGCGGTGCTCGACTGGGTGCTCGCCCAGCGCAACGTGCTCGGCGAGCTCCCCGAGACGGTGGACGCGCAGGGCCTCCCGAAGGCCGTCGTGCCCCTCGGCTGGACGGACGCGCTGGTCCTGCTGACCCTCGTACAGCTGGGGGACGCCCCCCTGGCGGCGCCGCCCGCATCCCGTACTTGACCTCCAGGTACACAATGGTGTTGAGTAGCCGTCATGGGAAGGCCGAAGCAGTTCGATCCGGAAGCCGCCGTGGAGCAGGCCATGCAGGTGTTCTGGCGGCAGGGGTACGCCGCCACGACGCCGCAGGACCTGGTCGACGCGCTCGGCATCGGCAAGGGCAGCCTCTACAACGCCTTCGGCAGCAAGCACGCGCTGTTCGAGCTGGCCCTGCGCCGCTACCGCGACGGGCAGGCGGCCGCGCTCGTCGAACTCCTCGGCGGGGAAGGCCCCGTCAAGGAGCGGCTGCGCGGGGCGCTGCGGCTGCTCACCGAGATGGACCTCGCCGATCCGGACCGGCGCGGCTGCATGGGGATCAACACCGCCGCCGAACTGGCGGGGGCTGACGCGATGGCCTCCGAGCTGGTGCGGCGCATGTTCGACCGCACGGAGGAGGCCTTCCGGGCGCTGGTCGAGGAGGGCCAGCGCACCGGGGAGATCCCGCCCGACCGGGACGCCCGCGCCGTCGGGAGCATGCTGCTGAGCACCCTCATCGGCCTGCGGCTGCTGGGGCGCGTCGCCGAGGGGCCCGAGCGGCTCTCCCGGGTGGTCGACGCGACGCTCGACTCCCTCTGACCGGACCGGCACGCCCGCCCCCGCGGGGGCGGATCCGCCGTACCGATATTTTGTACCTGTAGCTCAAGAACTGGGGAATTCATGAAGCTCGGACTGAACGGCAAGACCGCGGTCGTCACCGGAGCGAGCCGCGGCATCGGCCTCGCCACCGTGCGCACCCTGCTGGAGGAAGGGGTCCGCGTCCTCGGCGCCGCCCGCACGGTCACGCCCGAACTCGCCGCCTCCGGCGCCGTGCCGCTCGCGGCGGACCTCACCACCCCCGCCGGAGCGGCCGCCCTCGCGGAGGCCGCCGCAGCCGGACTCGGCGGCGTCGACCTGCTCGTCAACAACGTGGGCGGCGGCCCCGACACCGCGCTCACCGGCTTCCTCGACGCGGACGACGCGCAGTGGGCCGGCTACCTGGACGTCAACCTGTACAGCACGGTACGCGTGACCCGGGCCCTGCTCCCCGGCCTGATCGAGCGGCGCGGCGCCATCGTCAACGTCTCCTCGGTCAACTCCCGCCTCCCCGCCTCCGGCCCGGCGCCCTACAGCGCGGCCAAGGCGGCGCTCACCGCGCTCGGCAAGTCCCTCGCGGAGGAGTTCGGCCCGCGCGGGGTACGCGTCAACACCGTCTCGCCCGGTGTGGTGCGCACCGCGATCTGGGAGGACCCGGAGGGCTTCGGCGGCAAGGTGGCCGAGGCCCACGGGGTGGACCACGCCGCCTTCGTGAAGGCGATACCGCAGAACTTCGGGATCACCACCGGCCGGATCACCGAGCCGCGGGAGGTGGCCTCGCTGGTCGTGTTCCTGCTCTCGGAGGCCGCCGCCAACATCACGGGCGCGGACTACGTCATCGACGGCGGCACGCTCAAGACGGTCTGACCGCCGGCCGCCGCGCGGGCGCGCACGGCAAGGCGCCGGGCCCGGGACGTGTGTCCCGGGCCCGGCTTGAGGAGCTGTCCTCCGGTCACTTCGTGGTGTAGTACAGCCACCACTTGTGGTCCTGCTGCTTGCAGTAGTAGCTCTTGTAGTGGCCCGCCTTGCCGGCCGCCTCACAGGACGACTTGCTCGGGTAGGGCCCCTTCTTCCCCTTGGCCTTGTGCTCCAGCACCGACACCGCGTCGGACTGGTGCTGCGGGGCGGCCAGTGCGGCCGGACCGGCCATGATCAGACCGGCGGTGACCAGAGCCACCGGAGCGAGCCGAACGATCTTCGCGTACATGATGGTCCCTCTTTCTCGGATTCTCCGGGCCCGTTCGGGCTTCGGACCATCAACGTACGGAGCCCCCTGTCCCGGGCACATGGTCCCCAGGTCCCGTGCCGGTCCCGGCCGTACGCGGGAGCACCGCCCTGACCACGGTCCCGGTCCCGGTGCTGACCAGGTCGAAGGTGCCGCCCAGCTCCTCCGCGCGCTCGGCCATCGAGCGCAGCCCCACCCCGGCGTCGGCGGGCACGCCCGCGGGGACGCCGGAGCCGTCGTCGGTGACCTCCACCGTCACCGCCTCGGGGGTGAGCACCACCGCCGCGTGGGCGTGGCCGGCCCGCGCGTGGCGGACCACGTTGTTCAGGGCCTCCGCCGCGATCCGGTAGAGGGCCACCTCCACGGCGGCCGGCAGTCCCGGGAACGGCTCGGGGGCCAGGCTGACGGTGATGCGCAGGTTGCGGCCCAGGTGCTCGGCGAGCTGGCGCAGGGCGCGGGGCAGGTCGGCGCCGTCCAGGGCGGCGGGGGCCAGCCCGCCGGTGATGTGGCGCAGTTCGTCGATGGCCTGCCCGATGCCCTCGGACACGGCGGCCAGCGAGTCCGTGGCCCGGGTGCCTGGCGGTATGGCCGCGCGTGCGGCGTCGACCTGGAGGCGCAGTCCGGACAGGGCGGGGCCGAGGCCGTCGTGGAGGTCGTGGCGCAGCCGGCGCCGCTCCTCCTCGCGGGCCAGGACGATCTGTTCGCGGCTCGTCTGGAGTTCCTCGTAGAGCTGGAGGGAGGCGATGGCGGGCGCACTGTGGTCGGCCAGGATCCGCACGGCCTCGCGGTCCTGCTGGTCGAGGGCGAGTTCGCCCGCGCGCGGCGGAACGTAGAGGTGGCCGATGGCGTGGTCCCGGTGGACCAGGGGGAAGGCCTCGTCGCCGCTGCCGGGGCTGCCCAGGCGGGCCAGTTCGCGGTCCCCGTGCCGGGTGCGGATCACCAGGCGGGCGGCGGGCAGCCGGAGCGTGTGCACCACCGTGTCGCACAGCAGGCGGGGCATGTCCCCGGGGTCGAGGGCGTGGCTGAGCCGGTCGGCGAGGGCGCGCACCGCCTGGTAGGGCTGGGCGCGTTCGCCGTAGTAGTAGCGGTCGACCAGCCGGGCGGCCCAGCGGGCGGTGGGCCGCAGCAGGACGCCCACCAGCAGGGTGAGGCAGGCCATCAGCCCGGACTCGGGGGTCAGGGAGCCGGGCGCGAAGTAGTCGAGGACGAAGGCGCCGCCCGCGTAGGCCATGAACAGGCCGAAGGTGAGCACGAAGGCCGTCAGGATGCGCCGCCCCGCCCGGTCCAGGGCCCAGGTGCGCTCCCGGATGTGCACGTAGCCCACGGTCGCCGGCCAGGACGCGGCGGCGAGGTAGACGATGACGACCTCGAAGCCCATCGGCGGGTCGCCGTACTGGTTGACGGCGATCACCGCGATCCACAGCAGGTAGGGCACCGCCAGGATCGCGTAGGGGCGGTCGGACCTGGCGGTGCGGGGCCAGCGGACCGCCATGACGAGGATGCCGATGCCCGCGATGAAGGGCGGCACCCAGCGCGAGGCGGTGTCCATCCACGGCGTCAGCAGGCGTTCCAGGCCGTCCCATCCGGCGCCGGCGATGGGGGTCTCGACCCCGTAGTAGACGAAGCCGGGGCGGGTGAAGACGTAGTACTGCTGGGCGGCGCTGAAGAGGGCGGTGAAGGCCACGTACGGCGCGCCCCACCGGGGGAAGCGGCCGGTGGGCAGCCACAGCGGCATGGGGTAGATGATGACGTTGATCAGCGTGAAGGCGACCGCCACCAGGATGAACACGGCGGTGAGCACGCGCGGGCCCGCTCCGTGCACCACGGCGGTCTGCGGCACCACCTGGGCGAGGGTGAGCGCGCAGCCGGAGCAGAGCATGAGCCAGCCGAGGAGCCGGGCGGTCCGCCGGGCGGCGAAGACCATGCCGGTGAGGGCGATGCCGAGGCCGACGAGCACGTGGTCGGCGGCGAGGTGGAGCCGTACGCTGCGCAGCGCGGGGTGGCCGATGTGGGTGAGGGTGACGATGCCCCAGGTGATGGCGGCGAGCATGGTGAGGACGCAGACGGCGTAGGCGGGCAGCATCTCCGGCCCCGAGCGGGGCGTGCTCGCGGTGGTCCGGTTCGCTGTGCGCATGTCGGCCTCCCCGGCCGCTCGGTGCGTTGGTATCCAGCCTGGTGCGCCCCCGGTCCCGGGCGCATGGGGCGGGTGCCCCGGTTTCCGGGCGTCCGGGGTCTCAGCCGTCGCCGCCCAGGCCCGCGTCCCGGGCCCGGGCCACGGCCTCGGCGCGGGAGGTGACCTGGAGCTTCTCGAAGACGTGGGTGATGTGGTTGCGGACCGTCTTCTCGGACAGGACCAGCTCCCGGGCGATGCGCCGGTTGTCGTGGCCCCGCGCGATCAGTTCGAGGACCTCCACCTCACGGGAGGTCAGGGAGGGGAAGAGCTGTCCGGCGTCGCGCCGCCGGCCGCCGGCCAGGAGCTCCGAGAGCCGGGCGGCGATCTCGGAGCCGATGACGGCGCCGCCCGCCGCGACCGTGCGCAGCGCGTGCAGCACCTCCTCGGAGCCCGCGCCCTTGACCACGTAGCCCCGGGCGCCCGCCTGGAGGGCGGCGAGCAGGCTGCCGTCGTCGTCGGACATGGTGAGCATGAGGACGGGCAGCCCGGGGTGGGTGCCGGCGAGGCGGCGCGTGGCCTCGATCCCGGAGACGTCGGGCAGGGACAGGTCCATCACGACCACGTCCGGCCGGTGCCGGTCCACCGCGTCCGGGACTTCGCCGCCGGTCTCGGCCTCGGCTACGACGACCGCGCCCCGGGTGCTCTCCAGGGCGGCCCGCAGGCCCTCGCGGAACAGGGGGTGGTCGTCGACGATCAAGACCCTGGGAATGGTTCGGTCTTCTTCGTCCACGGATCGACACTACCAGTCACGACCAGTCGCTCTGAGTGACCGGGCCGGACGGGGTGGGACCGGGCCGGAGGGACCGGGAAGGGGTCTGGGCCTCATGCCCCTGGGGTGCGGGCGCCCGGATCGTGAGCGGCATGTCCGCACACCTCTCCTCCGTCCGCATCGACCGGTCCCTGCTCTGCGGCCCGGCGCACGTCCCCGTGCAGATCCGCTGCGGGGACGGCTCGGCGGACGAACTCCCCGACGTCCTGCGGGACCTCGCCCCGGGCCGGATCGCCCTGGTCACCGACCCCGGCCTGCCGCGCGAGCACGCGGCGGGCGTCCTGCGCCTGCTGGGCGCGGCCGCGCCCGCCGGAGTGCTGTGGCCCGACGGCGAAGGCCCCCTCGTGGTCCCGGACGGCGCCCTCGCCGTCGCGCTCGGCGGCAGCCGCGTGATCGAAGCGGCCGACCGGGCCCGGTACGCCGACGGCACCCGGCCGGCCCTGGTCCGCCTGCCCGCCACCCTGCGGGCCATGACGGACACGGCCCTGTCGGTGGCGGGTCCGGGCGGCCGGATCTCGGCGCCGGCTCTGGTCCGGATCCAGCTGGAGTACCTCGCGACCCTGCCGCCGCACAGGCTGCGCGCCGGGCTGAGCCCGCTGCTGCGCACCGTACTGGCCGTCGTGCCGGCGTCGGCCGGGCGCGTGGCCCCCCGGCTGCGGCCCGGCGG
This sequence comes from Streptomyces sp. NPDC037421, assembly GCF_055602105.1. Taxonomy (NCBI): domain Bacteria; kingdom Bacillati; phylum Actinomycetota; class Actinomycetes; order Kitasatosporales; family Streptomycetaceae; genus Streptomyces; species Streptomyces sp. NPDC037421. The sequence continues at coordinate 200,820 of NZ_JBVJWV010000001.1, forward strand.
CGGGTACGACCCGCAGACGCTGGCGTCGTACGTCTCCCTCTGCCTGGAGGCCAGGGCCGCACTCGGCTCCCACGACCCGCTCGGGCGCGGCCCCGCCGCCGCCCTGCGCTACGGCGAGCCCGTCGCCCGGGCGGTGCGGAGCCTCGCCGGACCGGAACTCCCGTACGGGGACGCGCTCGCCCTGGGCCTGCGCGCCGCCGCCGCGGTCTCCCGCCGCCTGGGGCTGCTGGGCCCGGCGGACGAAGCGGCCCACGAGGACCTGCTGACCCGCGCCGGCGCCGCCCGGACCCTGCCCGACGGGATCCGCCCGAGCGAGCTCGCGGCGGCCGTGACCGGGGGCCGGGAGGAGGCCCGCATGGTGCTGCTGCGCGGGCTGGGCGATCCGTACGCACACCACGGCTCCCTGCTGGCCCCGGTCCCCGCGGGCCTGCTGGAAGCCGCACTCACCGACCTCGTGCCCGCCGGCCGGCGGATCCCGGCACCGGACCGGGCCCGGGACCGCGCCCGGGTCTCCGTCCCGGGCGGCCGGGACGGAGGACTCCCCGCCCCGGGCCGAACGCTCTCAAGGAAGTGATCACCATGTACCCGTTCCTCGGCCACTTCGGCGCCGGCCTCCCGGCGCACCGGCTGCGCGCCGCCGCCGCGCAGCTGCGCACGGGCACTCCCGGCGGGACGTGCCTGAGCCGCGGCGGGGGGTGGGCGCTGGCGTCCGGCCGGGTCTTCGAGCGGGGCGGGATCGCCGCGGTCCTCGACGGCGGGATCGACGGCCGGCTCGCCCTGGCCACCCGGCTGGAGGTACGCGGCCTCCCGGTCGCCGACCGGAACGACGCGGCGCTGGCGCACTCCGCCTTCGAGCTGGACGGCGCGGAGTTCGCGGCGCACCTCAAGGGCGCGTACGCGGCGGCCGTGGTCGACGCGCGCGCCGAACCGGTGCTGGTCCTGGCCGCCTGCGGGGCGGACGGCACTCCGGTCCACTACCACTGGGATCCCGGCCGGGGGCGGTTGTGCTTCGCCTCGGCCGTCCCGGCGCTGCTCGCGCTGCTGCCGGACCGGCCGGGGCAGCGGGTACGGACGCTGCCGCCCGGCACCACCGCCGTTTGCTCGCGCCGGGCGGGGCTGCGGCTGGTGCGCGGGGCGGAGCCGGCCGCGCTCACGGCGGGCCCACGGCGATCCGTACCGGCGGCCGGGACGGCGCGGGCGGAAGCCGCAGCGGCTCGCGGCCCGGGGTGAGGGAGCCGAGCACCCGGGGCCCCCGGGCCCCGGTGCACCCGGGGGCGTTGCCGGGCAGGCCGTGCAGGGTGAGGAAGCCGAGGACGGCGAAGGCGTACGCCTCCTTGGCCGCGGCGGGCAGTCCCAGTGCCGCCGAATCCAGCAGGGCGGTGCGCGGGGGCAGTTCCTCGCGGAGCATGGCCATGAGGGCCGGGTTGCGGGTGCCGCCGCCGGAGGCGACGACCTCGGTGACGCCCAGCGGGCGCAGGGCGTCGGCGACGGTCCGGGCGGTGAGCCGGGCGAGGGTGGCGAGGAGGTCCTGCGGCGGGAGGGCCGCGCAGCCGTCGAGGGCGGCGCGCAGGTGGCCGTGGTGGAAGAGCTCCTTGCCGGTGCTCTTGGGCGCGGGCAGCCGGTAGTAGGGCTCGGCGAGCAGGCGCAGCAGGAGCGGTTCGTGGACCCGGCCGGCGGCGGCGAGGGCGCCGTCCTCGTCGTATCCGAGCCGGCCGCCGGTGAGTTCGCGTACGGCGGCGTCCATCAGGGCGTTGCCGGGGCCGGTGTCGAAGGCCACGGGCGGGCCGGACCGGGGCAGGGCGGTGAGGTTGGCGATGCCGCCGATGTTGAGGGCGGCGGGCGTGCCGGGGCGGCCGCGCAGCAGCATCAGGTCGACGAGGCCGACGAGCGGGGCGCCCTGGCCGCCGGCCGCGATGTCGCGGGGGCGGAAGTCGCAGACGACGGGGCGGCCGGTGGCTTCGGCGATCCAGGCGGGGCGGCCGAGCTGGAGGGTGCCGTGGACCTGCCCGGCGTCGGTCCAGTGGTAGACGGTCTGGCCGTGCGAGGCGATCAGGTCGGCGCGGCCGGCGCACAGTTCGCGCTCGGCGCGGACCGCGAGGGCGGCGAAGGCCTGCCCGATGCGGGTGTCGAGCAGGCAGACGTCGGCCAGGGTGGTGGGCGCGGGCGGCAGGGCCGCCGCGAGGGCGTCGCGCAGGCCGTCCTCGTAGGGGGCGCTGACCAGTCCGAACGGCACCAGCCGCAGGGTCTCGCCGCCGTCCTCCAGGGTGAGCCGGGCGGCGGCCGCGTCGACGGCGTCGTACGAGGTGCCCGACATCAGGCCGATCACCCTCATTCCAGGGGCCTCCTGTGGTCGTCGCCGCGCAGCCCGGCCAGGGCGACGGCGCTGAGGGCGCAGGTGCCGGCGGCGTAGTAGGCGGGGACGTCGTGGTCGCCGGTGGCGGCGGTCAGGGCGGTGACGACGAGGCCCGCGCAGCCGGAGAACACGGCGCCGGTGAGGGCGTACGCCAGTCCGAGGCCGGTGCAGCGCACCCGGGCGGGGAACATCTCGGCGAGCATCGCGGGCCCGGGGCCGGCGAGGAGCCCGACGGTGGCGCCCGCGCCGAGGACGGCGGCGGCCTTGGCGGGGGCGGTGGCGGCGGGGTCCTGGAGGACGTGGAGCAGCGGGAACGCGAGGAGGGTGACGCCGAGGGCCCCGGCGAGCATGACGGGGCGGCGGCCGACCCGGTCGCTGAGGATCCCGGCGGGCAGGATGGCGGCGGCGAAGCCGAGGTTGGCGAGGGCGGTCGCGGTCAGGGCCTGCCCGAAGGAGGCGCCGAGCGTGGTCTGGAGGTAGGAGGGCAGCACCACGAGGAAGGTGTACCCGGCCGCGGACCAGCCCATGAGCCGAGCGACCCCGAGGAGGACGGCCCGGGCGGCACCGGCGCCGCTCCCGGCGGCTCCGGTGAGGCCGGCTCCGGTGAGGCCGGCTCCGGCGCGGCCGTGGGGCACTGCCTCCGGCGACGGCGGCACGGCCACCGGCGGTACGGGCGCGGGTGCGGACCGGGCGGCTCCCGGCGGCGGGCCGGCCTTGTGCGGCGGCTCCGGGGGTGGTTCGTCCGGCAGGCCGGAGCGCAGGCGGTACGCGGCCAGGCCGAGCGGCAGGGCCAGCAGGAAGGGGATCCGCCAGCCCCAGGCGTGCAGGGCCGCCGGGGAGAGCAGCCCGGCCAGGAGGGCGGCGACGGCCGCGCCGGCGAGCAGGCCCAGGGCGACGGTGAAGGACTGCCAGGCACCGTGTCGGCCGCGCCGGCCCGGCGGCGCCGATTCCGTCATCAGGGCCACGGCCCCGCCGAACTCCCCGCCCAGGCACAGCCCTTGCAGCACGCGGAGCAGGGTGAGCAGCCAGGGGGCGGCGGGTCCGATGGCGGCCCGGGTCGGGAGGAGACCGATCAGGGTGGTGGCCAGGGTCATCAGGGCGATGACGAGGACCAGGGCGGGGCGGCGGCCCATGCGGTCGCCGAGGCGGCCGAAGAGCAGGGCTCCGGCGGGCCGGAAGAAGAAGGACACCGCGAAGGAGGCGTAGGTGGCGACCAGCGGGCCGGCGCCGCCCTGGCCGGCCGCGGACGAGGGGGTGAAGAACCGGTCGGCGATGACCGTGGCGAAGGCGCCGTAGACGCCGAACTCGTACCACTCGGTGAAGTTCCCGGCGGAGCCCGCGAGCAGCACCCGGCGCGGTCCGGCAGCGGGCCGCGCGGGGCGGGGCGGCGCGAGGGGGGCCACTCCTCAGGTCGTCGGGTCGAGGCGGGAGGGGGCGTCCGCCGGCCGGTGCGCGGCGGCCGCCGGGGTCAGGGCGCTGCCCGAGAGCCAGGTGCGCCAGTCCATGTTCCAGTCGCCGATGCCGTTGCCGAAGGGGTCCATCCGCTCGCCGCCGCTGTTGACCACCTCGACGATGTCGCCCTCGCGGACGGTCTCGTAGAACCAGGCGGCGTCCGCGGTGGACATGCCGGTGCAGCCGTGGCTGACGTTCTCCTCGCCCTGGGACTCGACGGACCAGGGCGCGGCGTGGACGTACTCCCCGCTCCAGGTGACCCGTGTCGCGTAGAAGACGGGGAGGTCGTAGAACTCCTTGGTGCCCTTCTTGATGCCGACGCTGTCGCCGCGCATGCGGACCTTGTACTCCTTGCCGAGGACGACCTTGACGCCGCTGCGGGTGCGGAAGCCGGCCTTTCCGGTGGTGACGGGGATGGTCCTGATGACGCGTCCGTTGCGGCGTACGGTCATCTCGTGGGCGGCGGAGTCGGTGACGGCCTCGATGCGGTCCGCGACGGTGAACTCCAGGGGCTCGGAGGGGCCGCCGTAGCCGTGCTCGCCGAGTCCGACCCCGTCGAGGCCGCTGCGGACGCGGACGACGGTGTGGGCGGGCCAGTACGTGCGGGGCCGGAAGTGCAGGGTCGAGCTGTCGACCCAGTGCCAGGCTCCCTCCACCTGGGGCCGCGAGGTCACCTGGAGGGCCTGCTCGACGCGGGCGCGGGCGTCGGGGTCGTCGGCGGGGACGGGGTGGCTGAGTTCGGCGGTGACGACCTCGCCGGCGCCGTACGTGCCCGGGCGGGGGCCGAACTCGGCGGTGAGCCTGCCCCCGTCGGCGGGCGCGTCGGGCGGTGCGGTCCGGAAGACCATGCTCACGCCGACGGGGGCGCCGCGGCCGTCCTGGGCGCCGACGCGGACGGTGTAGCCCTCCCCCGCGCGCAGGGGTTCGGTGTTGCGCCAGTGTCCGCCGTCCGGGCCGAGCTCGCCGGCGAGGTGGCGGCCGTGCCCGTCGGTGACGGTGACGTCTGTGAGGCGGCCGGCCTCCGCCCGGGCGAGGGTGATCTCCAGCGGGGAGCCCGAGTCCGTGGGGAGTTCACCGGCGTCGCCGAGGGCCGGGTCCCACAGGACGGTGCCGCCCCGGGCGGTGGCGAGCACCCGCTGCTCCTGCCAGGTGCCGCAGCGGCTCCCGCGGAAGGCTCCGGCCGCGCACCACACGGCGGAGTCGGCGCGGACCCCGCCGTCCAGGGCGTGGCCGACCAGCAGGGTGACCGCCGCCTCCGGGGCGGCGCCGGGGGCCGCCGCCTCGGCCGTGCGGCCGGGTGCGGCGGCGAGGGCCAGCGCGGCGGCCCCCGTCACCGCGGCGACCGCGCCGCTCCACGCCTTCGTCCGTGACTTCGCCACGCAGCCCTCCACCTTTGTCCCTCGGCCGGATGGCAGCATCAAAGAGGACGGGAAGCCGAAACGATGATCATAAACTCGGCGCTGCGCCCGAACGGGCGCCCCAAGTGAACCCGGACGGAGTACCCGCGCGACCGCCGGAGTGCGGCGGTCCGGTCCCGTAGGCTCGGCGGATGGCGAAGTACTTCGACGTTCACCCCGAGAATCCCCAGCGCCGCACCCTCACCGGCGTGGCGGACTCCATCCGCTCAGGCGCGCTCATCGCGTACCCGACGGACTCCTGTTTCGCGCTGGGCTGTCAGCTGGGCAACCGCGACGGCATCGCGCGGATCCGGTCCATCCGCAACCTCGACGACAAGCACCACTTCACCCTCGTGTGCCAGAACTTCGCCCAGCTGGGGCAGTTCGTGTACGTGGACAACGACGTGTTCCGGGCCGTCAAGGCGGCTACCCCGGGCGCCTACACCTTCATCCTGAAGGCCACTTCGGAGGTGCCGCGCCAGCTGCTGCACCCGAAGAAGAAGACGGTCGGGGTCCGGATCCCGGACCACCTCGTCGCCCAGGCCCTGCTCGCCGAACTGGGCGAGCCGCTGGTCTCCAGCACCCTGCTGCTGCCGGACGAGGACGAGCCGCTGACCCAGGGCTGGGAGATCAAGGAGCGGCTCGACCACGTGGTGGACGCCGTCGTCGACTCCGGGGACTGCGGCACCCGGCCGACCACCGTCATCGACTTCTCCGGCGGCGGGGCGGAGATCCTGCGCCGCGGGGCGGGCGACACCGCGCGCTTCGAGTAGTCCTCCCGCGATCCTCCTGCGACGGCGGATTCCGGTTCCGGATCACTATCCGGAATCCGCCAATCCGCCATCCGATCCGGCCATGCGGGAGCCGGCCGCCAATGCTCCCCCCCTCCATACTCAAGCGATCCTTTATCCGGACTCGTTTAGCTGTGAACAGAATTGGCGAACCGGCGGTAACTCCACGGATTCCCGGGGTGACGGAGAGGAGAAGAAGGCCGGGTACGCCGGAATTGATCCGTATCCGAACTCGACTTTCACAAGATCCGTTCTGTAGGGTTCCAGTTATTCACCGCCCAACGGGGAGCGGCGAGCAGCCGCGGGCACTGGTCCGGACTTTTCCGGAGGCGTGTCCGTCACGGCCGCTCGCGGGAATGACGCCCCCGTCACGCTCATCTGCGACACACGTGACCCGACACGGGGGACCATCAATGCGGTTCCAGCTTTTGGGGCCCTTGAGTATTGCGCACGGCCCCGAGACAGTAGTTCTCAAACCATCCAAGCCGACCAGTCTCCTCGCCGCCCTTCTGCTCCATCCCGGCGCCGTGGTTTCCACCGGCTATCTGCTGCGTGCCGTATGGGACGAGGAGCCTCCCGCGACGGCCCGGGCCGCACTCCAGACCTGTGTGCTGCGGCTGCGCCGGTTATTCGCGAAATACGGCATATCCGCGACCACCATCGAGGCCGTGCCGGGCGGATACCGGATGCGCAACGACACCGAGACGCTCGACCTCGTGCTGTTCCGGTTGCTGACCGCGCAGGCGCGGGCCGCCGCCGGGACGCCCGAGGAGCTGTACCGGCTGCGCGAGGCCCTCTCCCTCTGGCAGGGGCAGCCCCTGTCGAACGTGGCTTCGGGCATGCTCCAGCGGGACGCGGTGCCCGCCCTCGAACAGGAGCGGCTACGGGTCCTGGAGCGGGTGTGCGACCTCGAACTGGCCGCCGGCAACTGCCATCAGGTGCTCGTCGACCTGTACGAGGGCGCCCGCCGCCAGCCCGTCCGCGAGCGCTTCACCGAGCAGCTCGTCGAGGCCCTCTACCGCACCGGCCGGCAGGCGGAGGCGCTCGCCGAGTACCGCACCGTGCGGGAGCGGCTGCGCGAGGAACTGGGCGTCGACCCCGGTCCGGGCCTGCGCCGCCTGGAGCTGGCGATCCTGCGGGCCGAGGAACTGGGCCCGGCCGCCCGCCCCGAGGTCCTCGAACCGGCCCCGCCCCGCCCCGCCGCCGCCGTCCACGACCGCGCCCTGGAGCGCGCCGGACCACCGCCGGTGCCCGGTTTCGCCGGACGCGCGGCGGACTTGCGGGCCCTGGCCCTGCGCCTCACCGACACCGGCGGCCCCCGGCTGCTGGTCGTCTCCGGAGCACCCGGGATCGGCAAGTCGGCGCTCGCGCAGCAGAGCGCGTACGAGGTCCGGGGGGCCTTCCCGGGCGGGGTGTCCGCCATCGACCTGGCCCGGCCCGACGGGAGCCCCCTCGACACCGAGGAGGCCCGCAAGCTGCTGCCCGGACCGGGCGGCGACGGCCGGCGGCTGCTGATCCTCGACAACGCGGCCGGCGCGGGCCAGGTGCTGCCGCTGCTGCCGGAGACCGGCGGCGCCACCGTACTGGTGACCAGCCGGCGCGCCCTGGCGGCGGCGGTCGCCACGCACGGCGGCTCCGTGCACCGGCTCGACGTGCTCGCACCGGCCGAGGCCCACGCACTGCTCACCGGTCTCGTCGGAGCCGACCGGATCACGGGCGAGGAGCCGGCCGCGCGCGAACTGGCCGCCGTCTGCGGGTACTTCCCGCTCGCGCTGCGGATCGCCGCCGGGCGGCTGCTGACCCGGCCGGGACTGTCCGTCGCCGACTGCGCGGCCTGGCTGGCGGAGGACCCGCCGGGCCGGCTGGCCCTCGCCGAGGACCCCCGGCTGTCGGTGCCGGAGGTCTTCGGGCAGGCCGTCGGCGCGCTCCCGCCCGATCTGCGGGAGGCGTTCCTGCGGCTGGGCTCGCTCGAGCCCGGCTCCGGTCCCGCCACAGCCGCGGAAGAGAGCGTGCTCGAACAGCTCGTGGAGGCCGGGATGCTGGAGGACGGGCCGCCCGGCGAGCCCTACCGGATCCACGCCTTCCTCCGCGTGTACGCGCGGTGGCTGGCCCGGGGCCGGGCCGGCGCCGCGGTCCTCCTGCCCCGCTGAGGCGGCCCCGCCCGCCTCCCCGACATTTCCCACCTCACGTCTTTGTCCCCACCAGACCGCAATCAGAGGTGTTCCATGTCCCTGGACAGCTATCAGTACGTTGCCGCGACACGCCCCAGGATCCGCCGGGACGTGCTCTTCACCGAAACGCCCGACGGCGTGCTGTTCCACAATTCCGACGGGGGCTTCCGCCTCACCGCCCGCACCGCGTACCGGTTCGCCACGCTGATCGTCCCGCACCTGACCGGCGAGCACACCGTCACCGAGCTGTGTCAGGGACTGGGCGACTCCCAGCGCGCGATGGTCGGCGAACTCGTCAAGACCCTGTACGAACGGGACTTCGCCCGTTCCGTCGCCGAGCCCGCGCGAGCGCAGCGGGCCGCCGCGCCGCCGCCGGACGTGGCCCGCAGATTCGCGCCGCAGATCGCCTACGCCGACCACTACGCCGACGACGCCGAAGCCCGCTTCCTGCGCTTCCGCGGCACCCGGGTCGCCGTCCTCGGCGAGGACGCGGTGGCCCGCTGGTGCGCGCTGAGCCTGGTGCGCAACGGCTGCGCCGTCATCGGCGTGCTGCCGGGGGCCGACGCGGACGGGGTACGGGCCGAGGCTGCCGAGGCCGTCGCCGACGGCTGTCCGGCGGAGATCCGCACGCTGCCCGGACAGCCGCTCGGCTGGGACGGGCTGGAGGAGTACGACTTCGTCGTGGTGACCGGCGGGGCGGCGGCACCGGCCCGGCTGCTGCCGCTGCTGCGCGCCGGGGTCCCCGAGGGGCGCACCCTGCTGCCCGCCTGGTCGTACGGGAACGACGCGGTGGTCGGCCCGCTCATGGCGCACGGCACCGCCGGCTGCTGGTCCTGCGCGGCCCTGAGGCTGGGCTCGGCGCGCGGCGGCCCGGCGGCGGCCGCGCTCTGGAGCGCCCTCGCGCTGCCGGAGGCGCCCCTCGCCGAGGGCCCGGTGCCGGGGCGGCCGCTGGCCGCGATGATCGGCAACCTGCTCGGGTACGAGGTGTTCCGCGCGGCCTCCGGCTCCCTGCCCGCCGAGACCGCCGGACGGCTCCTCGTCCAGGACACCGCCTCGCTGGACGTCACCGCCGAGCCGCTCTTCCCGCACCCGCGCTGCCCGTTCTGCGCGCCCGGGGAGACCGAGGCCGCTCCTGTGGACCTCACCGCCGCCGGTACCTCGGCAACGCCCGCACTGCCGACGCTGGAGACCGCCCGGGAGGCGGACGAGCTGGTCGAGGAGCTGAACCGGCGCTCCGCCCTGGTGCGCCCGTACGCGGGGGTGTTCACCCGGTACGCGGACGAGGAGCTCACCCAGATCCCGCTGAAGGCCGGGGTGGTGGAGCTGGGCCTCGGGCACGGGGAGACCCGCACCGTGGCCGCGTTCGACGTCCACCACGTGGCCGGGGCCCGGATGCGGGCCCTGGACGCGGCGGCGCTGGTGTACGCGGAGCACGTGGTGCCGGCCCGCGACGTGGTCGGCGCCTCCGCGGGGCCGGGCGCGGTGGACGCGGCTCGGCTGGCGACGGCCTCCGGGATACCGGGCGAGGCGTCCGCGTACCAGCTCGCGGTGTCCCTGCTGACGAAGGAGTCCGTACTGGTCCCGGCGGGCGCGGTACGGCCGTTCGGCCCGCACAACGCCGAACGGCTCTTCGAGCGCACCCGCGCCGGGGCCGGGGCCGGCCCCTCCCCCGCCGACGCGGCCGCGGCCGGGCTGCTGTCGGCGCTCGGGCACGCCGCGCTGCTGCGCGCGGTGCGCGGGGCGGAGGCGGCCCGGGTGCCGCTGCCGGAGCGCGACGGGGAGGACGCCGAACTCGGTTTCCTGCTGCGGTCGGCGGACCGGCTGGAGGTGGAGCCGGAGTTGCTGGACCTCGGGGAGGGCGCGCGCTCCGGAGTGCAGGTGCTGCTCGCGCGCGCCGGGGAGCGCTGGGCGCTGGGCGAGGGCCTGGACCGGCGTACGGCGGCGGTCGCGGCCCTGCGGGAGCTGCTGGGCGGGGTCCAGTACGGGGCGGAGACCGCCGACGCGGGCCGCGATCCCCTGATGCGGGACCTGGACCCGCGCGCGCTGGCGGTGTCCGGGGAGCCGGCCGCGCCCGTGGCGGCGGGGCCGGGTACGTCCTGGGAGCGGGTGCTGGAGTTCCTGGCCGGGGCGGGGCTCGACGCGTACGCGGTCCCGACCGGGTCCGCGGAGCTGGCCGGGGCGGGGATCCACGCCGTGCGGGTGCTGCTCGCCGCGGCGGCGGTCCGGGAGTCCGGCGATGACGCGTAGCGGATCCGCCGCGGTGGCGGACGGGCTCGGGCGGGAGGCCGCCGGGCGGTTCACGGCGCTGCTGGAGCGCTCGGTGGCCGCGCTGGGCGGGCCGCCGGTGGCCGTGTCGGCGCTGGGGCTGCGGGACGCGTTCGCCGCCCGGGACCGGGAGGTGCCGGCCGGCGCGGTCCCGGTGGCCCTCTACGGGCACCAGGCCGTGGTGGGCCCCCTCCCGGGGGACGGGCCGGGGTGCGCGCGGTGCCTGGAGCGGCGCTGGCAGGCGGTGCGGTCGGTCGCGCTGCGGGACGCCCTGGAGCTGGGCGGCGGGACCCGGGCGGCGGGCGGCTGGCCGTACGCGCACGCCTTCGCCGCCGACGCGCTGGCCGCGCTGGTGGTCTCGGCGGGCTCCGGCTCCGCCGGGGCGGCGGGCGGGGTGTTCCCCGGGGTGTGGGTGCTGGACCTGCGGAGCGGGGGCGTGCGGGGGTACCCGCTGGTGCCCGATCCGGAGTGCCCGGTGTGCGGGACGCCCGAGGCGGACACGGCCCGGGCGCTGGATCCGGAGCCGGCGCCCAAGTACCGGCCGGGGGCGTTCCGTACCCGGCCCGTGGAGGCGTACGCCATCGACGTGGCGGCGTTCGCCAACCCGCTGTGCGGGGCGCTGGGGCCCTCGCTGGTGCAGGACATCTCCTCGACGTCCACCTCCGCGACCATCGGCTGCTTCTCGATGCGCTCCGGCGAGTACCTGCGCGAGACGTTCTGGGGCGGGCACACGGACTCCTTCGACCGCAGCGCCCGGGTCGGCGTGCTGGAGGGGCTGGAGCGGTACGCGGGGATGCGCTCGCGGTCGCGCACGACCAGCGTCACCGGCTCGCTGAACGGCTTCGGGGCCGAGGCCGTCGACCCGCGGCGGGTGGGCCTGTACAGCGAGGCGTTCTACCGGGACAACCCCCGGGTGCGGCCCTTCGACCCGGACCGGGAGATCCCGTGGGTGTGGGGCTGGTCGCTGCGCGACCGGCAGCCGCGGCTGGTACCGGAGGTGCTGACGTACTACCACGCGCCGGGTCTGGAGAACCGGTTCGTGCAGGAGAGCTCCAACGGCTGCGCCTCCGGCGGGAGTCTGGCCGAGGCCGCCTACTTCGGGCTGATGGAGGTGGTCGAGCGGGACGCCTTCCTGCTGACCTGGTACGGGCGGCAGCCGCTGCCCGAGATCGACCCGGCCACCAGCTCCAGGGCCTCGACGCGGGCCATGGTCGACCGGCTCGCCCTGTACGGGTACCGGGCGCGGTTCTTCGACACGCGGATCAGTTTCCCGATCCCGGTGGTGACCGCGGTCGCCGAGCGGTTCGACGGCGGCCCCGGCCGGATGTGCTTCGGGGCGGGGGCCGGGCTGGACCCGGAATCGGCGCTGGACTCGGCGCTGTGCGAGATCGCCACGGACGCCGTGAACCTGCCCGGGCGCACCGAGCGGGACGAGGAGCGGCTGCGCGCGATGGCCGCCGATTTCGACCTGGTCACCGCCCTGCACGACCACCCGCTGGTGTACGGGGTGCCGGAGATGGGCCGCCACGCCGACTTCCTGCTGCGCGGGCCCTCGCGGGGGCCGCTGCGGCCGGTGTCGTCGCTGCTGGGCCCCGAGGGGGTGTCGGACGACGTGGCCGAGGACCTGGCGCGGTGCGTGGAGGCCGTCGCCGCCGGGGGGTTCGACGTGGTGGTGGTCGACCAGACCCTGCCGGAGCAGCGGGCACTGGGCCTGCACACCGTGAGCGTGCTGGTGCCGGGGCTGCTGCCGATCGACTTCGGCTGGTCGAGGCAGCGCGCGCTGGGCATGCCGCGCATGCGCACGGCCCTGCGCGAGGCGGGGCTGCGCGGGCGCGACCTGGAGCCGGCCGACCTCAACCCGGCCCCGCACCCCTTCCCCTGACCCGGCCGCCGGCCCGCCCGGCACGGCCGCACCAACCGAGGAGGACCCGTGGGCTACGCCCATGACTACGCCAGCGCCATCATGTACCGGGGCAGGGTGCCCATGGAGCCCGTCGACTTCGTGCCCGACTGGGCCGACCGCCCCCGCAAGGCGAAGTACTACCCCGGCGCGGAGACCCTGCCGCTGCCGGATCCGGCGGCCGGCGGGCCGCGCCCCGCGCCGGGGTTCACCCTGCCGCTGCTGTCCGGGATGCTCCAGGACTCGTACGGGCTGACCGGCCGGCGCCTGGGCGTGCAGGCCAACACCGACCTGGCGGCGCTCCCCCACTACACGCAGGCCAACTGGTCGCGGGGCACCGCCTCGGGCGGCGGTCTCTACCCGGTCGGCGTGTACTGGGCGGCCGGTGCGGGCGGGCCGCTCACCCCGGGCCTGTACCACTACGCCCCGCACCAGCACGGGCTGCGCCGGCTGCTGGCCGGCGACGTCACCGGTGACGTGCGGGAGGCGCTGGGCCACGGCCCTGAGGAGGGGTCCTCGCAGTACCTGGTGCTGAGCGTCAAGTACTGGCAGAACTCCTTCAAGTACAACAGCTTCTCCTTCCACGCGGTCAGCATGGACGTGGGCGCGCTGGTGCAGACCTGGCGGCTGTGGGCCCGCGCGTACGGGCTGCGGATCGCGCCCGCGCTCTGGTTCGACGAGGAGCGCCTCGCCCGGCTGCTCGGCGTGGCCCCCGGGGAGGAGGGCGTCTTCGCGGTGCTCCCCCTGGAGTGGGAGGGCGACGCGGCCCGCCCCGCCGGGGTTCCGTCGGCGGGCGCCGGGGTCCGCCACCGGGACTCGGAGCGGTCCCGCACCGTGCTGGCCTTCGAGACGCTGGAGCGGATCCACGGGGCCACCCTCGGGCGGGCCGGCGACCGTCCGGCGCCCGGCGCGCTCGACGCCGCCGCCGCGTACCCGCCGCGGGGCGGGCGGACCGTACCCCTGCCCGCCCCGGCGGCTCCCCCGATGGAGGAGGCCGCCGCGCTGCGGGCCCGGCGCAGCAGCTTCGGCCGCTTCGACGCGACCCGGGCGGTGACGGCGGAGCAGCTGGCGGCGGCGCTGGCGGACTGCGCGGCGACGCGGCCCGGCAGTGAGGCGGAGCGGCCCGACGGGCCGCCGCTGACCTCGCTGTACGCCTTCGTCAACCACGTCGAGGGGATCGAGCCGGGCAGCTACGCCTACGACCCGGCGGAGCACGCGCTGCGGCTGGTGGTGCCGGGGCCGCCCGGACCGTTCCTCCAGGCCAACTACTTCCTGTCCAACTACAACCTGGAACAGGCGGGTGCCGTTCTGGTGCCGACCGTGCGGACCACCGCGGTCCTCGACGCGGTCGGCGACCGGGGCTACCGCCTCATGGGGGCGGCCGTGGGCGCGATCGCGCAGACCTTCTACACCACCGCCGCCGCCCACGGGCTCGGCGCGGGCGTGGCGCTGGGCTTCGACAACGTCTCGTACGCCGAGCGGCTGGGGCTGGCGGACACCGACGAGGCACCGCTGCTGATCATGCTGCTCGGCCACGAGCGGCCGCGGCCCGCCGACTTCCGCCACGAGATCGCCTGACCGGGCCACGAGAGAAGCAGGGGGACCAGGATGGACACCACCACCGAATGGCACACCGGCGAGCGCTTCATGCTGCGCGTCGCCGGCCTGCCGCTGGCCGCGGCCGACGCGCTGCGCTGCCGGGACACCGGGCGCTGGGCGGCCGACGTGCTCGCCGCCGAGGAGGCGCTGCGGGCGGACGCGCAGTGGCTGAGCGAGGCGCTGCACCGGGCGGTCGGCGCGACCGATCCGGAGCCGGGCGGGCCGGGCGCGGCGCACCGCCGCGAACTGCTGCGGCTGCGGCGCCAGGTCCACAACGGGCGGCTGCCCGCCGATCCCGGGGCCGCCCTGCGGGCGGTGGCGGACCTGGGCGAGGAGGCGGGCGACCGGCTGGCGCTCTGGCTGGAGCGGACCCGCGCGCTGGAGAAGCTGCTGGCCGAGGGAGAGCCGCTGCTCGCCGCCGATCTGGGCCGGGGCCGGGCCGCGCTGCGCGAGCTGCTCGGCGACGACCGGCTGCGGCACGGGCTGCTGCTGGCCTCGCCGGTGCTGGAGGGGCAGCTCGACGCGTACGCGGCGGCCACCGCCGGGGGCGGGGAGCCGGGGGGCCGGTCGCGCAAGGCCGAGCGCTCGGTGCTCTCGTACCTCTACCGCACCGCCTGTAAGACCAGCCCCTTCAGCACCTTCACCGGGGTGGCGACGGGCCGGTTCACCCCGGAGGCGGGGGCCGACGGCATCCGGGTGGAGGACGCCTGGAGCAGCCACGTCCGGCTGAACGTGGTGGTGCTGGCGCGGCTCGCCGAGCTGGTCCTCGCCGACCCGGTGCGCCGCCGGGACCTGCCGCTGCGCCCGGCCCCGGGCTGGGGCCGGGAGGACGACCGGATCCGGTACGTGCGCCGCTCGGTGACGGCCGGCGACGACACGGCCGCCGTCACCTTCGACGCGGTCAAGGACCGGCTGTTCTTCCTGCGCCGCAGCGGCACCCTGGACCGGCTGCTCGCCCTCTTCGCCGAGCGGGGCGGAGGGGCCGCGGACGGCGGCGGGCCCGAGCTGCGCCACCACGAGCTGGCCGACTGGCTGGCCGCCGAGCACGGCGCGGCCCCCGAGGAGTGCGAGGCCTACATCGGGGCCCTGCTCCAGCTCGGCATGGTGCGGGTGCCGTGCCTGGACACCGAGGTGCACAGCGGTGATCCGGTCCGGGCCTTCCAGCGGGCCCTGTCCGGCCTGGAGCGGCCCTGGGCCGACGGGCTGGCCGCGCTCCTGGAGGAGCCCGCCCGGCTGCTGGAACGCTACCCGCTCGCCGGGCGCACCGAGCGCCGCGAGCTGCTGTCCGCCCTGCGCGCGGCACTGCGCCGGGCGCAGGAGGAACTGGGCGCGCCGGCGGACGCCCCGCTGCCGCAGACGCTGGTGTACGAGGACGCCAGCGCGGGCCGCGACCTGGCGGCGGCTCCCCCGGCCTGGGCCGAACCGGGGGCGGAGGGCGGCTCGCTGCGCTCGGTCGAGCGGATCCTGCCGGCCTTCGACCTGACGGTGGCCCAGCGGATCACCTTCGAGGGGTTCTTCACGGCCCGTTACGGCCGGGGCGGGCGCTGCGAGGACCTGCTGGGGCTGGTGCACGACTTCCACGAGGACTTCTTCGACCAGTACCTGTCCTTCACCGCGCGGCGCACGCCGTTCGACGCGCGCGGCGAGTACGTGCCGGAGGAGAACTGGCTGGGCCTGCCCGGGATCCGGGCCCTGGACGCGGCGCGGCGGGCCTTCACCGGCCGGATGCGGGCGCACTGGGCGGCGTACGAGGAGCACGGCGCGGGCGGCGGCGAACTGCGGCTCTCCGGGGAGGACGTGGAGGCGGTCGCGGCGGAACTGGAGCCGGTGGTGCCCGGGTTCGCCCCGCGCTGCCACCACCTCCAGCTGGCGCGGGACCCGGAGACGGGCGCGGAGCTGACCGTCCTCAACCGCTCGTACGGCGGGCTGTCCTTCCCGTTCAGCCGGTTCACGCACCTCTACCCGGAGCCGGCCGGGCTGGACGGCGAACTGCGCGCGACGGCCGCCGGGGTCACCCCGCCCGGCGCTGTGTTCGCGGAGGTCACGGGCGGGGCGGTCACCACCAACCTGAACCTGCACGGCCGGCTCACCGAGTACGAGATCGTCTGCCCGGGCGAGAGCGGCACCCTGCCCGAGGACCGGCTGCTGCGCCTGGACGACCTGTACGCGGAGCACGTGCCGGAGACCGGCCGCGTGGTGCTGCGTTCGCGGCGCCTGGGCCTGGAGGTGATCCCGGTGTACCTGGGGTACCTGGTGCCGCTGGCGCTGCCCGCCGTACCGCGCACCCTGCTGCTGCTCTCGCCGTCCTCGATGTCCCCGCTGGACGTCTGGGCGGGGGTGCCGGAGGGCGCGGCGCACGCCGGGGTGACCACGCGTCCGCGGGTGGTGCACGGGGACCTGGTGCTGAGCCGGCGCAGCTGGACGACCACGGCGGGCGAACTTCCCGCGCACGGTGCCCGGGAGGCCGGGCACTTCCTGGAGTGGCAGCGCTGGCGCCGGGCGCACGGGCTGCCGGAGCGGGTGTTCGCGACCGTGTCGGCGGGCCCGTCCGCGCTCGGGGCCAAACCGCAGTACGTGGACTTCTCCAGCCTGCTGTCGCTGGCGGCGTTCGAGCCGCTGCTGCGCGAGGGCGGCCACCGGGTCGTCTTCCGGGAGATGCTCCCGGACCCCGGCGGCCTGCACGTCCGCTCGGCGCGCGGCGGGCACGTCGCCGAGCTCGCCGTCGAGACCTTCACCACGACCGTCCGGACCGAGGAGGGCGCACCCGCATGTCAGAGCTGACCCCGACGCGTGGCGCGTGGCAGGCCATGCACGTGTTCTACGCCGCCAACCCGCAGCCGCTGCTGGTGCAGTGCGTGCGGCCGCTGATCGCCTCCCTGACGGCGGACGGGCTGCTGGCGGGGCACTTCTTCATCAACTACTGGCTGGAGGGCCCGCACGTACGGCTGCGGCTCCGGCCGGTGAGTCCGGAGGCGGAGCCGGAGGTGCGCCGACGTGCCGAGGAGGCGGTGTCGGCGTTCCTGAAGGCGCGGCCGGCGCTGTACGAGGTGGACTCCGGCTTCCTCAACGAGTTCTACAACACCCTGTTCGACATCGAGTTCCCGGAAGGGGACCGGGCCGCCTTCATGGGCGAGGACGGCCGGATGAACCTGCGGCCCAACAACTCCTTCTCCTACGAGCCGTACGAGCCGGAGTACGGCAAGTACGGCGGCCCGGCAGGGGTGGAGCTCGCGGAGTGGCACTTCGCGCACTCCAGCGACCTCGTCATGGACGCCCTGGGCTCGATGAACCTGCACCTGCGGACGGTGCTGCTGGGCACCTCGGCGCAGCTGATGATGGTGATGGCCGGGGTGTTCCTGCCCGACCGGGAGGAGCTCGGGAACTACCTGGACAGCTACTACCGGTTCTGGCACCGCGCTTTCCCCGGCACCGGTTTCATCGGCTCGACCGAGTACGACCGCACGTACGAGCAGACCGGTCCCGGTCTCGGGCGGCGGTTCGAGGCCGTGCTGGAGGCGCTGGGCTCCGGGGAGACGGCCCGGCTGCCGGCCTTCCTGGCGGGCTGGGCGGAGCACTGCCGGGAGCTGCGGAGCCGCGCGGAGGCCCTGGCGGCGGGCGGGGAGCTGGTGTTCCGGTCCTGGGACGGGAGCCGGGACGAGCGGGTGACCGATCCGGCGGTGGCGCTGCCGCTGCTGCTGTCCCCGTACATGCACATGACCAACAACCGGCTGCACGTGACGATCCGGGACGAGGCGTACCTCTCCCACCTGCTGGGCCGGGTGCTGCGCGAGGGCGCGGGGACCGGCGGGGTGGTCGTGCCGTGACCGCGCCCTCCGGGATGCCGGACCACCGGCCGGCGCTGCGGCCCGGGGTCCTGCTGTCGCCGCCGCTGCTGAACGGCCCCGCCGTGGTGCACCTGGTCAAGGACCCGGTGTCCGGGGCGGCGTTCGAGATCGGGCCGAAGGAGTACTTCCTCGTGTCGCGCCTCGACGGCTCGCGCAGCCTGGCGGAGATCGGCGAGGCGTACGGGCAGGCCTTCGGGCGCCGGCTGGGCGAGCGGAACTGGCAGCAGCTGCTCGGGCTGCTCGGCACCCGGCGGCTGCTCGCGGGCGGCCCGGTCCCGCAGGCGCAGGCCGGTCCCGGGCCGCAGCGGACCGGGACCCTGCTGCGCGGCACCCTGCGGCTGGTCGCGGACGCCGATGCCACGACGGCCCGTCTGCACCGCCTCCTGCGGCCGGTGCTGCGGCCGGCGGTGCTGGGCGCGCTGCTGCTCGTCTTCCTGGCCATGGAGGCGTGGCTGGCGGCTTCGGCGGGCGCCCTGTTCGCCGATCTGCGGTGGCTGCTGCCGCGTCCGGCGCCGCTGCTGGCCGTGGCCACGCTGCTGTGGCTCAGCACGGCCCTGCACGAGTTCGCCCACGGGATCGCCGCCCGGCACGTCGGCGGCACCGTCGGGGAGATCGGGCTGCGCTGGCGGCTGCCGATGGTGATCATGTACTGCCGGGTCGACAACTACCGCTACCTGCCGCGCCGGCGCGACCAGCTGGCCGTGGCCGGGGCGGGCGCCTTCGCCAACCTGCTCTTCCTGCTGCCGTTCTGCGCCTGGTGGGCGGCGCTCCCCGCGGGCGACCCCACCCGCCGGGTGCTCGGCGCGCTGCTGCTGCTCGGCAGCGCGCAGGCCCTGGTCAACCTCGTCCCGCTGCCGCCGCTCGACGGCTACACCCTGCTCGGGCACGCGCTGCGCGTGACCCGGCTGGCGCCCGCCAGCTCGGCGTACCTGCGGCTGCGCATGCGGGACAAGGGCGCGGCGGCCGCCTACCCGGTACGGGCCCGGCGGCTGTACCTCGGCTACGGGATCGGCTCGGCCGTGCTGGTCCTGCTCCTGGCCGGGTGCCTCGCCGCCGCCGTCGTGCTGACCGTCACCCCCTAGACCGCTTTCCGTCCCCCCACCCGATTCCGACACCGAGGGAACCGCACGCCCATGACAACTGACCGCACTCCGCCGCCCGACGCGCCCGTGGCCGTCGCCGTCCGGGAGGTCCGCAAGCGTTACGGCGACCGCCAGGCCGTGGACGGGCTCTCCCTCGACGTGCGCCGCGGCGAGTTCTTCGGACTCCTCGGCCCCAACGGGGCGGGCAAGACCACCTTCATCGAGATCGTCGAGGGCCTGCGCCAGGCCGACTCGGGCACGGTCGAGGTCCTCGGCCACAGCCCCTGGCCGCGCAACACGGCGCTGCTGCCCCGGATCGGCGTACAGACCCAGGCCTCGGCGTTCTTCGTCCGGCAGACCGCGCGCGAGCACCTCGCCACCGTCGCGGGCCTGTACCGCAAGGACGCGGCCGCCGCGGACCGCACGCTGGCGCTGGTCGGGCTGACCGAGCAGCGCGACGTGCTCGTGGAGAACCTCTCGGGCGGCCAGCGCCAGCGGCTCGCCATCGCCTCCGCACTGGTCCACGACCCCGAGCTGATCTTCCTGGACGAGCCGACCGCCGCGCTGGACCCGCAGGCCCGCCGCGACCTGTGGCAGGTGCTGCGGGCCCTCAAGGGCGAGGGCCGCACCATCGTCTACACCACCCACCACCTCGACGAGGCCGAGGCCCTGTGCGACCGGGTGGCCATCCTGGTCGGCGGCCGCATCGCCGCGCTGGACTCCCCGCACCAGCTGATCACCTCCGCCGGGGCCCGGGCCAGGCTGCTGGTCCCCGAGGGGCGGATCGGCCTGGCCGAGGCCGCCGCGCTGGAGGGGGTGGAGCGGGTCAGCGAGCAGGGCGGCTCGCTGGTGCTGGAGACCTCGGTCCCCGGCAAGGTGCTCCAGGCCGTCGACGCGCTCACCGGGCTCGACGGGGTGATGACCCGCACGGCCACCCTGGAGGACGTCTACCTGGAGCTGACCGGCCACGCCGCGGCCGACGGCCACTCCCCCGCACACACCCTGGAGTCCCGCGCATGAGCGCCTACACGGCACTGACCGCAGCCGGCTACCGGGCGCAGGTCCGGGACAAGGCCACCCTCTTCTTCACCTTCGCCTTCCCGCTGCTGTTCCTCGTCGTCTTCGGCCTGATCTTCAGCGGCCAGGACGTGGAGCAGAGCGGCCGCCCGTACATCTCGTACATCGCGCCCGGCGTGATGTCCTGGGGCGTCGCCAACGCCGCCGTCTTCGGGATCGCCTTCACCCTGATGCAGTGGCGCCGCGACGACCTGCTGCGCCTGATCCGGCTCAGCCCGACGCCGCTGACCACGGTGCTGGCCTCGCGCTACGTACTGGCCCTGGTGGTCGGCGTGGTGCAGGCGGCCGTGTTCGTCGCCGTCGCCATGCTGCCCGGGTTCGGGCTCGAACTGGACGGGCGCTGGCCGCTGGTGCTGCCCGCGCTGGTCCTCGGCATCACCGCCTTCATGGCCATCGGGGTGATCGTCGGCAACTACGCCAAGACGCCCGAGGCCGTCGCCGCCATCGCCAACTGCATGATGGTGCCGATGGCGTTCCTGTCGGGCTCCTTCCTGCCGCTCGACATGATGCCGTCCTGGCTGCGCACGGTCTCGCAGGTGCTGCCGCTGCGCTACCTCAACGACGCCGCCTCCGGGGCCCTGACCGGCACCGGCTCCCTCGCCTCGATCGGGATCGGCTGCGCGGCGCTGGCCGGCTTCGCCCTCCTGTTCGGCGGGATCGGGCTGAAGACCTTCCGCTGGAGCAACCAGTCATGACCGACACCGCGACGCAGACCGTACGGGCGGCCGGGGCCCCCGACGGCACCGCGCTGGAGGCGGCCCGCCGGCAGCTGGAGCGGGCCCTCGCCGCTGCCGCCGCCCCGGGCGCGGCGGCGCCGTACGTGGTCACGCTCGGGGTGCACGACGCCCTCGGGCCGCGTACCGCCGACCCCTTCGCCGCGGTCCGCCCGGCCGCCACCGTCCACCTGGGCGCGCAGGCCGTGCTGCTGGGGCCCTGGGGCGGCGACGGCACCGCCCCCGCCTGCGGGCAGTGCCTGGCGATGCGCTGGCAGCGGCTGCGCAGCAAGAGCGAGCGGGACGCGCTGGAGACCGGGTCCGGGCCGCGCACCCCCGTCTCGGCGCGGTGGCCGCGTTTGTCGCCGTACGTGCTGGACGCGGCCGCGGCCCTGCACGCCGCCGTGGCCGGCGGTGACGCGCGGGCCCCGGGCGCGGCGGCCGCCGACCGGGCCCTGCCGCAGGTGTCCCGGCTGGACCTGGAGACCCTCCAGGTGCGCACGTACCCGCTGGCCGCCGACCCGCTCTGCCCCGACTGCGGCCCGCGCGCCGCCGCCGCGCCGCGGCCCTTCGCCCCCGCCTCGCGGCCCAAGCCGGACCCGGACGCGCAGCGGCTGCGCAAGGCGTCCTCGTACCCGGTGCCGCGGGAGGCGCTGGCCAATCCGGTGACCGGGGTGCTCGGCGGGGGCACCTGGATCAACGTGACCTCGCCGACCACCGCTCCGGTCGCGGGCAGCGTCTTCATGCGCGGCTACGCGGGGCTGACGGACGTCACCTGGAGCGGGCAGGCCAACAGCTTCTCGGCCAGCCGGGACCTGGCCTTCCTGGAGGGACTGGAGCGGTACGCGGGCACCCACCGGCGCACCGGCGCCGAAGCGCTCACCGCCTCCTACGCGGAGCTGGGCGAACGGGCCCTGAACCCGGCGGAGTGCGGGTTCTACCCGCCCGAGACCTACCGGGACGACCCGCTCGTGTCGCCCTTCGACCCCGAGCGGCCCATCCCCTGGGTGTACGGGCACTCGCTGCGCGACGACCGGCCGGTGCTGGTGCCGGCCCGGCTGGCCTACTACAGCGCGGGCCTGGCCGCCGACAACTTCGTCTTCGAGTGCTCCAACGGCTGCGCCATCGGCGGCTGCCTGGAGGAGGCTCTGCTCGGCGCGCTGCTGGAGCTGATCGAGCGGGACGCGTTCCTGCTCGCCTGGTACGGCGGCCAGCGGCTGACGGAGATCGACCTGGACTCCGTACCGGGGCCGGCGGTGCGGATGATGGTGGACCGCGCGGCCCTCCAGGGGTACGACGTGCACGCCTTCGACAACCGGATCGACCTGGCGGTGCCGGTGGTGACGGGACTGGCCGTACGGCGCGACGGCGGGCCGGGGCTGTACTCCTTCGGCGCGGGCGCGGCGCTGGATCCGGCGTCGGCGGTGGAGGCCGCGCTGTCGGAGGTGCTCACCTACATCCCGCACCTGCCCCGGCAGGTCGCCGAGCGGCAGGGCGAACTGGAGGCGATGACCCGGGACTTCGGGAAGGTCCTGCACCTCAAGGACCACGCCCAGCTGTACGGGCTGCCCGCGATGGCCCCGCACGCGCGGACCTACCGGGAGCCGCTCGGCGTGCGGTCCATGGCGGAGCTGTACGCGGACTGGGAGGCCGGCGGGCGGCCGAGGACCGGAGACCTGCGGGACGACCTGCTGCTGTGCGTACGGGAGCTGACGGACGCCGGGCACGACGTGATCGTCGTCGACCAGACCACGCCGGAGCAGCGCCGGATGGGCCTGAGCACGGTGTGCGCCGTCGTGCCGGGGCTGCTGCCGATCGACTTCGGCTGGTCGCGCCAGCGGGCCCCGTACATGCCCCGGCTGCGGACGGCCGCGATGCGGGCGGGGCTGCGCGGGAGCCCGCTGACGGACGCGGAGGTCCGGCTGGTGCCGCACCCGTTCCCCTGACCTGGCCGGCCGGGCCCCGGGATCCCCCGGGGCCCTTCTCGGCGGCCGTACCGCACACACCGGATGCCCCGGACCCCTTCCTGCGGGGTCCGGGGCATCCGGTGTGTGCGGTACGGCGCCGGGGTGTCAGGCGCTGCAGGAGGTGGTGCTGGTGGTGGAGGAACAGGTCGAGGTGGAGCTGCAGCTGGTGGAACCGGCGAGCACGACCTCGCTGGCGTCCGAGTAGTCCGAGATCTCGAAGGTCTCCGACTCCAGCTCGAGGATCTCGTCGGCGAGCGAGGCGAGCGGCGACTTCTCCATGGGACTCTCCTTCGTTGGTTCAGGCGGTCTGTGTTGCCCTTTCAGGAAACCCGGCCGCGCCGTCACTTCACCTGTTCATCTCCTGACACTCCTCTGACAGAAAGTGTCAGCGCCTTGACAGTCCCGCCCGGAGCCGGTGGCCGAGCATGGTCGTCATGACCGCCTCCGCCACCGTGCTCCCCGGACTCCCGCCGCTGCTGCGCCCGTTGACGACCCTGTACCTGGACCTGCACCGCCACCCCGAGCTCTCGGGCCAGGAGGAGCGCACGGCCGCCCGGTTCGCCGACTGGCTGGAGTCCGCCGGGTACGAGACCACGCGCGGGATCGGCGGGCACGGCGTGGCCGGGGTGCTGCGCCGGGGCGAGGGCCCGACGGTCATGCTGCGCGCCGAGCTGGACGCGCTGCCGGTGCGGGAGGCGACGGGGCTGCCGTACGCGAGCGAGGGCCCGGCGGCGCACGCCTGCGGGCACGACCTCCACCTCGCCGCGGCCGCCGGCACCGCCTCCCTGCTGGCGGACGCCGGGCCCGGGGCCTGGCAGGGCACGCTCGTGGTGGTGGGACAGCCCGCGGAGGAGACCCTGGAGGGGGCGCGGGCGATGCTCGCCGACGGGCTGTACGAGCGCGTCGGCCGCCCGGACACGGTGCTCGCGCAGCACGCCGCTCCGCTGCCCGCCGGGATGGTCGCGCACGGGTACGGGCCGATGACCGCCGGGAGCGTGACGCTGCGGGTGGTGGTGCACGGGCGCGGCGGACACGCGGGCGCCCCGCACCTGACCGTGGACCCGGTGGTGACGGCGGCCCACGTGGTGACCCGGCTGCAGACGGTGGTGGCCCGGGAGGCGGCGCCCTCGGAGCAGGTCGCCGTCACCGTGGGGCGGCTGCGGGCCGGCGAGCGGGCCAACGTCGTGCCCGACCGGGCCGAGCTGGGGATCACCGTACGGGCGGCCGGGGAGGCCGCGCTCAGCCGGGCGGCGGAGGCGGTCGAGCGGATCGTGCGCGCCGAGTGCGCCGCCTCCGGCTGCCCGCGGGAGCCGGAGATCGTCCGCGAGGGCTCCTCGCCCGTCACCCACCCCGATCCGGCCACGACGGCCGCGGTGCGGGCGGCGCACACGGCGCGGCTGGGGGCGGAGCGGGTGGCGATGTGGCCGCCGTCCCTGGCCACGGAGGACTTCGGGCTGTTCGGCGACGCGGGGCGGGCGGTGCACGGCGCGCGGGGGGTGCGGCTCGCCTACTGGATGCTGGGGGTGATCGGGCCGGCCGCCTGGGCGGCGGCGCCCGGGGAGGGCGCCGCCGGGAAGCTGGCGGCCCTCCCCGCCAACCACGCCCCGGACTTCGCCCCGGACGTCCGCACGGCCCTGCCGGCCGGGGTGGACGCCCTGACCGCGGCGGCCCTGGCCTGCCTGGCGGAGCCGGGGGGCGGCGGGACGGCCCGGTGACCCCTCGGGCGTCCCGCCCGGTCCCGGCGGCGGGATCAGAAGGGCCTGGTCGGCAGGTACTTGCCGTCGAGTGTGATGACGGCGCGCTCGCCGCCGTCGGGGTCGGCGACCTTCTTCACGTCCAGCCTGAAGTTGATCGCGCTGATGATGCCGTCGCCGAACTGCTCGTGGACCAGGGCCTTGAGGGTGGTTCCGTAGACCTGGAGCATCTCGTGGAAGCGGTAGACGGTCGGGTCGGTCGGGACCCGGCCGGGGATCGAACCGCGCGTGGGAATGGTCTGGAGCCACATCGTGGCGTCCTCGTCCAGGCCGAGGAGTTCGGCGACGGCCTTCGCGGCGGGCCCGGGCAGCGGGTGCTGGCCGAGGACGGCGGCGGTGACGAAGGCCACCGACAGGCCGGTGACGTCGGCGATCTGCTGCCAGGTGAGGTTCTTGCGGGTCTTGGCCTCGACCGCGTCGGCGGCGAGCCGCTCACGGACGGCGGGGGCGAACTGGGCGTGTATCACAGGAAGTTCCTTTCGGTCGGTGGTGCGTCAGGCAGCGGGGGCGGGGGCGTCGAGTTCCTCGACGGCGCCGGTGGGTATGTCGTAGACCCAGCCGCGCAGGACCAGGGCGCCCCGGGCGAGGCCGCGGGCCACCGAGGGGTGCGTGGCGAGGTTCGCCAGCTGGGCCCGTACGTTCTCGCGTACCAGGGAGTCCATTCCGCCGCCGGTCTCCGCCGCGCGGGCCAGCGAGGCGTCCGCGTGCCGGAGCCAGCCGGCGACGGCCGGGGCGGCGCTGAGGTCGTGGCGTTCGGCGAGGGCGGTCATCGCCCCGCAGCCGGAGTGCCCGCAGACCACGATCTCGCCGACCCCGAGGACCGCCACGGCGTACTCGATGCCGGCGCCGACCGCGTCGGGGCCGGGGGTGTGGGCGGGGACGAGGTTGCCGGCGGTGCGGACGACGAACAGCTCGCCCGGCTCGCTCTGGGTGATCAGCTCCGGCACCACGCGGGCGTCGGAGCAGCCGATGAACAGGGTCGCGGGCCGATGGGTCCGGGCCAGGCGGGCGAACAGCTCCGCCTTGGCGGGGAAGACGTCGCGCCGGAAACGGTCGACGCCCTGGATGAGGTCGTGCACGGTCACTCCCGGTCTGTGGGGTCCACCCCTGTGGGGCTGATGTGTTCCACCCTGCATGACCTGCACCCATAGTGTCCAAGAGCTGTAAACCATGAGACCTATCGATGACATCTATGGTTGTCGTCATGGCTCTCGAACTGCGCCACCTGCGCTATCTGCTCGCGGTCGCCGAGCACCACAGCTTCACGCGCGCCGCGGAGGAGCTGCACATCTCCCAGCCCACCCTGTCGCAGCAGATCAAGCAGCTGGAGCGGACGGTGGGCGTGCGGCTGCTGGACCGGGGCGGCCGTTCGGTGCGCCTCACCGACGCCGGCGAGGCGTACGCGCACCACGCGCGCCGGGCGCTGCGCGACCTGGCGGCCGCCGAGCGGGCCGTCCACGACGTCGGCGACCTCTCGCGCGGCCACCTGCGCCTGGCCCTGACCCCCACCTTCACCGCGTACCTGCTCGGCCCGCTGCTCGGCGCCCTGCACGAGGCGCACCCCGGGATCACGGTGGAGGTGCGGGAGATGGCCCAGGACCGCATCGAGTCGGCCCTGCTGGCGGACGGCACCGACCTCGGGATCGCG
Source organism: Streptomyces sp. NPDC037421 (assembly GCF_055602105.1). Lineage (NCBI taxonomy): Bacteria > Bacillati > Actinomycetota > Actinomycetes > Kitasatosporales > Streptomycetaceae > Streptomyces > Streptomyces sp. NPDC037421. The sequence goes on from NZ_JBVJWV010000001.1 coordinate 226,834, forward strand.
TTCGCCGGGCCGCACCCGCCGGGGATCGCGGCCACCGCCCTGTTCACGGAGACCCTCGGCCTGGTGGTCTCCTCGCGTCCGGGGGCCCCGGCGGGGCCGGTGGCGGCGGCCGGGCTGGCGGACCGTCCGCTGGCGCTGCTGAACGGGGACTTCGCGACCCGGCGGCACGTGGACGCGTACTGCGCGGCGCAGGGGGTGCGGCCGCGCGTGGCGGTCGAGGCGGACTCGGTCCAGGCCCTGACCGAGCTCGTGCGCCGGACCGGTCTGGCCACCGTGCTGCCGGACGCCGTCGCCCGGGAGCAGCCGGGCCTGACCCGGGTCCCGCTGCTCCCGGCCCCGCCCTCCCGCACGGTCACCCTGCTCCGCCGGGACACCGCCTACCAGAGCGCCGCCGCCCGCGCCTTCACGGCGCTGGCCCGGGAGCTCACCGCGGCCCGGGGCTACGACTCCGCGGAGCGGGGGGACTGAGCGTTCGTCAGACCCAGGGGGTGTCCGGCCCTGATCCGCCGGACACCCCCTAGCCCGCCACGGGCGAGACGGCCACGCAGCCGCCCGCGGCGGTGAGGGCCTCGCCGGACTGCTCGGCGATGACCTTGCCCTTGTAGGTGATCTTGCAGGTGACCTGCCCCTCGGCGCCCGCCGCCGCGACCGGGAGCACGGTGGGCGGCATGATGCCGCGCAGGGTGACGGTCTTGACCCAGGGCAGGGACGGGGCGTCCACCGTCTCGTGCTGCGGCTCCATCGCGGTCCCGGCGCCGGCGGCGAAGCCGATGGAGGCGGCCCCCTTGCCGGTGACCTCGTACGTCACCTCGTACGTCTCGTCGACCGCCTTGTCGACCCGGTCGACGGCGTCGGAGGCGGAGCAGGCCGTCACGGCGAGCAGGAGCGTGGCGGCGAGGGCGCCGGTGCGGGCGAGGCGGTGGGTGTTCACGGGGTTCCTTCGACGGAGCAAGCGGGCACCCCGTACACAATCGCAAAGTAAAGGTAAAGTCAAAAGGCGGCCCGGGGACGTTCGGCCCACGATGGACACATGAGCGTCCGACGGTACGAGCTGACGTTTCCCGGTGGCGACGGGACGGGCCAGGACACCGTGATCGTGGAGCGCACCGAGGTGGCCGGTCCGGGAGGGCACCCGGTGTACGCCGACGCCACGGGCATCGTCCGCGCGGAGATCAGCGACCGGGACGAGGTCCGCATGCTCGCCTCCGGCGGCCAGCAGGCCCTCGCCCACCCCACCGGGGCGCGCCGGCTGCCCGAAGCCTGACCGGTCCGGCTGTGCGCCGACGGTGGGAACGCGGGCCCCGGCCGCTCGCGCCTGCGCCCGTACCGGCCGCCTCCCGTCCGATAGTCGCCAGGGTCGACGAATCGGAGGAACGGGCGATGGACAGCGCAGGACTACCGCGCCGCAAGGCACTGCTCGCGGGCGGCCTCGCGGCCGTCGCGGGCACGCTCTCGGCCTGCACGGCCGCCGGCACCCCACAGGGCGCGGGTACGAGGGCACGGCCCGAGGCCGCCGCGCCGAACGCGGCGCCGGCCACGCCGGACGCGGCCTTCGCCCGGCTGATGGAGGGCAACAAGCGCTGGGTGGACGGCTCGCTCCAGCACCCCGACCGGGACCCCACGCGGCGTCAGCTGGTCGCCCAGAGCCAGGAGCCGTTCGGGGTGGTGCTCTCCTGCATCGACTCCAGGGTCCCGCCCGAGCTGCTCTTCGACACCGGGCTCGGCGACCTGTACGTGCTGCGCACCGGTGGCCAGGCGGTCGGCCCGGTGGTCACCGGGTCCGTCGAGTTCGGGCCGGTGACCGGCGGCACCCCGCTGGTCTTCGTGCTCGGGCACCAGCGCTGCGGCGCCATCGACGCCGCGTACAAGGCGCTGCGCGACGGGAAGAGCCTGCCGGGCAATCTCCAGGCGGTCCAGCAGGCCCTGAAGCCGGCGTACGACCAGGTGGCCAAGGAGGGCGGCACCGGCGACCCGGTCGACCGGATGATCCGCGCCCAGATCAAGCTGACGGCGGACGACCTGCGCGCCAACGCGGATCTGGCCCCCCTGGTCAAGAAGGGGTCGGTCGTGGTGGTCGGCGGCTACTACTCCCTCGACACCGGCAAGGTGGAGATCCTGACGGGCGCCCCCGCGGCCGCGGCGACGCCCGGCCCGGCGGGCACCGGCGCCGCCACCCCCGCACCCTCCACGGCCCCGGAACCCTCCGGCACCCCCGCACCGATGGGCACCATGCCGATGGGGACGATGCCGATGGACACCCCCTCCTGAATCCGCCGGGTACGCACGAGCCCCCTGCCGGGCCGCGGTGACGCGGCCCCGCAGGGGGCTTCGGGCAGGGGGCGCGCCCCGGGCGGTCAGGCCGCCGCGGGCTCGGCGGACGTGCTCCTGCCTTCCGGCACCGGACGCGGACGCGGGTACACCGCCTCCTCCGGCAGCCTCGGCTCCAGCCGCAGCACGCCCAGGGCCGAGACCGTCGCGCCCGCCGCGAGGACCAGCCACATCGCCAGGGGCGACAGGGTGAGCAGGGCCGTCAGGACGGCCGGGGCCAGGGCGCTGGGCACCGCCCAGGAGAGCTGGTACACGGCGAGGTGCCGGCCCCGTGTCTCCTCGGGCGCGGCCTGCGCGCACAGGGCCGACGCCGTCGCGCCGTGCATCAGCTCGCCCGCGGTGAACAGGGCCGTCGCGGCGAAGATGCCGATCAGGATGACGGTCTTGTCCCCCACCGCGGCGAGTACGGCGAACACCAGGAACGAGGAGGCGAACACCGCCGCGCCCAGCGCCACCGCACGGGAGCGCCGGTAGGCGACGAGGGCCCGGGTGACCGGGATCTGCAGCAGCGCGATCCCGACCGTGTTGACCGCGTACAGGACGCCCACCAGCGAGGTGGACGCGCCCAGGTCCTGGGTGACGTACGCCGGGATGCCGATCGCGAGCACCGTGTAGCCGAACGCCGTCGGCACGTTGAGCAGGGTCAGGGCGAGGAACGGCCGGTTGCGCGCCACCAGCCGGTAGCCGCCCTTGCGGGAGGTCCGGGCGGCCGGGGCGGCCGACTTCGCGATCGGGATCGAGCCGAAGCAGACGGCCGCGAGCAGGTACCCGGCGGCGGTGCCGAACACGATCACGTAGTAGAACGCGTCGCTGCCGAGGGCCAGGACCCCGCCGGCGACCAGACCGCCCACGCCCAGACCGGCGTTGCGCAGGCTGCGCTGCGCCGCGAGCAGCTTGTCCCGCTCCGTGCCCTGGACGAACTCGGCGATGAACGACTGGATCGCGGGCGGGTACGAGGTGTCGCCGAGCGCGACCAGCAGGATCACGGCGAACATCGTGTAGCCGTTGTCCACCAGCGGGTACGTGCAGAAGCCAGCGGCCCGCAGCAGGTACCCGCCGGTGACGACGGCCTTGGCCCCGAACCGGTCGATCAGGACGCCCGCCGCCGGGTTGCTGACCAGGCCGATCACGGCGGCGGCCGTCATCAGGGTGCCCACCTGGGTGAGCGGCAGCCCCGTCACGTGGTGGAAGTAGAGCAGGGACAGGGGCAGGTACATGCCGGCGCCGGTGGCGTCGACGACCATGCCCAGCATGTACCGCGCCTTGGCCGACAGGCGGGCCCCCGTCATGACTCGTCGCCGATCACGCTGTGTTCGCGCACCCACTCGCCGAGCTCGCGCAGCCGGCGCTCGACCTCCGCGCGGGTCGGCCCGGTGCCCACCGCGGCCGCGAGGAAGTCGGAGGAGCCGGAGGCCGGGGCGATGACCTGGCCCTCCTCGGCGTAGAGCCAGAACCCGGCGAGCCAGTCGTGCCCCGGCACCGCGGGCAGCCGGCGCACCAGGCCGGGCCGCTTCATCATGAGCAGCTGCCCCGCCATGTGGCGCGGCTTCGGCAGCCCGGCGGAGTCACCGCCCCGGCGTACGGCGGGGTGCAGTTCGTGGCCCGCCTCGGCGCGCACGGCGTACCCGCCGAGGTGCACCCCGAACAGGCTGTTGAAGACCTCGCGGATCTTGGCGCCGCCGGGGCGGCAGGCGATCTCGCACATGACGAGGCGGTCGTCCGGGGTGTGGAAGACCTCCATGTGGAAGGTGTGGTCGCGCAGCCGGGAGCCCTCGGGGGCCAGCGAGGCGAGGACCCGCTCGGCGAGGTCGAGCAGGCGCGGGGTGATCGGGTCGTCCTCGTCGAGGGTGAGGTCGATGCGCGGGCCCGGGTCGGAGGCGAAGGAGGACAGGTCGTACTGGTACTGCGAGGGCCAGGCCATGGCGACCCGGCCGTCGCGCACCACGCCGTCGACGTGGCACATGCGGCCGGGGACGAAGTCCTCCAGCAGGACGTCGTCGCGCTCGCCGTCGGCGTACACCTCCGTCAGGCACTCCTCGAAGGAGGCCTCGTCCTGGAGGATGCGCAGGCCGACCGCGTTGAAGCCGCTGCGCTCCTTGAAGACGACGGGGAAGCCCTCGGCGGCGGCGAACTCGCGGGCCTGGTCGGCGGTTCGGGCCTGGACCCAGGCCGCGACGTCGATGCCGGACGCCTGGGCGCGGGTCTTCATCAGCGCCTTGTCGCGGAACGGCATCACGTCGTCGTGCCAGGCGCCGCGCAGTCCGAAGCGCTCGCGCAGCCGGGCGGCGCGCAGCATGTCGGCCTCGTGCAGCGCGGTCACGCCCGTGATGCCGTGCTCGGCGATGAGTTCGACGGCGCGGGCGTCGACCTCCTCCGCGTCGAAGTCGTCGAAGATCTCCAGGCGGGTGTAGCCGAGGTCGCCGTCCGGCACCTTCTCGCCCGCGAGTTCGATCTTGTCGCGGGCGGCGAGGACGACGATGTCGCCGGTGTGGTCGGGCAGCCAGGAGCGGTACGGGAACGGCTCCAGCGGGTTGCGGTGCAGGATCAGCAGGTTCTCGCGGGGGGCGATCTCGGACGGCTGCGCGAGGACGGTCTCCCCGTCCGGGCCGGCCAGGGTGATGCGGATGTGCTCGCGGATCACCTCGGCGCCGCGGCGGATCGCGGCCGAGGTGTCCTCGGCGGCGACGGCGATCAGGCCGAGCCGGTCCCAGTTGTCCTGGAGGACCCGCACCTCGTCGCCGGGCTTGGCGCTGGGGGTGACGGAGATGACGCCCTCGGCGGCGCGCGCCTCCTCGATCCCGGTGAGGGACTCGACCCGGGTGCCGGGGGTGCCGATCAGGGCGCGGACGCTGGCCCCGCCGTGTGCCTGCGGCCGGTCGGGCAGCTCCTCGACCAGGCCGAAGGGGGCGCCGACGGCGAGCGTGACGAGGTCGACGCCGAAGGCGCTGCGCACCAGCTCGGGGATGGAGTCGCCGCCGATCCGGTTGTGGCCCTCGATGACGCGCGGGCCCTTGGGGGTGAGGCGGACCTCGGTGTGGCAGACGCCGTCGCGCAGGCCCATCACGTCGAGGAAGCCGCGTATGCCTTCGCGTATCGCCTCGTCGTCGGCGTCGGACAGCCGGGCCGGGACCGCGTGGCCGAGCTCCGCGAAGTGGCCGTCGGCGGTGAACTTCTCGGTGACGGTGACGATGACGTGGCGGCCGCCGAAGCTGAAGGACTCGACGCTGAACTCGGGTCCGTGCAGGAACTCCTCCATCAGGAAGTCCTTCAGGACGAACAGCGAGGAGACCCGGTCGGTGCGGGTGCCGGAGAGCCGGGTGACCTCGGCCCAGACCCGGTCGGCGTCCTCGGGCCCCTCGACGCGCATGACGCCGATGCTCGCGGTGGCGTCGACGGGCTTGACGATGAAGGGGAAGCCGTACGAGGCCCCGAAGGCGTCCAGGTCCTCACGGGCCTTCAGGGACCGGGCGCCGACGGCGTGTTCCGGGTCGTGCTCGGCGACGTAGCGCCGCATGGCGGCCTTGTCCCGGATGCGGGCGGTGACCTCGTAGCCGGTCCCCCCGAGCCCGTACAGGTCGTTGATCCGGCCCGCGTTCTCCAGCCCCGGCTCGGTCAGGGAGACGGCCGCGGCGAAGCCGGGGCTCTCGTGCCAGGCCCGGACCAGGGGTTCGATCTGCTCCCACTCCGTGAAGTCCACGACCTCGACGGCCGCGGCGAGCCGGTTCTGCTCCTCGCTGACCTTGGTGGGGTGCTGGAGCAGCAGCACGCTCAGCCCCAGGTCGTGGGCCTTCCGCACGGTCTCGTCGGTCGCACCGACCAGCAGCAGGGTGCGCTCGGGGTTCATCAGCTCTCTTCTCCCCCTGCGGCCGCAGGGATTTTCGGGCTCGTACTCGGGTGGGAACGGGGGGTGGGGTGGGGCCGGGCGCCGGCTCACCCCCGGCCGGCGGTGTCCTCTTGCGGCCACCAGCTGAGGTAGCGCTCGCCGCTGTCGGGGAACACGGTCGCCACGACCGCGTCCGACAGGTCGTGGCGGCGTGCGAGTTCGAGGCAGCCGTACGCGGCGGCGCCCGCGGAGATCCCGACGAGGAGCCCGGTGCGGGCGGCGATGGCGCGCGTGGTGGCGGCCGCGTCGGCGTCCTGGACGGGGATCACCTCGTCGATGAGGTGGATGTCGGTGACGGGGCTGATGAAGCCGCCGTTGAGGCCGGGGATGGCGTGCGGGCCTGCCTGGCCGCCGGAGAGCAGCGCGGAGCCCGCCGGCTCGACGGCGACGACCTTCAGGTCCGGGTTGCGCTCGCGCAGGTAGCGGGCGGTGCCGGTGAGGGTGCCGCCGGTGCCGATCCCGCACACCAGGTAGTCGACGCGGCCGTCGGCGTCGTGCCAGATCTCGGGGCCGGTGGTCTCGTAGTGGGCGCGGACGTTGTCGGGGTTCTCGTGCTGGCGCGCGTACCAGGAGCCGGGCATGTCGGCGTGCAGCTTCTCGGCGTACTCGATGCAGGCGGCGAAGCCGAGGGTGTGGTCGGTGAACTCGACCTCCGCGCCCAGCATGCGCAGGGTCAGCACGCGTTCGCGGGAGGCGTTGGAGGGGAGCACGATCAGGCAGCGGTAGCCGCGGGCGGCGGCGAGGGCCGCCAGGGCGATGCCGGTGTTGCCGGAGGTGGACTCGATGACGGTGGCACCCGGCTGGAGGGCTCCGGACTCCTCGGCGGCTCTCAGCATGAAGAGGGCGGCCCGGTCCTTGACACTGGACAGCGGGTTGGCCGCTTCCAGTTTGGCGAGGACCCGGGCCGTTTCGGGCAGGCCGTCGAGCTGGAGCCGGAACAGCGGCGTACCGCCGACGAGGTCCTCGAACGATGCCGCGATGCGGCGGGTGGTGCGCGCGTGGTTCACGTGCTACCCCTTTGGTGCTGGACGTGCGGTGGGTCTCTGAAAAGTAGCCAGACCCGGTAGCGCGCGATTGGTGCCCGGCTCGGGCCGGACTCGGGTACCGGTCGCGCGCCGCGTGCGTCCGTGGACCGGGTGGTTCACAGGGAGTTGAGGTCCACCGCCTCCGCCATCGCCCGGTAGCCGGCGTCGTTGAGGTGCAGGCGGTCCCCGAAGGCGAATTCCGCTTTCAGCTTCTCGGGGTGTTCCGGGTCGGCGACCGCGCGGTCGAAGTCCACGACGCCGTCGTAGGACCCGCTGGTGCGGATCCATTCGTTGACCTCGTTCCGGATGGCTTCCGCGCCCGGGTTCCAGTACTGGGCGCCGCCGTAGGGCGGGAGGGTGCCGCCGAGGATCCGGACACCGTGCCGGCGGGCCTCGCGGATCAGCTGCCGGTGACCGGCGATGATCTCCTGCGCGGTCGCCCGCGGGCCCGCCGTGCAGCGGTCCTGCGGCATGTCGGGCTGGATGATGTCGTTGGTGCCCTGGAGGACGATCACCGTGCCGGTGTCCGGGCGGCCGAGCGCGTCGCGGCGGAAGCGGTGCAGGGCGCTCTCCCCGAAGCAGGGCGAGTCGTTCAGGACCTTGTTCCCGGCGATCCCGGCGTTGAGGACGGGGCGCGGCCGGTCCTGCCCGGCGAGGCGGCCCGCGAGGGCGTCGGGGTAGCGGCGGTCGGTGCCGGGGGTCGCGCCGAAGCCGTCCGAGAGGGAGTCGCCGAAGGTGACGACCGCACGGCGGGCGACGTCGCGGCCGCCGCCCTTCACGTCGATCCCGGCCAGGTGGTACCAGGACCGGCTCTGGTCGCCGGGGGCCGAGAAGGCGTCGCCGGCGGTGTCGCGCAGGTGGTCGCCGGAGGCCCGGTAGGAGGTGCCCATGGCCACGTTGTGGAAGGTGGCGGGGCCGGTGGGGCCCTGGAACCACAGGGTGACGGTGAGCTGTTCGAAGGCCTTGACGGGCAGGGCCACCGCGTCGCTCGCGAGCGTTCCGCCCGCCGGGACGGCCGCCGCTCCGGCGCCCCCGAACCGCAGCGTCCGTACGGAGTCCGGCCGGACGGCGGCGCCGCCGGCGCTGCGGGCGACGGTCGCGCCGGTGAGCCGCAGCGGGGTCTTCCCGTAGGCGTTGGTGAGCCGTACGCGCAGCTCCGAGCCCTCGGCGCCGGCCCGGACGACCTGGCGCACCGACTGGTTCCGGAAGCCCTCCTCGGACCAGTTGGGGAACCAGTCGGTGTGCGTGGGGGCCTGCGGCGAGGCGCCCCAGGCGCTGTGCCAGGGGGTGGGGTGCGCCGCGGCGGGGGCGGCGGCGGTGCCGGCCACGGCAAGGAGGGCGGCGGCGAGCGGGACGGCGAGGGCGGTCTTCTTCGTGGTCATGCCCCCCTGACCCGGTCCGCCCCGCGGATGTGACGGGCGGGGCGGATCCGCGCCTGTGGGGCCGGTCACACGGCGGGCGGGCCTCCCGCGGGGTCGAGCTCCCTGCGCCGCCGGGCGATGGAGTCGGGGTCCCATCCGGGGCGGGGTACGGAGGCCAGCAGCAGCCGGGTGTACGGATGCCGGGGCGCCGTCAGCAGCTCCGCGACGGGGCGGTGTTCCATGGTCCGGCCCCGGTACATGACGAGGGCCTCGTCGCAGACGTAGCGGACGACCGCCAGGTCGTGGCTGACGAAGACCAGGCCGATGCCGGTGTCGCGCCGGACGTCGGCGAGCAGGTTGAGCACCTGGGCCTGTACGGACACGTCCAGGGCGGAGACGGCCTCGTCGAGTACGAGTACGGCCGGCTCCACCGCCAGTGCCAGGGCGATCGCGGCGCGCTGGCGCTGGCCGCCGGAGAGCCGGCGGGGCAGGGCGGCCGCCTCGCGGTCGCCGAGGCCGACCTGGGCGAGCAGTTCGCGTACCCGGTCGGCGCGCGCCGCCGGGTCGCGGGAGCCGTGCAGCCTCAGCACCCCGTCGAGGGCGGCGCCGATGGAAAGCCGGGCGTCCAGGGAGAGGTAGGGGTCCTGGAAGACGATCTGGACGGCCTTGGCCCGGGCCAGCCGGGCCGCCCGGCCCCGGACGGACTCGGCGAGGGGGCTGCCCTGGACGAGGATCCGCCCGACGTCGGGGCGTTCGAGGCCGACCAGCATCCGGGCGGTGGTGGTCTTGCCGGAGCCTGACTCGCCGACGATGCCCAGTGCGCCGCCCGGCTCCAGGGAGAAGGACAGCCCGTCGACGGCGACGACCTCCGTCCCGCCGGTCCGGTACGTCTTGCGCAGCCCGGTGACTTCGAGCAGCGGGGTCGGGGGCGGGGTGGTCATCGGGCCTCCGCGGGGGTGAGGGCGGCTTCGCCGAGCCGGTGGCAGGCGGCTGCCGCCGCCGGGCCCCGTTCCCGCAGCGGCGGCGGGGACTGCTCGCAGCGCCCCGGGTCCACGAACCGGCAGCGGGGTGCGAAGGCGCAGCCGGGTGCCGCTTCGAGCAGGCCGAGGGGGGCTCCGGGGACGGGGACGAGGCGCCTGGGCGGGGCGCCGTCGAGGGGCGGCGCGGAGCCGATCAGGCCGGCCGTGTAGGGGTGGCGGGGTGCGGTGAGGAGGTCGGCGGCGGGGGCGGTCTCGACGATGCGGCCGGCGTACATCACGTAGACGCGGTCTCCGACGGAGGCGGCGAGTTCGATGTCGTGGGTGATCAGGAGCAGGCCGAGGCCGCGTTCGCGGCGGAGCCGGCCCAGCAGGGCGAGGATCTCGGCCTGGGTGCTGACGTCGAGGGCGGTGGTCGGCTCGTCGCACAGCAGCAGGCGGGGTTCGGCGGTGAGCGCGGCGGCGATCACGACGCGCTGGAGCATGCCGCCGGACAGTTCGTGCGGGTACTGGTCCAGGTGCCGGACGGGGTCCGGCAGGCCCACCGCGTCGAGGAGTTCGGCCGCCCGGGCGCGGGCGCGGGCCTTGGGCCAGCCGTGCACCAGGCGCAGGGACTCGGTGAGGAAGTCCCCGACGCGGCGGACGGGGTTGATGGCGGCCCTGGGGTCCTGGTAGATCATCGCGGCCTTGGCGGTGCGCACCTCGCGCAGGCCCTCCCGGTCGGCGCCGACCAGGTCGGTGCCGTCGACGCGGACCCGGCCCCGGACCTCGGCGCCCTGGGGGAACAGCCCGAGGGCGGCGCGGGCGGTGACGGACTTGCCGGAGCCGGATTCGCCGACGAGCACGACCGTTTCGCCGGGGTCCACGCTCAGGCCGATGCCGTCGAGGAGGGGGCGGGCGGTGCCCGGCAGGGTGATGCTCAGGTCCTCGTACCGGAGCAGTGTCATCGGGAGTCCCTTCCGGCGAGGCGGTCGCCGAGGTTCTCCCCGACGGCGGTGAAGGCGACGACCACGACGACGACCGCCACGGCGGGGACGACCGCGGACAGCGGTTCGCCCTGGAGCACGGCGGCCTGGCCCTGGTTGATCATCGCTCCCCAGTCGGGTGTGGGCGGCTGGACGCCGAGGCCGAGGAAGGAGAGCGCGGCGAGGTCGAGGAGCGCGTACCCGAAGTTGACGGTGGACTGGGCGAGCAGGGTCGGGGCGATGTTGGGCAGCAGGGCTCGCACGGTGGTGAACAGGGCGGAGTGGCCCTGGACGCGGTAGGCGGCGATGTAGGGCCGGGCCTTCTCCTGGAGGGCGAGGCCGCGCACGAGGCGTGCCGTGTACGGCATGTAGGCGAGGGCCATGGCGATGACGGGGGCCGTCATCCCCTTGCCGAAGAGGGCGACGGCGAGGATGGCCAGGAGGAGGGCGGGGAAGGCGAAGAGGATGTCGAGCACCCGGCCGGCGAGGCGGTCGGTCCGGCCGCCTCGCCAGGCGGTGAACAGGCCGACGGCCACGCCGAGGACGGTGGAGGAGACGACCACGGCGAGCGGTCCGGCAAGGCTGGTGCGGGTACCGCCGATCAGTGCGGACAGGGTGTCGTGGCCGCCCTGGTCGGTGCCGAGCCAGTGGTCGGGGCCGGGGCCGAGCAGGGTGTCGCCGAGCCGGCCGAAGGTGGGGTCGTGGGGGGTGAGCCAGGGCGCGAGCAGTGCGACGAGCACGAACAGGGCCAGGAGCAGCGGGCCGACCGCCCGCAGGGGGCTCTTCCTGATGTTCACCGGGCGCTCCCCGCTGCGGCCGTCCGCGGGTCGATCAGCGGCTGCACGACGTCGACGAGGGCGTTGACCACGACGAACGCGGCCACCACCAGCAGCACGATCGCCTGGACGACCTGGAAGTCCAGCTGGTCCACGCACTGCACGAGCAGGGACCCGATCCCGGACATCCCGAAGGCCGTCTCGACGATGGCGGTGCTGACCAGCATGCCGGAGACGAGGAGCGCGGAGACGGTGACGACGGGCCCGAGGGCGTTGCGCAGCACGTGGCGGCGGATCACGGTGGCCCGTGGGGTGCCCCGGCTGAGCGCGACCTCCACGTGTTCGCGGCGCAGCTCGTCCAGCATCGCGGAGCGGGTCACCCGCGTCACCAGGGCGGTGAAGGTCACGGACAGGGCGATGGCGGGCAGCAGGACGTGGTGGAGCCGGTCGAGTACGCCGCTGCCGTTGCCGATGGTGGGGAACCAGCCGAGGCGGACGCCGAGCACGGAGCGCAGGAGCAGTGCGACGACGAAGGCGGGTGCGGCCGCCCCCACCGTGACCAGCAGCATCACCGTCCGGTCGGTGCGGGTTCCCCGCCGCAGCGCCCCGAGGGCTCCGGCGGCGACGCCGACGGACGCGATCAGCAGCGCGGCGGTGGTGACGAGGAGGAGGGAGGAGGGCAGCCGGGACCACAGGAGGGTTCCGACGTCCTGGTGGAAGAGGTGGGAGCGGCCGAAGTCGCCCTGCAGGACCCCTTCGAGCCAGTTCCAGTACCGCAGCAGGAAGGGCTGGTCGAATCCGTACTGGCGGCGGATCTCGGCGAGCTGCTCGGGGCTGGGGCTGCGGCCGCGCACGAGGAAGGCGGCCGGGTCGCCGGGGGCGAGGTAGAGGGAGGAGAACACCAGGAAGGAGGTGACCAGGAGGGTGGTGGCCATTCCGGCGAGCCGGCGCAGCACCCGGCCGGCCCGGGCGAGTGCCGCCGCACGGGCGGCCGCGGCCGTCATCCTCTGGCCCCGATCTCGGCCGCCCACGGGTAGTAGAGGTAGGCGATGGACGGCTGTACGCCGGTGATGCGCTTGCCGAGGAAGACGCTCACGGGCTGGGTGTAGAGGGGGAGCCAGGGCAGTTCCCGCAGGGCGATGCGCTGGGCGTCCGCGTTGGCGGCGGCGTGCCCGGCGGGGTCGTGGGCCGCGCCGGCCCGTTCGACGGCGGCGTCGAAGGCGGGGTCGGACCAGCCGCCGTAGTTGCTGAAGTTGCCGGTCTGGAGGGAGCCGTACATGTCCAGGGGGTCGGTGATGGAGGTGTACCAGAAGGCGAGGAAGAGGTCGATGCCCTCGCGGGCGGCGGGGTCGGTGAAGAGCGTGGAGTACTTCTCGGCGGAGAGGGTCTCGATCCTCGGCTTGAGTCCGATGGCGGTGGCGGCCTGTGCTACGGCCTGGGTGATGATCGTCGTCTGGGAGTCCACGGCGCTGGTGGCGAGGACGACCTCCTGCCCGGACACGCCCGCCTCGGCGGCGAGCGCCTTGGCCTTCGCGGGGTCGTAGGGGTATTCGGGCAGGTCCTTCATGAGGGCCTCGCGGGTGGCGTCGGGTGCCCCGCTCCACAGGTTGTCGGTGACCAGGGAGCGGGCTACCTCTCCGACGCCGCCGGCTCCGGCCTTGATGATGCCCGCCCGGTCGGTGGCCATCAGCAGGGCCTTGCGGACGCGGGCGTCGCCGAGGGGGCCCTTGAGATTGGCGACGACCTCGTCGGCGACGGTGGTGTTGCGGCCGAAGTAGAGCGTTCCGGCCTGGCCGGCGCGCAGCTGTGCGTAGGCGCCGGCCGGGACCATCCAGCCGCCGTCGACCTCCCCGCTCTGGAAGGCGTTGACCCGGGTGGTCGGGTCGGCGAGGAAGACGAACTTCACCTCGCCCGACTTGGCCTTCAGCTCGGGGTTCCAGTAGCCGTCGTACCGCTTGAGGGTGAGGGACTGGCCCGAGGTCCAGGAGCCGAAGGAGAAGGGGCCGGTGCAGTTCACGCCGGTCTGCGGGTTCCCGTAGTCCTTGCCGGCCTTGGCGAGGGTCGCGGCGGACTCCACCGTGCCGGGGCTCGCGGCGAGGTACTGGTTGAAGGTGGAGTCGGGTTTGGCGAGGGTGACGGTCACCTCCATGTCCCCGGTCCGGTCGACGGACTTGACGTTACGGAAGGTGGAGGCCCAGACGCTGGCGGTCTGCGGGTCGAGGTTGCGGCGCAGGGAGGCGACGACGTCGTCGGCGGTCAGCGGCGTGCCGTCGTGGAAGCGGACGCCGGGGCGGATCGTGTAGACCCAGGTGGTGGGGGTGGGGTTGGCGTACGAGGAGGCGAGGTTCGGGGAGGTCGTGAGGTCGGGGTTCCAGCGCAGCAGGCTCTCGCAGACGTTGGCGAGGATCTGGTTGGGCGGGAAGTCGAAGGAGTAGGCGTAGTCGATGCTGGTCGGCTCGGCGTACGTCGACCAGGTGAAGGTGTCCAGGTTCCCCGCGGCGGCGGGGGTCCGGTCGGTGAGCTTCGGGGAGCCCGGCGCGTCGGGGCGGGGGCCGGCGGTGCCGCTGCACGCGCCGGTGAGGAGTACCGCGGCGGCCGCGAGGCCGGCGGTGACGGTGTGCCGGGCGCGCCGGGCGCGTCCGCTGCCGGGGAGGCCGGCTCTCGGTCGGGGTGATGCCATCGTCTGCCTCCGTGAGGGGTGGGCGGGGATCGGCCGGGGATCGGGCGGGGAGGGGGTCAGCCGGCGGCGATGTGGACCGGTTCGCCGTCGACGTAGGTGCGGAGCACCCGTACGTCGCCGATCTCCTCGGCGGGCAGTGCGAAGGGGTCGCGGTCGAGTACGGCGAGGTCGGCGTACTTGCCCGGCTCGACGGTGCCGGTGGCCTCGTCGAGGTGGTTCACCCAGGCGCTGCCGGCGGTGTAGGCGGTCAGGGCCTGGGAGAGGGTCAGGGCCTGCTCGGGGAAGAAGGGCTCGCGGACCTCGCCGGGGGCGGGGGCGCCGGCTTCGCCGGCGGGGACGGTGCGGTTGACGGCGACGTGGACGCCCCAGAGGGGGTTGGGGCTGCTGACCGACCAGTCGCTGCCGGCCACCAGGCGGGTGCCGGCTCGCTGGAGGTCGCCGAACGGGTACTGGAGGGCGGCGCGCCGCGGGCCGAGGAAGGGGATGGTCAGCTCGTCCATCTGCGGCTCGTGGGCGGCCCACAGCGCCTGGATGTTCGCGGCGGCGCCCAGGCGGGCGAAGCGCCCGATGTCGTCGGGGTGGACGACCTGGAGGTGGGCGAGGTGGTGGCGGTTGTCGTTGGCGCCGTTGGCCGCGAGGGCGGCCTCCAGCGCGTCGAGGACCTCCCGCACCGCGCGGTCGCCGAGGGCGTGGAAGTGCAGCTGGAAGCCGGACCGGTCGAGGATCCGCACCGCTTCGGCGAGCAGCGCCGGCTCGATGAAGCTGAGCCCGGAGTTGGCCGTGGCGCAGCCGCAGCCGTCGAGGTAGGGCTCCAGCATGCCGGCCGTGAAGTTCTCGGCGATGCCGTCCTGCATGATCTTCACGCTGGTGGCGTTGAAGCGTCCGACGCGGCCGCCCCGGCGGCGCTCCTCGATCTCGGGGATCTGTTCCAGCCCGCGCTCGCGGTCCCACCACAGGGCTCCGACGACGCGGGCCTTCAGGGAGCCTTCGCGGGCGGCGCGCAGGTAGACGCCGTAGTTGTCGGGCTGTGCGGGGAAGGCTCCGATCATGGCGTCCTGCCAGGCGGTCACACCGAGGGAGAAGAGGTGCCGCTGCGCGGCGAGCAGGCCGGCGTGCGCCTCGTCGGGAGTGGCGCTCGGCACGTGGCGGGCGACCAGTTCCATGGCGCCCTCCTGGAGGGTGCCGGCCGGGCTGCCGTCGGTCTCCCGCTCGATCCGGCCGTCCGCCGGGTCGGGGGTGTCCCGGCCGACTCCCGCGCGTTCGAAGGCGCGGGTGTTGGCCCAGGCCCCGTGGCCGTCGCGGTTGGTCAGCAGGACGGGCCGGTCCGGGACCACCGCGTCGAGCATGGCGCGGGTGGGGGTGCCGCCGGGGAAGGCGTCCATCGACCAGCCGCCGCCGCGGATCCAGGCCGCCTCGGGGTGCTTGCGGGCGTAGGCGGCCACCACGGCCAGGTACTCACCGGCGGAGCGGGCCTCGCTGAGGTCGCAGCCGAGCATCTGGACGCCGGCCACCACCGGGTGGACGTGGGCGTCCTGGAATCCGGGGAGCAGCAGGCCTCCGGCGAGGTCGACGACCTCGGTGGCGCGGTCCGCGAGGGGGCGTACCTCGCTCTCGTCGGCGACGGCGAGGATCTTCCCTCCTCCGACGGCGACGGCCGCCCGGACGGGGGCCCGGGAGGTCCCGGTGAAGACCTTCCCTCCCACGAAGACGGTGTCGGCCCGCTGACTGCTGCTGCCCATCGCGCATCCTCCGGCTCGGCGGGCTGGGCCCGCACGGCTTGCTGGTTGAGGAGGAGTGAACGGGAGCGCAACAGTGTTGTCAACGGTGTTGCGCTGACTCCGTGCCGGATCGATACACTGGCCGCACCATGCCGAAGCCACCCGACACCCCCGGCCGTTCCAAGCGGGCCGGAAGCCAGCTCACCCCCGAGGCGATCATCGACGCGAGCCTGCGCATCGCGGCGCGCGGCAGCGAGGACGCCTTCACGGTCCGCCGCCTCGGCGAGGAGCTCGGCGCCGATCCGACGGCGGTCTACCGCCACTTCCGCGACAAGGACGAGCTGCTGCTGTCCGTCGCCGACCGCACCCTCGGCGAGGTGCTCGCCGGCATCCCGGAGGGGCTCGGCTGGCAGGACCGGCTGCGGGCGCTGGCCGCCGGATCGCTGGAGGTCGCCCTCAGGTACCCGGTGGTCGGCTCGACCATGGCCAGCCGGACGACCCGCCGGACCAACGAGTTCCGGGTGGTCGAACTGATCCTCGGGGCGGTGCGGGAGGCCGGGCTCGAAGGGGCCGAGGCGGCCGCGCACTACCGGATGGTCGGCGACTCCATCCTCGCCTGGGTCGGCCAGCGCGCCGCCTACCTGCTGTTCCCGCCGGAGGTGCGGGCGGCCGACGAGGCCTCCTGGAGCCGCGAGTACCGGCTGGTCGACCCCGGCGGTTTCCCGAACATCACCCGGCTGAGCGGCGAACTCGCCGAGGTGACCGAGGAGGAGATCTTCCGCCTCCGGGTCGAGGCGCTGATCACCGCGATCGAGGAGCGGGCCCGCACGGTCAACGGGACTTAGACCGCTGTCAGTTGGTGTCGCTACCCTGGACCGCATGGACGAGATCAACGGTGTGGAGGTCCTCGCCTTCGCGGATGCCGGGGCCTTCGAGAGCTGGCTGGAGCGGCACCACGCGCGCACCGAGGGCGTGTGGATCAAGGTGGCCAGGAAGAAGTCCGGCATCCCGTCGGTCACCGACGACGAGTTGGTGGACATCGGGCTCTGCTACGGCTGGATCTCCGGCCAGCGGCGTTCGCACGACGAGCGGCACTACCTCCAGAAGTACGTGCCGCGCCGCCCGAGGAGCCTGTGGTCGCAGGTCAACGTCGAGAAGGTCGCGGCGCTGACGGCGGCCGGCCGGATGCGCGAACCGGGGATCGCGCAGGTGCGCAGGGCGCAGGCCGACGGGCGGTGGGCGGCCGCGTACGAGTCCCAGCGCACGGCGGCGGTCCCGCCCGACCTGGCGGCCGCCCTGGAGGCGGACCCCCGGGCCCGGGCGGCGTTCGAGGCCCTCGACCGGAGCGGCCGCTACCAGCTGGCGCTGCCCCTGCTCCAGGCCCTCACCCCGGAGACCCGCCGGGCCCGCCTCGACCGGGCCCTGGACACGCTGCTGCGCGCCGGGGGGCCCGGCCTGGGGCGTTGACGGTCCGTCAGCGGCGCAGGCCCGCCAGCTTGTCGGGGTTGACCTGGATGCGGATGTTGCGCATCAGGCCGCCCTCCAGGTCGTACGTGAGCGAGCCGATCGGCTCGTCCCCGGCCAGGGCGAGGACGCTGAGCTCGCCGTTGATGACCGCCGGGACGACGGTGACCCCGGACATGGCCGGCTTGGACAGCACGCCGATCAGGAAGCGGCCCACGTGGTCCGATCCGTACAGCGGCCGGCGGCCGGCGGTGACCTTGCCGCCGCCGTCGGACCAGGCGGTGACGTCGGGGGCGAGCATCGCCAGGACCTCGTTGAGGTCTCCCCCGGAGCAGGCCTTCAGGAAGCGCTGCGTGATCCGCTCGCGCTCCGCGGTGTCGCTGTCGTAGCGGTGGCGGCGCTCCGCCACGTGCTTGCGGGCGCGGTGGGAGATCTGCCGGACCGCCGGCTCCGGGCGGTCCAGGAAGCCGGCGATCTCGGCGTGGGAGTAGCCGAAGACCTCGCGCAGCACGAACACGGCGCGCTCCGCGGGGCCCAGCGTCTCCAGGACGACCAGCATCGCCGTGGAGACGCTCTCGGCGAGCTCCTGCTCCTGCGCCACGTCGGGTTCGGTGAGCAGGGGCTCCGGCAGCCAGGGACCCACGTACTCCTCCCGCGTGGCGCGGGCGGAGGTGAGCCGGTTCAGGGAGAGGTTGGTGACCGTGCGCACGAGGTACGCCTTGGGGTGGCGGACCTCCGAGCGGTCGGCCTTGTTCCAGGTCAGCCAGGCGTCCTGGACGATGTCCTCGGCGTCGCTGACGGTCCCCAGCATCCGGTAGGCGGTGGCGAACAGCAGCCTTCGGTGTTCGCTGAAGGGGTCCGTTTCGGGTTCGGTCGTGATCACCGTTCGATTCTGCCCGGTGTACGGCGGACCCTGCCACCCCTCCCCCGCCGGGTGTCAGTCGAAGGTGCGCACCCGCTGGTCGTGGAGGTCGTAGCGGGCCGCCGCCACGGCGAGCTTCCCGGCGCAGATGGCGCGGGCCAGGTCCGGTTCGGCGGCGAGCCGGTCGCGGGTGCGGCGGGCGTGGGCGTCGATGGTGGCGCTGACGCGGGCGTCGCCGTGCTGGCTCCGGTCGATCGCCGGGCGGATCCGGTCGGCCGGGTACTGGATGTGCGCCGGGAGCCGCTCACCGGTCCCGTCGGCGTGGACGGCCGCGCTGACGGCGCCGCAGGACTGGTGGCCGAGGACCCGCACCAGCGGGATCGCGAGCTCGAGGACGCCGTAGGCGACGCTGCCGAGCACCGCCTCGTCCAGCACCTCGCCCGCCGAGCGGACGGTCAGCAGGTCGCCGAGGCCCTGGTCGAAGACGAGCTCCGGCGGGACCCGGGAGTCCACGCAGCCGAGGACGATGGCGAAGGGGCTCCGCCCCTTGGCGAGCCGCAGCGGGGTCGACGGGACTCGTTGGGGTGCTCCTGGCGGTACGTGCGCCGGCTCGGCGAACCCGCCCCTCGCACGGCGGTGTTCGCGGAAGCGCCCTCAGGAGAAATGTTCGAAGTGCGTATGCTCGAAAGCATGCGCGACGGTATCCGGCTTTACCCTTTTCTTGACCAATGCGCGTAATGCCAATTGGCCGGAACCCACCTTGAGTTGGCTCAAACCGAGCCTGCGGCGGGGCGCGTGCCCACCACCGCCACCCGGCCCTCGGAGCGGACGACCACGCAGGTCAGGGGGCCCGACACCAAGGCCGCGTCGTACCGGCCGAGTTCGCTGCCGTGGTCCGGGCTCTCGGGACGGTGGAGGGTCGCCGGACCCTCCAGGGCCACGACGAGCAGGGTCTCGTCCGGCAGCGCGGTGAGGGCGAGTTCACCCCGTACGACGGCGCTGCGGGCCCGGACCCGGTCCCGGTGGTACATCACGTTGAAGTTCACGACGGGGCCGCCCAGCAGCCGGCAGTCGGTCGGCCGGTCCCCGGGGAAGTGCTGCGGCGCGTACCGCTCGTCGACGAGCCGCCGTACGCCGCCGACCGTGAGGTCCATGCCCGCGCCCTCGGCCAGGGTGAGGATCCGGTCGACCCCGGGGAAGCACGAGAAGGGCCCGTCGGCCTCCACCTCGGCGAGGCTGACCCGCCAGGCGAAGCCGGCGGTGCCCGCGCCCTCGGGCCGGGCCGCGATCTCGCGGGTGACCCCGCCGCTGTTCTTCCACGGTGCGGCCGTCCGGTCGGCGGCGCGCAGGATCCGGATCTCGGCGGGGCCGGGCATGGCGGGGTTTCCTTCCCTCGGGTCCGTACCGCCGGGGCCGGCTGTACGGACCCGGGCGGCGAAGGCCGAGCCTATCCAGGGGGCCTCGGCAGCCCGTGGACCAGGTGCGGGAGCCGTCCTGGTCGTTGGCGCCCTCGCCCCCCGGCCCGGCCGGACGGCGGGCCGATCAGCGCAGGATGCCCGCCTGCCGGGCCGCGCGCAGCCAGGAGGGGAACTCCGACAGGAGCCGGTCGTACAGGTCCTGGTCCGAGATCCCGTCGATGTCGTCGACGGCGAAGAAGCCGACGTTGTCGACGCGGCGCCCGGGCATGGTGTCGAAGCGCTCCAGTACGCCGAAGCCGGCCCTGCCGAGTCCGACGAACTGCCAGAACACCGGCTCCTCCACGGCCGCCCGCAGCTCCCGCTCGATCTCGTCGTTGCGGTACACCCCGCCGTCGGAGAAGAACAGGACCAGGGTCGGGGCCGGCACCGGGTGGGAGCGTACGAAGTCCCGCACCTCGGCGATGACCTTCTGCTCCTCGTTCTGGAAGCCGACCTGCCGCATGTCGACCTGGCCGGGGACCAGGCCCTTGGGCGGCTTCCTGCGGCCGAAGAGGCTCATCTGGCCGACGCGCACGTGCAGGCGCAGCCACTCGGGGAGGTCGCCGACGGCGAGGTCCGGCAGCCGGGCCGGGTTGGTCGCGAAGGTCCAGGCCTGCATCTCGCCGTCGTCGTCGAGCTGCGCGGCGACGGCCGCCATCCGCTCCACCACGCTCGCGACGGTGCCGCGCGCGTACAGGGTGCTCATCGACCCGGAGGCGTCGAGGACGAGGACCACGCGGGCCGTGACCCCCTGGGCGCCGGACTTGCTCAGGCTGACGGCGACCTGCTTCTTGCGCAGCGACAGGCGCCCGCGCATGTCCTCGGGGAGCCACTCCTCGCCCTTGACCAGCCGTACGACCGCCTCACCGGCGGCCGGGGCGGGCGCGGGCGCCGGCCTGGGAGCCGGCCGCGGAGCGGGCGCCTGCGCGGGGGCCGGCCGCGGAGCGGGCGCCTGCGCGGGGGCCGGTGCCGGGGGCCGCGCGGGGACGGCCGCGGGCGGCGGGGCGTCGTCCACGGTGATGCCGTAGTCGGTCGCGAGTCCGGCGAGCCCGCTCGCGTACCCCTGGCCGACGGCCCGGAACTTCCACGCCCCGGCCCGCCGGTAGAGCTCGCCGCTCACGAAGGCGGTCTCCGGCCCGGCCTCCATGTCGAAGCGGGCCAGTTCGGCACCGGAGACGGCGTCGAGCAGGCACAGGTGCAGTCCCGGGACCCTGCCGAAGGTGCCGCCGTCGGCGGAGGCGCAGAGCACCACCCGCTCGATGTCCCCCTCCAGGGCGGCGAGGTCGACGTCGAGGGTGTCCGCGCCGGGCCGCTTGCCCAGGTGGCGTACGGCTCCGGAGGCGTGGCGCGGCTGGTTGTAGAAGACGAAGTCCCCGTCGGAGCGGACCCGTCCGGTACCTGCCAGCAGCAGCGCGGAGGCGTCCACGTCGGGCACTCCCGGCCCGGCGGACCAGCCGAGCACCGCTCTGACGGAAGTGGCGGCGACCGGGAGGTTGGCACCTTTGCTCATTGTCGTCACGCCGGACAGTCTGCCCGGTGGGCACGCTCCGCGCGGCCGAATGGCAGCGGAAGCGGTCCGGGCACGCGGCCGGGGGGGGGGGGGGGGGGGGGGTGGGGCGGGTGAGGGTGGGGGGGGGGGGGGGGGGGGGAGGGGGGGGGGGGGGGGGGGTGTGGTGGGGGCACACAGACGCCAGGGCAGTTGTTCCTC
>NZ_JBVJWV010000001.1:248047-285294 GCF_055602105.1 Streptomyces sp. NPDC037421
CCCCCCCCCCCCCCCCCCCCCCCCCCCCCCCCCCCCCCCCCCCCCCCCCCCCCCCCCCCCCCCCCCCCCCCCCCCCCCCCCCCCCCCCGCCGCTCGGGGTCGAGCGGGGGTCTGCCGAAGGGTCAGGCGGGCACGATGTTCTCGGCCTGCGGGCCCTTCTGGCCCTGGGTGACGTCGAAGTTCACCTTCTGGCCCTCCTGGAGCTCGCGGTAGCCCTGGGTGGCGATGTTCGAGTAGTGGGCGAACACGTCGGCGCCGCCGCCGTCCTGCTCGATGAAGCCGAAGCCCTTTTCCGCGTTGAACCACTTCACGGTGCCGGACGCCATATCGATTCTCCTTCGGGGCCGTACCCGGAGCCGCACTGTGCGGACCCGGCGTCGCCGTGATGATTGACCCCGTCCGAAGATCTCTGGGAACCACACCTGCAACTGCAAGGACCGTAGCACAGGGGCACTGCATAAATGCAGAGCGTTACGTCGATCGGGTGTACGGAAATCAGCCGCGGAACTCGTCCGTGCGGACGGGCGAGGCCTCGGCCAGGGCCCGGGTCACGGCCTCCACGCCGCCGCGCAGCCCGTAGACGGGGGTGTCGGGCTGCTGGCGCCAGGACTCGTCGAGGCCGCCCGCGTCGACGGTGTCGAAGCCGAGCTCGTCGATGAGCGCGCGGACCGCCTTCTTGGCCTCCTCGTGGTCGCCGGCGACGGGGACCGCGATCCGCTCCGGGTGCCCGGCGGGCCGCGGGCGGTCGATGATGTCGGCCGCGTAGGTACCGTTGAACGCCTTGACCACCGGGTGCCCCAGATGGCGTTCGGTCCAGCGGCTCTCGGTCAGACCCTCGTCCTCGACGCCGGAGATCCGGCCGTCGCGGCGCTTCGGGTAGTAATTGCCGGTGTCGATGACGGCGAAGCCCTCGGCCGCCCCGTCGAAGAGTCCGGCGGGCAGGTCGGGGATGTTCTTGAAGGGGATGGTAACCACCACGATCTCTGCACCGCGCGCCGCTTCGGCGACGGTGACGGGGGTGGCGCCGGTCTCCTCGGCGAGGGCCGTGAGGGTCCGCGGGCCCCGGGAGTTCGCGACGGAGACCTGGTGACCGAGCGAGGTGAGCCGGCGGGTGAGGTTGCCGCCGATGTTGCCGGCGCCGATGATGCCGATCTTCATGAGCCCTCCAGTGCGTACGGAGTCGGATGTCGCGTCCGTGGCAACCTCCGGCAGGGCCGCCGCATTCCGCTGCCGCGCGGACCGAAGGGCACGGATCGCCCGTACGGGCGAAATCTCGCCATTTCCCGGACAAGTAGAACCGGCTGGCGGCCGGCCCCCGTCATCCGGGGCAGCCGGGAACCGTACCGGCACGTGTATCCCGGGGAAAGGTACCGACCGATGCTCCAGTTCCCGACCAAGCGCGTCACGTCCATCGCCCTCGCGGCCACCGCGGGGGCGGCCGCCCTCTCCTTCGCCCTCGCCGCCGGCACGTCCGCGACCGCGGCCGCGCCGCCGTCCGTCTCCGGCAGCCCGGAAGGGGCGTTCACCCGGATCGCCGACTTCTACGGCTCGTACATCGACGCGGTGTACGACGGGGACGGCGCCACGTCCGACCGGCTGCGCGCCTTCTACCTCTCCGAGCCCCTCCAGCGGGAGCTGGGGCAGTGGGAGGACGCCAACCACGCGGACGGGGTGCTGCGCGCCCAGAACGTGCCGCTCAAGTGGAAGGTGACGTCCGTCGACAGCGGGATGGGCAAGACCAACGCCGCGGTCACCCTGACCTGGAGCGGCAACACCACCACCACGGTCCACGTACAGGCCGACCTGGCGACCAGGAAGATCACCGCGATCCGGGACTGACCCCGGACACACCGGTGGGGCCCGCCGGCGGCGGGCCCCACCGGTGTCTCACGCGCCGCTCGCCCCGAGCATCTCCTCGCGCTCCACGATCTTCACGCGCTCACGGCCCTGCGGCTCACCCAGCGCCTTCTCGGCGGCGTCCAGCCTGTACCAGCCGTCCCAGGTCGTGTAGCGGACCCGCCGCTCGGCGAGGAAGGCCTCGACCGCCTCCGGCTCGGGGGTGGCGGGGGTGAGCAGGCGCCCCTCGGCGTGGTCGGCCAGCAGGTTGGCGACGGTCTCGTTCGCATCGCCCTTGGTGTGGCCGATCAGGCCGATCGGGCCGCGCCGGATCCACCCGGTGACGTACGTCGAGGCGAGGTGCTCGCCGTTCTCGATGACGCGGCCGCCCTCGTCGGGCACCGTGCCGGACTCCACGTCCCAGGGCAGCTTGGGCAGTTCGTCGGAGAGGTAGCCGACGGCCCGGTAGACGGACTGGACGTCCCAGGTGGTGAACCGGCCGGTGCCCTTGACGTTGCCGGTGCCGTCCAGCTCGGTGCGCTCGGTGCGCAGGCCGACGACCTTGCCGTCCTCGCCGAGGATCTCGGACGGCGACTCGAAGAAGTGCAGGAACAGCTTGTGGGGGCGGTCGCCGACGTCGCGGATCGCCCAGTTCTCCAGGGTCTTGGCGACCATGTCGGTCTGCTTGTTCTTGCGCCGCTCGGCGATCGAGCCCTCGTCGTACTCGATGTCCTCGGGGTTGACGATGACCTCGATGTTGGGCGAGTGGTCGAGCTCGCGCAGCTCCATCGGGCTGAACTTCGCCTGGGCCGGGCCGCGGCGGCCGAAGACGTGGACCTCCAGCGCCTTGTTCGCCTTGAGGCCGTCGTGGACGTTCGGCGGGATCTCGGTCGGGAGCAGCTCGTCGGCGGTCTTGGCGAGGATGCGGGCGACGTCGAGGGCGACGTTGCCGACGCCGAGGACGGCGACCTTCTCGGCCTCCAGCGGCCAGGTGCGCGGTACGTCGGGGTGGCCG
This sequence comes from Streptomyces sp. NPDC037421, assembly GCF_055602105.1. NCBI lineage: Bacteria > Bacillati > Actinomycetota > Actinomycetes > Kitasatosporales > Streptomycetaceae > Streptomyces > Streptomyces sp. NPDC037421. Next base: position 250,899 of record NZ_JBVJWV010000001.1, read on the forward strand.
TCGTACCAGGAGACGAAGTCGGCCGCGCCGTAGGAGCCGTCGAGGTCGACGCCCGGGATGCTGAGCGCGCGGTCCGCGGTGGCGCCGGTGGAGAAGACGACGGCGTCGTAGAAGGCGTGCAGCTCGTCGAGCGAGATGTCGTTCGGGTAGTCGACGTTGCCGAAGAGGCGGACCTGCGGCTTGTCGAGCACCTGGTGCAGGGCGGTGATGATGCCCTTGATGCGCGGGTGGTCGGGGGCGACTCCGTAGCGGATCAGGCCGAACGGCGCGGGCATCCGCTCGAAGAGGTCGATGGACACGCCGGGGTCGGCCGCCGCCTCGGACTTCAGCAGCGCGTCGGCCGCGTAGATTCCGGCGGGGCCGGCACCGACGATTGCTACCCGCAGAGAGCGAGGCATGACTGGGTTCCCTTCGACCGACAATCTGACTGATCAAGGAAACCCTAAACTAAGGCCACCCTAACCCGGCACCCGCCCCCGGGTTATGACCCCATAATCGGATCTTATGGCTTGCCAAAGTCCGGCTTTGGGACGGCTCAGCCCTCGTACTCGGTGAGGTCGATGCTGTGGAGGGTGAGCCGGGCCCCGGTCTCCGGGTCGGAGGTCTCCCCGTCGCTCTCCATGCCGAGCTTGCGGATCACGTTCGCGGACTCTTCGTTGCCGACCCGGTTGACGGCGACGACCCGGTCCAGGCCGCGGTCCTGGAGGGCGAACTCCAGGGTGGCCTGGGCCGCTTCGGAGGCGTAGCCCTGCCCCCAGAAGGCCCGGCCCAGGCGCCAGCTGATCTGGACCTGGTGCCGCGTCTCGGGCAGGTCGTCCGCGGCGGACAGCCCCACGGCGCCGATCAGCTCGCCGGAGGCGAGGAGCTCGACGGCGAACAGGCCGAAGCCCTCGTCGTCCCACTCCTCCTCCCAGCGCTCGATGGCCTCGGCGGTCTGCTCCAGGTCGAGCTCGTCGCCTTCGCCGATCCAGCGCATCACGTCCGGGTCTGCGTTGATCTCCGAGAGGGGGACGAGGTCGTCGTCGGTCCAGCGGCGGAGGAGGAGGCGGGGGGTGCGGATCTCGGTCATGCGCCCATCCTGCCGAACGGTGTCCGACCAGGGGTAATCGGGCCCGCCCGGACCGGGCCGCGGGCCGCCTCAGGGCACCGTGATGGCGTCGAGCTTCGCGCGCAGGTAGACGTGCGAGTCGACCGGCTCGTGCGCCACCCTGCCGACCGGGGCGGGCAGGGACTCGACGCGGGTGTGCGCGTCGCACTCGTAGAAGTAGACCAGCGAGACCAGCTCCTCGGCCGGGGCGTGCGCGGGCGGCGGCAGCACCCGGTGGCGGCCGGCCCGCCAGCGGTCCCCCGTCCAGCGGGCCAGCAGGTCGCCGATGTTGACGGTGAGCGCCGCCGGGTCCCAGGGGGCGTCCTGCCAGCCCCCTTCGTCGGTGTGGATCTGGAGGCCGCCCGCGCCCGGCTCCCGGTCCAGGACGGTCACCGTCCCGAAGTCGGTGTGCGGCCCGATGCGGAACTGCCCGGGCAGCGGCTCGCCGGTCACCTCGGCGCCCGGGTACCAGTTGACGTTGAACCCCCAGGTGGGGTGGCCGGTGTGGCGGGTGAAGTGGTCCTCGGGCAGGGCCAGGGCCACCGCCAGCAGCTCCAGCAGTTCGTCCGAGAGGGCCCGCATCGCGGCCAGGTACTCGGCCACCGGCGGCCGAAGCCCCGGCACCTCGGCGGGCCAGGTGTTGGGGCGGAACCACTCGGCGTCCACCGAGGGCACCCCGGTCGGGTCCTCGGCGGCGAAGGACCAGGACTCCTTCAGGTCGGGCGGCGAGGCCGTCCCCTCCGCGTAGCTGTTGGCCTCCGCGCCGGGGCCGAGCCAGCCGCGCCCGCCGACGCTGACCGCGTACGGCTCCTTCGCCTCCGGCGGCAGCCTGAAGAAGGTGCGGGCGGCCTCCCGGATCCGGGCGGGCAGCTCCGGGTCCACCCCGTGCCCGGTGACCAGCAGGAAGCCGGCCGCCTGGAGCGCCTCGTCGACGCGGGCGGCGGTCCGGGCGCGGGCGGCAGGGTCGCCGGAGCGCCACGGCCCGAGGTCGATGACGGGAACCTGGGTGCTGGGCATGGGGACCTGCCTTCCGGGAAGGGGCCGGGAGTCCGCTCCGAGCGTAGGGGGTCAGTGGCGTCCGGGACCGCCGAACGGCGGTGCGCGGCCCGGACGGGCGCGTCCGGGCCGCCGTCCCTGACCGGGCCTCCCGGCGTCCGGCGGAGCCGACGGGTCCGGACGGCTGCGGCGGCGTCAGTCCGGCAGGGCGGTGCCGCAGCGGGCGCAGTAGCGGGCGCCGGACTCCGTGGCGAGCCGGCCGCAGTCGGGGCAGACCCGGTGCAGCAGGCACGCCGTCTCCCCGCCCCCGGCGGTGCCGGTCCCGATCCCGAGGCCGGGGCGCCGGGTGTGGACGGTGAGGTACGTCAGCCCCTGCGGACCGGCGGTCAGGGAGCGCCGGGCACCGCGCGCGAGCCAGCAGGCGGTGTGCGGGCGCAGCCGCTGCGGGCCGTCCTCGGTGTCGATCCGGCCACCGCCCTCCACCACGACGAGCAGGACGTCGAGGGCGGGCTCGGCGTGCTCCGCGATGGCCGTTCCGGGACGCAGCCGGATCAGGTTGGAGTCCAGGCCGCGCCCGGTGCCGGTCAGCCGCCACAGGGCGCCGGTGGCGTCGGCGGGGGCTTCGGCGATCACCGCGTCGAGGTCGGTGAGGATCCCGGCGAGACGGGGGTGCGTCGTCATTGCTGGTCCTTCCCTGCCGGGGGCTCGTGCCTCCGCAGTCATACACGATCACGGCCGACTGTTTCCGGCCCATCCGCTGTTTTCACCCCGACTGCCTGGGTTCCCCGGGCCGCACCCCCGACGGCTGCCGCCGGACGCCCGGGCTATAGGGTCGTGTCCGGATTGCGCCGTCCTCACCCGGACCGGACGCGAGGCCCGGCCGGCGGTCGATCACGGTCCGGGCGTGGCCACTCCTGCCTCCCTGCCCCGCCCGTACCGGAAACCTGCCCCCGCATGCACCCCAGCACCACCGCCGACGCTCCGCCCCCCGCTCCCGTCCCCTCCCCGCGCAAGCGGCTGATCACGCCCCGGGCCCCCGCCCGGCCGAGCGCGGCCGCCGCCGTCCACAGCGTCAGCGCCGCGACCACCGTGCTGCTGGGGCTCGTCGGGATCGGCGCGATGATCCACGAGCCGGTCCTGATACCCCCGCTGGCCGCGAGCGCCGCGCTGGTGCACAGCGCCCCCACCCTGCCGCTGGCCCAGCCGCGCGGGGTGGTCATCGGGCACCTGATCGGCGCGGCGGCCGGTTTCGCGGTCCTGGCCGTGGCGGGCAGCAGCGCCTGGGCGGCGGCCCTGGCGGCCGGGCTCACCCTGGCCCTGCTGACGCTGGCCCGCACCCCGCACTCCCCGGCGGTGGCCACCGCCGTGGTGACGGTGCTCCAGACCCCGGAGCCCGCCCGGTTCGTCCCGCTGCTCTTCGGGTCGGCCCTGCTGCTGGTCCTCACCGGTTACGCCGGTTCCCGCATCCGCCGCACCGCTCCGAGGTACCCCGCGTACTGGTGGTGACCTGCGGGCGCGCCTGCGCTGCGGCGAGGGGGCGCGGACGCTACTCCTTGTGGTGTGGAACTTTCTGCGAAGGACGTCTTCGGGGCTCCCTGCTGGGTGAGTCTGATGGCCCGCGACCTGGAGGCGTCCCAGCGCTTCTACGCGGCGGTCGTGGGGTGGAGCTTCCGCCGGGCCCGGCTGGGCTCGGCCTTCTCGGTGGCCGTGCTGGACGGCGTACCGGTCGCCGGGATCGGGGCGCTGGCCACGGATCTGGCGGTGGCGGTGGCCTGGACCCCGTACTTCGCGGTCGACGACGTGGACGTGGCGGCCTCCCGGATCCGCGAGCGCGTCGGGACGGTGGCGGTGGGACCCGTCTCCTTCCCCGGGGGCGGGCGGGCCGCGCTGGTCGCCGACCCGGACGGCGCGGTCTTCGGGGTCTGGCAGGGGCCCGTCTCCTCGGGCTGGCGCGTGGGCGTCGGACCGGCCCCGGCCTGGCTGGAGCTGCGGACCCGGAACGCCTTCGACGCCGCGCTGTTCTACGGCGAGGTGCTGGAGTGGGCCACGGGGCGCGAGGGGTGCTGCGAGGTCTCCTACGAGGAGGAGCGGGTCGTCCTGCGGCAGGGCGGGGAGCCCGTGGCCCGGCTGGACAGCGGCCCCGTCGAGCCGGGTGCCTACACCCCGCACGCGCGGCCCGGCTGGTACGTGCACTTCCGGGTGCCGGACCTGGATTCGGCCGTCGAGTCGGCACTCGACCTCGGCGGGCGCACCGTATCGGTGATCACCTCGGACGGCACCGGGCGCTCCCTCCTGCTCCGCGACCCGGACGGCGCCCTGTTCACCCTGACGGAACGGGTCGTGCCGCCCGGGCCCGAGGGCGGGACGCGCTGACGGGTCCGCTCGCCGGTCCCCGGACCCGCGGGGAGACTGGGTCCGGGAGGAGGTGGGCCATGGACCCGGTGGCGGCACTGGACCGGATCGCGTTCCTGCTGGAGCGCGCGCAGGCACCGACCTACCGGGTGCGGGCCTTCCGTACGGCCGCGGCGGCCGTGGCGCACCTGGGCGGGCGGGAGACCGCCGAGCGGGCCGCGGCCGGATCCCTGGAGGCGGTCAAGGGCATCGGCCCCAAGACCGCCAAGGTGGTGCGCGAGGCGCTGGCCGGCGGGATCCCCGAGTACCTGGGCGCCCTGGAGGAGGAGGCCGCGGCGATGCCGCAGGGCCCGCCCGCGTCGCCGGCCGCCACCGCGCTGCGCGCCGCCCTGCGCGGGGACTGCCACCTGCACTCGGACTGGTCCGACGGCGGGAGCCCGATCGGGGCGATGGGGCGGGCCGCCGCGGCCCTGGGGCACGAGTGGGCGGTGCTGACGGACCACTCGCCGAGCCTGAAGGTCGCCCGGGGGCTGTCGCCGGAGCGGCTGCGCGAGCAGCTGCGGGTGGTGGCCGAGCTGAACGGGGAGTGGGCCCCGTTCCGGCTGCTCACCGGCATCGAGTGCGACATCCTCCCCGACGGCTCGCTCGACCAGGAGCCCGAGCTGCTGGAGCGGCTCGACCTGGTGGTGGGATCCGTCCACTCGAAGCTGCGGATGGAGTCGTCCGCCATGACGCGACGGCTGCTCAAGGCCGTGCGCAACCCGTTGCTGGACGTCCTCGGGCACTGCACGGGGCGGCTGGTGACGGGCCGGACCCGCCCCGAGTCCGTCTTCGACGCCGAGGCGGTCTTCGCGGCGTGCGCGGAGTCCGGCACGGCCGTGGAGATCAACAGCCGCCCCGAGCGCCTCGACCCGCCCCGGCGGCTGCTGCGGCTGGCCGTCGCGGCGGGCACCCTCTTCGCGGTCGACACCGACGCGCACGCCCCGGGCCAGCTGGACTGGCAGATCCTGGGCTGCGAACGGGCGGCGGAGTGCGGGGTGCCGGAGGAACGGGTGGTCAACACCTGGCCCGCCGGCCGGCTGCTCGCCTGGACCGGGCCATAGGGGGTGGACGGGACGGGGCCCCGGCCGCGCGGTGAGCGGCCGGGGCCCCGTCGGGTGCGTCAGGGGCGGGTCAGCCTCCGGTGCCGGCGGACGGGCGGCGGTACTTCAGGGCCAGGCCGGCCAGGACCGCCCCGGCGCCGGCGCAGAGCACGGCGGTGACCCCGGACCACTCGTACGGGCCGCCGAGCGCGCCGTCGAGCGGGTCGAAGAACACCAGGCCGCCCACGACGTGCAGGGTGACCACGGCGAGCGCGGCCACCGCCGCCGACCGCCAGACCGCGGGGGTGTCGCGTACGGCCAGCAGGGCTCCGAGTGCCAGGCAGAGCAGGGACACCGCGAGCGGTGCCAGGGACTCGGGCGCCGGGGGCCGGGCCAGGTTGCCGGGGAGGTGGAGGACCCCGCACAGCAGCAGCGCGGCGGCGGTCGGCCAGCGCAGTACGTGGCCCAGCGCGCCCGGCGCCGTTGCGGCGGCGGGCACCCGGTCCGTCGCGGCGGGCGCCCGGTCCGCTTCTGGCGTCATCCGGTCCGCCTCGGGCCGCGCCGGCGCGGCGACGGCCGCGGGCACCGGGTCGGCGGGGGCCCGCACCGGCTCCGGCGCGGGTGCCGCCGCCGGCGGGTCCTGCGCTGGGGGCGGCAGGGCCGCGCGCCCGGGGGGCCGGTCCGTGCGGGGGGTGCCGTCGGGGCCGAGGATGCTGGCCAGCAGGGCCACGTCCTCGATGGGCCGGCCGACGGCCGCCGCCCGCAGGGTGATGTCGGCCTCGGCCTCCTCCAGGGGGTGCTCGCCCAGCAGGGCGACCATGTGGCGGACGTCGTCGACGGGCCGGGTGACGGCGGCGGCGCGGAGCGCGTCGTGCCCCGGGCTGTCGAGCCGGCCGGTCTCCTTCAGGAGGCTGACCAGCGCGGTGACCTCCTCGACGGGGCGGCAGGTGGCCGCCGTCTCCAGCAGGGTGCGGATCGGCTCGGGGTGCGGGGCGGGGTGCGGGTCGGGGCGGGGCTCGCGGTCCGGCCCGGCGGGGGCCGGGCCGGCGGCCGGCAGGTCCGGGGCGGCGTCGGGTGCGGGGGTCGCGGGGCCGGCGGTGGGGTCCGGGGTGGCGGGGAGCCCGTCGCGGTCGCCGTGGTCCGTCGCCGCGAGGGTGCTGGGGTCATTCATGGAAAGCTCCGTTCGCCGACGCGCGGGTCTACACATCGCGCGCCGGTCATCGTGCGTCATGGGAATCGCACGCTTTGTTACATTCAGCGGCACCGGCCACGACTGCGCCATTCGGGGCGGGCAAACGGGGGGCTCCCCGGCGTGTCCGCACCCCGCGCCGGACACGCCGGTGCCAAGGCGGGCCGGGGGTGACGGCGGCGCGCACAGTGGCCCGACCGACTCGTCGAGGAGGGGCGCAGCCGTGCCGGATCCCAGTTCCGCCCGCAACGGGCGCATCCACCGCGGGCTGGTGGGCGCGCTGCTGCCCGCGCTGGTCCTGCTCATGCTCTGCGCCGCCGGTTCGGGGCCGCCCGCCGCCGTGGCGGTGGCCGGAGCCGGCGAGCGGCCGGTCGTACGGACCGCCGAGGGGCCCGTACGGGGCCGTACGCACGGGGAGTACGACACGTTCGGGGGAATCCCGTACGCGGCGGCGCCGACCGGTCCGCTGCGCTGGCGCCCGCCGCGGCCCGCACCGCGGCGGGCGGGGGTGCTCGACGCCGGGGCGCCGGGGGCGCGCTGCGCGCAGCTGCCCGCGTTCGGGCCGGGCGGCCCGGGCGGCTCGGAGGACTGCCTGTTCCTGAACGTCACCGCCCCGGCGGGGCCGGGGCGGGCCCGGCCGGTGATGGTGTGGTTCCACGGCGGCGGTTTCCGCTACGGGTCGGGGGACGCGTACCGGCCGGAGCCGCTGGCGGTGGCGGGCGGCGCGGTGGTGGTCACGGTCAACTACCGGCTCGGCGTCTTCGGCTTCTTCGGCCACCCGGAGCTGGGCGGCGCACCGGACTTCGGGCTCGCCGACCAGCAGGCGGCACTGCGCTGGGTGCGGGCGAACGCGGCCGGCTTCGGCGGTGATCCGGGGCGGGTCACCGTCTTCGGGGAGTCGGCGGGCGCGCTCAGTGTCTGCGCGCACCTGGTCTCCCCCGCCTCGGCGGGCCTCTTCCACCGGGCGATCGTGCAGAGCGGCTCCTGCTCGACGACGATGCCGCCGTACTCGGTACTGCCGACGCTGGGGACGTACGAGCCCTTCGTGCCCGAGGAGCGCACGGTCTCGGCCGGCGTGGCGGCGGCGGCCTCCCTCGGCTGCGGCGGCCGGCCGGCGGGCAAGGTGCTGGACTGCCTGCGCGGGCTGGACACGGGCCGGCTGCTGACGGCCGAGCTGACGGAGCGGTTCTCCGGGGTCGCGTACGGCAACGCGCTGCTGCCGCTGGAGCCGGTCCGGGCGCTGGCGGCGGGGCGGTTCCACCGGGTGCCGGTGATGCAGGGCAGCAACCGCGACGAGATGCGGCTCTTCCTCTCGCAGGCACTGGCGGTGTACCCCGTGGACGGGGAGGAGGGCTACCGGGAGCGGCTGCGGAGGTCCTTCGGCGCGGCGGCCCCCGCCGTGGCGGCGGCCTATCCGGCGGGCGCCTTCGCGACGCCCGCGCTGGCCTGGGCCGCCCTGCTCTCCGACGCCTCCTTCACCTGTCCGACGCTGCGGGACGGCCGGGCGCTGGCCCGGCACGTGCCGGCGTACGGCTACCTCTTCAGCGACGGCGGGGCGCCCAACTTCCTGGGGCTGCCCGAGCTCGCGGGCTTCCCGTTCGGGGCGGCGCACGGCTTCGAACTGCCCTACCTGTTCGCGACGGTCGACCTGACGGAGCCGCAGCGCGCCCTGTCCGGGCGGATGACGGGCTACTGGACGCGTTTCGCCCGCACCGGTTCGCCGGACGCGCCGGGCGCCCCCGCCTGGCCCCGGTTCGCGTCGGGCACCCCCTCGGTGCTGGAGCTGGCGCCGGGTCCGGGCGGGATCCGCCCGGTCGACGTGGCGGCCGCGCACCACTGCGGCCTCTGGGACTCCCTCACCTTCCCCAAGCCCCCTGTTCCGAAGGTAAGTTGAGGAAGTCCCGGCTGCGCGAGGTCAGAGCCGGACGTCCCAGGTGAGCGTGGAGGTCAGGGCGCGGGCGGCCTCGGGGTCGCGGACCGAGGGGGTGCGGTCGGCGACGCTCACCGACAGCTCGTGGCCGCGCAGGTCGAGCAGCCACAGCTCGGCCACCCGGACCTCGGTGCGTCCCGCGAACCGCTTGAGCTCGCGGCCGTCGAGGTACCAGCGGACCTCCAACTGGCGTCCGTCGGGCCCGTGGAGGCGGGGGACGGCCGCCCTGGCGGTGTGCCGCAGCCGCAGGGTGCGGTCGGTGGGGGTGAGCGGGGTGGCCAGGCGGGCGTGCCGGTGGAAGCCGATGGTCATCGCCTCGGCTCCGGGGAGGTTGAAGGGCTTGCCGAGGACCCGCATCAGGGAGTTGTCGGTGGGCCGGTAGAGGCCGGTGACGTAGTAGCCGCCGCCCTCGTACGCGCCGACGGTGCCGCCGTCGGGCGAGGTCTCGCCGAGCCAGCGGTACCACTTGGCCCGCTGCGCCGCCATCCGGGAGGCGTCGAGGGTGGAGGTGTTGGGGTCGGCGGGCTCGCGTCCGGTGTACTTCTCGTAGCCGGGGACGCCGGGGTAGAAGTACTCGTCGGCGAGCTTGCCGAGGGAGTGGCCGGTCTCGTGGATGGCGACCTGCCCGGACTTGGGGTGGCCGGAGGAGGCGGTGGAGATGCCCTCGTAGCCGAGGGTGGCGCTGGGCTCGTTGTATCCCGCGCCGCCGTACTTGGCGCTGTTGGCCAGGACGATGACCAGGTCCGCGGCGGGCGCCTTGGCGACGTACGCGTCGACCTTGGGCTGGTCCACGCACAGCAGCCGCTCGATGGACTCGCACCAGAAGTACGAGCCCAGCGCGGTGTCCCGGACGGTGTCCGGGCCCGGGTCGCCGGAGACCCCGGACTGGGCGGAGACCGCGTCCACGGTCCAGACGTTGAAGAGCTCGCGGTAGGTGGTGTACGGCTCCACGGCGGTGACCTCGGCCCACTTGGCCCGGGCGTCGGCGTGGAAGCGGTCCAGTTCGCCGGCGGTGTAGCCGTCGCCGATGACGACCACGTCGAGCCGGTCCGCGGTGGGGCCGCTGTCGATCATCTTGGTGACCTGGCCGTCGGCGGCGCGCGCGGCCTCGGAGAGGCGGGGCGCGGCCTTGGCCCGCCCGGCGGCGGGCACCAGGGTGTGGCCGGATCCGGCGTCGCCGCCGTGTTCCGGCCCGGGTATCTCGACCCGCACGCCGGTGGGCCGGGGCGGGTCGGCGGCTGCCGCGGGCGCGGGCGCGGCGGCCAGCAGCGCGGCGCTCGCGCAGGCCGCGGCGAGCGCCGCGCGCAGGGCCGGCCGGACGGTTCGCCTCATGAAGTCCTCCGTGGGGGAAAGGAGTCGAGCAGGATGTTAAGCAGCGGATTAACTCTGCTGAACCGGCTGCTTAAACTAGGCGGCGCGCCGGGCCGGGCGCAATGGCCGACTCCCGTTCAATACTGGGGAGTTGATACATCCAGGGTGACAACAGGGGGAGTTCATGGACGAACCGTCCGAGATCGGACGCCGGGTGCAGCGGCTGCGCGCCGAACGCGGGCTGACGCAGCGGCAGCTGGCGGAGCCCGCGTACACGCCGGCGTACGTGTCCACCCTGGAGGCGGGCAAGGTGCGGCCCTCCGAGACCGCGCTGCGCTTCCTGGCCGGGCGGCTCGGCACCTCGTACGAGGAGCTCGCCACGGGGCGTCCGGCACACCTGGCCACCGAGCTGCGGCTCGCCCTGACCGACGCCCAGCGCACCCTGGCCACCGGCTCGGCGCAGGAGGCCGCGGCGCACTTCCGGCGGCTGCTGGCCGAGGCCGAGCGGCTGGGCCTGGCCGACGAGCGGGCCGAGGCGCTGCTCGGGCTCGGTGACTGCGCGCTGGAGTCCGGGGAACTGACCGAGGCCGCGGGGCACTTCGAGGCGGCGGAGCTGCTGCTGGCGGACGAGCCGCTGCCGCGCCGGGCCCGGCCGATCCGGGGCCGCGCGGTCGCCCACCTGCTCGCCGGGGAGCTGCGGTACGCCTGCTACCTGCTGGAGTCGGCGATCGACGCGCTGAACGCGGGCGGGCTCGGGGACCCGGAGGCGCTGGTGCTGCTGTACTCGGCGGTCATCGGGCCGTACATCGACATGGGCGCCCACGCCCGCGCGGCCCGTGCGGCGGAGCTGGCGCTGGCACTGGCTCCGCAGGTCGGGGATCCGGCGCTGGTGGCGGGGATGCACCGGCAGGTGGCGCGGACCCTCCTGGCCGAGGGCCGGGTGGCCGATGCGGACGCCTCGCTCGCGAAGGCCCAGGCGGTCTACCGGCAGCTGCGGCTGCGGACCGATCTGGCGCACTGCCACTGGATGCGCGGCTACGTCCAGGCGCAGCACGGGGAACTGGGCGCGGCGGAGCGGGAGTTGCGGATCGCCCGGGAGATGCTGACGGCGCGGCGGGCGGCGCTGTACACCGCGCAGGTGGAGGTGGAGCTGGCGGACGTGCTGCGCCGGCTGGGCCGGTACGAGGAGGCCGCCGAGCTGGTCTCGGGGCTGCTGGAGGAAGGTTCGGGCCCGGGCGCGGTGCACGCGGGCGGCGCGCACCGGCTGCTGGGGCTGATCGCCGAGGAGCGCGGGGAGGCCGAGGCGGCCGAGGAGCACTACGTACGGGCGCTGGCCCTGCTGGAGCGCAGCGGGGCGGGCGGGGACCTGGCGGACCTGTGCCGGCTGCTGGGCGACCTGCTGCGCCGGTCGGGGCGCACGGAGGCGGCGATGGACGCCTACCGCACCGGGCTCGGGCACCGCGCGGCCCCGGGCACGACCACCCTGGGCCCGGCTCCGGCGGCCCCGGCGCACATGGCCCCGCTCCCGGCGCCGCCGCGCTGAGGCGGGCGGGCCGGGAGCGGGGCCGGGGGGTCAGTGGTTCTCGGTGGGCTGGAGGTCGCGCGGGATCAGCGTCCAGGTGGTGGCCGCGGCGGCGACGGCCAGGGCTCCGGCCATGAGGAAGGCCGGGGTGATCGCCAGGGTGTAGGCGTGCGCGGCGGTCTCCAGGAGGGCCTGGCCGACCGCGCCGCCGAGCCGCTCGGCGGTGTGCGCCGCCTCGCCGACCGAGTCCCGTACGGCGCTCGCGGCCGGGCCGTCCAGGTCGAGCACCGGCAGGTTGCCCCGGTAGAGGGCGGCGGCGGTGCTGCCGAGGATGGCGACGCCCATCGCGGAGCCCAGTTCGTAGCAGGTCTCCTCGATGGCGGCCGCGCTGGAGACCTGGTCGGCCGGCGCGGCGGAGACCAGGGTGACGGAGGCCACCGTGGTCGCGACGCCGGCGCCCAGCCCCATCACGGTCAGGCCCGCCGCGAAGGCCGGGTAGCCGAGCTCGGTGAACTGCTGGACGGTCCAGGGCATCGCCATGCCGGCCGCGAGGACCACGAGTCCGGCGCCCAGCACGTGCCGGATCGGGTAGCGGTGCATGAGTGCCGGGGCCACCATCGACGCGCAGATCAGCGCCAGCGGGGCGGGCAGCAGCCGCAGTCCGGCCTCCAGCGGGGTGTAGCCCTGGCCGTACTGGAACCACTGGGTGACGAGGAAGAGGATCGCGCCCATGCCGACCATCGGGAGGAAGATCGCGGTGGCGGCGACGCTGAAGGCGGGCTTGGCGAACAGCCGTACCTGGAGCAGCGGGTTGTCCAGGCGCAGCTGGCGGCGGACGAACACGGTGAGCGCGACGGCGGCGACGGCGAGCAGGGCCCAGGGCAGCGGGTCGGCGATGCCGCTCTTGCCGAGCTGCTTGATGCCGCCGGCGAGGGCGAGCATGCCGACGACGGACTGTCCGACGCCCCACCAGTCCCAGGCGCCGTCGCCGCGCGGGGCGCGCGATTCGGGCAGGTAGCGCAGGCCGGCGGCGACGATGAGGGCGGCGACCGGGAGGTTCAGGAGGAAGGCGGAGTGCCAGCCGTGGTCCTGGACGAGGAGGCCGCCGACGACGGGGCCGAAGGCCATGCCGCCGCCGAACACGGCGGCCCAGACGGCGAGGGCGAAGGCGCGCTCCTTGGCGTCGGTGAAGACGCCGCGCAGGATCGACAGGGTGGCCGGCATGATGGCCGCGCCGCCGATGCCGAGGAGGGCGCGGGCAGCGATCACGTGCCAGGCCTCGGTGGAGAGCACGGCGATCAGCGAGGCGGCGGAGAAGATGCCGAAGCCCGTCATCAGCAGCCGCTTGCGGCCCCAGCGGTCGCCGAGGGCACCGGCGGTGACGAGCAGTCCGGACAGGGCGAGGGCGTAGACGTCGATGATCCACAGCTGCTGCACGGCGCCGGGCTGGAGGTCGGCGACGAGCGAGGGGAAGGCCACGTTGAGGATCGTGGTGTCCATGGAGATGAGCAGGAGGCTGCCGGAGAGGATCGCGAGGACGATCCAGCGGCGAGGGTCCCGCGTGGGGGTGTGCATGGGATTCCGTTCGGGTCGCGCACGGGTGCCCGGGAGGGCGGAGGGTCAGGCTCGGGGTCCGGCGGCCGGCCAGGGGGGCCGGGCTCCGCCGAGGAAGGACGTCCGGACGAGGTGTCCGATCCCGCGGGGGGCCAGGTGGCCGTCGCGCACGCCTTCCGCGGCGGCGTCGAGCAGACCCCAGAGGGAGTACCAGATCCAGTACGGCGGCAGGTCGGCGCGCAGCCGGCCGAGGCGCTGGCCGAGGGCGAGGAAGCGCAGGGCGCGCTGGTCCTGGCGCTCCAGCCCGGCCTTGACGTCGGGGTCGGCGAGGACGGTGGCGTCGCGCGAGGTGAACCCGTACAGGTGGGCGGCGGGCAGCAGGGCCACGACCAGTTCCTCCAGCGCCGCGTCGAAGGCGGCGGCGTCGGCGGCGGCCTCGGGGAGGTCGGCGGCGGCGAGGCGGTCGTCGACCACGCGGACGGCCCGGACGGCCACCGCCTTGAGCAGGGCCTCGCGGGTGGTGTAGCGGCGGCTCAGGGTGGCGCGGCTGATGCCGACGCGCGTGGCGATCTGCACCATCGACGCGCTGTGGTCGCCGGCGAGGACGCGCGCGACGGCGTCGAGCAGTTCTTCTTCGGGCACCATGATGAGCCTCCTTCGCCCCGAATGATACAAATCCGTCTCACTCGATGCAAGGGTGACTCATTCCTGGTGCTCTTCGTCAGGGTTTCGAGGGGCCGCGACCGGGCACAAGCCCACTGCCGCCCCGCGCATTCGCGGGGCGGACCAGTTTTGGGACCGGTTCCGGACCGGTCGCCGGGGGATGACCGGTCGCCCGGGGGATGACCGGTCGCCGGGGGATGACCGCGCTCAGTCCTCGCCCGGCGTGCGGGCGCGGGCGCCGGAGCGGGTACGGCCGGCGGTGGGGGCGCGCTGCGGGTGGCGGCGCACGTACTCGTCCTCCAGCTCCTTCAGCCGCTGGGTGTGCGTGGCCAGCGCCTCGTCCGAGCCGTGCAGCAGGGTCTCGTGGCGCGTGCGGTGGATGGTCTCCAGCTCCTTGAGCAGCCGGCCGTCCTCCAGCTTCCGCGCGGCCGCACCGGCGGCGTGCTCTGCCATGGCAACCACCTCCACGTCCTACGGTAAACGCGTCGGCGGAGATCAGCCGTCCGGGCCGGATTCCGCCCCCGGCCCCCGCTGCGGCCCCGGTTCGTCCCCCGGTTCGCCCGCCTCGGAACGCAGGGCGCAGCGGACCGACCAGGCCACCGAGACCAGCGGGACGGCGACCACCGCACCGACCACTCCGGCCGCGATGGCCCCGGCGATGACCGAGACCGCCACCACGAGCGGGTGCAGGCGCACGGCCCAGCTCATCACCAGGGGGTGCAGCACGTGCCCCTCGATCTGCCCGATCACCACGATCAGCGCGATCACCACCCCGGCGATGACCGGCCCGCGCGCCGCCAGGGCCACCACCGCGGCGACCGCGAGGGCGACGGGGGATCCCACGAGGGGGACGAAGGCCGCGAAGAACTCCAGCAGTGCGAGCGGGAGGGCGAGCGGGACCCCGAGGAAGTACAGCGCCACCCCGACGAGTACCGCGTTGGTCCCCGCGACCAGCACGATCCCGTGCGTGTAGCCGGTGAACGTACGCCAGGCCGCGCTTCCGGCGAGGGCCGTGCGGCCGCGCGCCCGCTCGGGCAGCTGGGCGCAGAACCAGGCCCACTGGCGGTCGCCGCCGTGCAGGAAGAAGACCGAGGAGAACACCGCGAGCACCAGGACGGTGATCACCTGCACCACGTGGCCGGCTCCGCTCACCGCCGTGCTCAGCAGGGTCGAGCGGTGGCTGGACAGGTACTCGCCGATCTTGTCCTGGAGGCCGGTGAGCGCCCCGGGGTCCAGCCGGAAGGGCGGGCGCTCCAGCCATTTCTCGATGCTGACGAGACCCTCGCGGAACTCCCGGACCAGGGTGGCGCTCTCCCCCGCCACCGCTTCGCCGACCAGCGCGAGGACGCCCAGCAGCAGGACGGTGCTGCCGACCAGGGTGACGGCGACGGCCGCGGGGCGGGGCAGGATCCGGGCCAGGCCCCGGACCGGCGGGGACAGCAGGGCGGTGACGACCAGGCCGAGGAAGAGCGCGACACCGATCTCGTGGAAGCGGCCGAGCAGGGAGAAGACCGCGTAGACCGCCACACCGACGACCAGCAGCCGCCAGGCGTAGGCGGCGGCCGTACGCAGGAACGGGGACACCGGCGGCATGCCCCATGGATGCCACCGGCGGCGGCCGCAGCCACGCGCCGGGCTCCGTTTTGACCCGTCCGGGGCGAAAATGCGTTGCCCGGGTGTCCGGCGGCCGCGCAGGATGGCCGGTCGTGAGCAAACCCCGTCTGTCCTCCGTGCTGCCCGACCTGGCCCCGTGGCGTTCCAGCCGCGACTTCCGGCTGCTGTTCTTCCAGGGGACGGTCACCTTCTTCGGCTCCTTCATGGCGATGATCGCCCTGCCGCTCCAGATCAAGCACCTGACGGACTCGCCGCTGGCGGTCGGTGCCATGGGCGCGGTGGAGCTGGTTCCGCTGGTGGTCTGCGGGCTGTACGGCGGGGCGCTGGCCGACGCGGTGGACCGGCGGCGGCTGATCCTGCTGACGGAGGCCGGGCTCGGGCTGCTCGCGCTGGTGCTCCTCGTGAACTCCCTGCTGCCGGATCCGCTTCTGTGGCCGCTGTACGTGGTGGCGGCCGGGGTGTCGGCGCTGACGGGCCTCCAGCGTCCGGCGCTGGACTCGCTGATGGCGCGGATCGTGCCGCACGACCAGCTGAGCGCCGCCGCCGCGCTCAACGCGCTGCGCTACCAGTTCGGGGCGATCGCCGGTCCGGCTCTGGCCGGCGTGGTCGTCGCGTACGCCGGCTACGCGTCGGCGTACGCGGTGACCGTCGCGGGCTTCGCGGTCTCGGTGGCGCTGTGCGCCCGGCTCAGTCCGGCGCCGCCGGCCGGGGGCGCGGAGCGGCCCTCGCTGCGGGGCATCGCCGAGGGCGCCCGGTACGCGTGGAGCCGGCCGGTGCTGCTGGGTACGTACGCCGTCGACCTGGCGGCGATGTTCTTCGCGTTCCCGAACGCCATCCTCCCGTTCCTGGCCGACGAGCTGGACGCCGTGTGGGCCCTGGGCCTGATGTACGCGGCGGGCGCGGTGGGCTCGCTGGTGCTGGGGCTGACCAGCGGCTGGGTGTCGGGGGTGCGCCGGCACGGGCTGCTGGTGGTCTTCGGGGCCGCCGCCTGGGGGCTCGCGATCGCGGCGGCGGGCTGGTTCCAGGACATCTGGCTGGTGCTGCTGTGCCTCGCGGCGGCGGGCGCCGGCGACATGCTGAGCGCGCTGGGCCGTTCCACGATCTGGAACCAGACGATCCCGGAGGAGCTGCGGGGGCGGCTCGCGGGGATCGAGGTGCTCTCGTACAGCGTCGGGCCGCAGCTCGGTCAGGTCCGGGCGGGCACCATGGCCGGGTGGACGGGAACGCGGCCGGCCTTCTGGAGCGGCGGGCTCGCCTGCGTGGCCTCCGTCGCCCTGCTGGCCGCGCTGCTGCCGAAGCTGATCTCCTACGACGCGGACACCGACGAGGACGCGCAGCGCCGCCGGGCCGCCCGGGAGGCACAGGCGGAGCCGCGGCCGGACCCGGCGGACGCGAGGGCCTGACCCCTCCCTCCCCCGGGCGCCCGAACGGCGGTCCTCGCGGTGCGCGGGGCGGCCGGGGCCGGGAGGGTGACGGCATGGGCGACTGGTGGTACCGCAACATCCTGGAGCCGGGGAAACTGCCCCTGCTCCTGGCACTGTCGGCGTTCGTCGTGACCTTCGCGGTGACCCGGGTCGTCACCCGGATGATCCGGGCCGGAAAGGGACCCTTCCGCAACGTCACCCCGGGCGGCCTGCACGTGCACCACTGCGTCCCCGGGGTGATCCTGATGACCGTCGGCGGCTTCACCGCGATCGCGGGCGGCCGGGCCGGGTGGGGTTCCTGGCTGGCGGCCGTGCTGTTCGGGATGGGCACGGGCCTGGTCCTGGACGAGTTCGCGCTGATCCTGCACCTGAGCGACGTCTACTGGACCGAGGAGGGCACCCTCAGCGTCGAGGTGGTGGTCATGACCTCGGCCCTGGCCGGCCTGCTGCTGTGCGGGTTCCTGCCGCTGGGCGTGGACGGCCTGACCGAGGACCAGCAGGCGAACCGGCTGTTCCTCGGCGCCACCGTGCTGTTCAACCTGCTGCTGACGGCGGTGGCCCTGTTCAAGGGCAAGCCCCGGCTCGCGGTGTTCGGGATGGTCGTCCCGCTGATCGCCCTGTTCGCGGCGGTACGGCTGGCCCGCCCGGCCTCGCCGTGGGCGCGCCGCTTCTACGGGCACCGCCCCAGGACCCGGGCCCGGACCATCAAGCGGGCGTACCGGCACGACCGGCGCTGGGGCGGGCTGGAACGCCGGGTCGGCTACCTGATCGGCGGCACGCCCAGCCGGTAGCCGGCCGGTGGGCGGGCGCGCCGGGCGTCCGCGCTCAGGCGGAGGCGGGGGTCCCGTCGAGCTCCCACGCGTGGCGCTTGAACTCCCGCTGGAAGTCGGCGTGGTCCTCCCACTGGCGGGCGATGCCGCGCAGCACGTCCCAGTGGTGCTCCACCGACTGGTCGATGACCTTGCGCAGGAGCGGCTCGGCGGTCTCCCGCGTCCCGATGAGCCCCTTGACCGCGGAGGCCTCCAGCACGCTGTTGCGCAGCGCGCGCAGCGCCCGGGAGGTGTCGTCCATCGCGAAGCCGCGCTCGCTGCCGGTCTCCGCGTCGAACAGCGGGGTCAGCCGGGCCTCGATGAACGCGGTGATCCGCTCGAAGTGCTGCACGTCCATCAGGGTTCTCCCGTTCCCGCCGGCCGGCGCTCGGCGCACGGCACGGCTCATCGGTGCTGCTCACAGGTGTGTTCAGGTGCAGGATACGAGGTCTTCGCGGACGGCCGGACCCCGCCGTTGTCAGACCCGTGCGCGACGATCACGGCATGACGATCACCACCGCTTCCGCCCTGGCCGACCGTGACGAGTACGCGAGTGCCATCGCCACCGCCGTCAGGGCCTCCGCCGCCTACTACGGCTCGGGCGAATCCCCGCTCGACGACGCCTCCTTCGACCTGCTCGTGTCCCTGATACAGGCGTACGAGGCCGCGTACCCGGAGCACGTCGACCCGGCCTCCCCCACCGGCAAGGTCGCGGGCGGAGCGGTGCCGGCCGGGGAGGTGGCGCACACGGCGGCGATGCTCTCGCTGGCCAACGCCTTCGGCCCGCAGGACCTGCTGGACTGGGAGGCCTCGCTGGTCAGGCGCCTGGGCGGGCCCGTCACCGGCGGGTACGCGGTGGAGCCGAAGCTGGACGGGGCCTCGCTGGCGGCCCGTTACCGCGCGGGCCGGCTGGTCCAGCTGGTCACCCGGGGCAACGGCACCAGCGGCGAGGACGTCTCGCACGCCATCGGCACCATCGTGGGGCTGCCCCTGGAGCTGGCCGTGGAGGCCTCCTTCGAGGTGCGCGGCGAGGTGCTGCTGACGGCGGACCAGTTCGAGCGGGCGAACCGGATGCGCGTGGCGCACGGGGCGGGCCCCTTCTCCAACGCCCGCAACGGCGCGGCGGGCACGCTGCGTGCCAAGGGGCGGGCGTACACGGTCGAGATGACCTTCTGGGCCTTCGGCGCGGTGGAGCTGGAGGGCGGCACGGCCCTGCCGGGCACCACCCACTCCGAGGTCATGGCGTACGTGGCGGCGGCCGGTGTCCGGACGGCCGCCGACACGGCGGCCGGGCTGACCGTGACGGCCACCGCCGCCGGGGCGCAGGAGCAGGTGGACCGGATCGCGGGGATGCGCGCCGGGCTGCCCTTCGGGATCGACGGGGTCGTCGTCAAGCTGGACTCGCTGGCCGAGCAGGCGGCGGCCGGCACCGGCTCTCGCCACCCGCACTGGGCCACCGCGTACAAGCTGGCGGCCGTCGAGCGGCGGACCCGGCTGCTGGACGTGACCTGGGCGGTGGGCCGTACGGGGGTGCTCGCGCCGACCGCCGTGCTGGAGCCGGTGGAGGTGGACGGGTCCGTGGTGCGGCACGCCACCCTGCACAACCCCGCCGACATCGCGCGCCGTGGCCTGCTCATCGGCGACACGGTGACGGTCCACAAGGCCGGTGACGTGATCCCGCGCGTGGAGGCCCCGGTGGTGGAGCTGCGGACCGGGGCGGAACGGCCGGTCGTCCTGCCGGAGGTCTGCCCGGGCTGTCAGGGGGAGATCGACCGCTCGCAGGAGCGGTGGCGGTGCGCGCAGCCCGCCGACTGCGGGCGGATCGCCGCGATCCTGTACGCCGCCGGGCGCGACCGGCTCGACATCGACGGGCTGGGCGAGCGGTACGTGCGGGCCCTGGTGGAGGAGGAGGGGGTGCGCGACGTGGCGGACCTGTTCACCCTGGACCTGGCGGCGCTGGCGCGGGCCGCCGGGAGCGGGAAGCGGGCCGTGAAGCTGCGGAGCGGATCGAGGCGGCGAAGGCGCTGCCGCTGTCGCGGGTGTTCTGCGCGCTGGGCGTGATCGGGACCGGGCGGGGCATGTCCCGGCGGATCGCCCGCCACTTCGGGACGATGGAGGCGATCCGGGCGGCGGACGCGGCGGCGATGACCGGCGTGGAGCTGGTCGGGGAGACGAAGGCGGCGGCGATCGTGGCCCAGGTCGCGGAACTGGGCCCGGTCATCGACAAGCTGGCGGCGGCGGGCGTCAGCCCGGTCGAGCCGCAGGCCCCGGCCGTGGCCCCGGCGGGCGAGGGGGACGCGGGACCGCTGGCCGGCCAGACCGTGGTGGTCACCGGGAAGATGACCGGCGCACTGGCCGCGTACGACACCCGCGACCGGGTGCGCGAGCTCGTCGAGCGGGCCGGAGGCCGGTCTTCGAGCTCCATATCGGGGAAGACGACCCTGCTGGTGGCGGGCGAGAAGGCGGGGAGCAAGGTGGCCAAGGCCGAGGCGGCCGGGATCGAGATCCTCGGCGAGGAGGCGTTCGCCCTGCGGATCGCCGCGCTGCTCGGCACTCCCTAGGGCAGGGTGACGGCCAGGACGGGTGGGGCGGGGGACGTCCGGCGGTGGCCGCAGGGGTCGAAGACGAGGACGACCGGTTCGCCCGGGCGCTGGCGCCAGGAGATCCGCTGCGGCACGTCCGCGCACTGCGGACAGGGCGGCAGCGGGGAGGCCGGCGGGCCCGGTTCGGTCCGGCACGGGGGCGCCGCGGAGAGTACCGGCGGCGCGGTGTGCGGATCACGCATGGGGGGCTCCCTGGTCCGGCGGCTGTGCTCCTGGCACTGTGCCATGCGGGAAGCCCCCGGCGCACCGGCGGATCATCCAGTGTTCTGGCTGGTCAGGCGTGCGAGTGCCAGGGGAATTCCGGGTGTCTGCGGGCACTTGGTGATCAAGTGCTCCTCCGCTCGGCCTGGACCAGCCCCGTCTCGTACGCGGCGATCACCGCTTGGGCCCGGTCCCGTACGCCCAGCTTCCCGAAGACCGCGGTGATGTGGTTCTTGACGGTGGAGACGCTGATGTCCAGTTCCGCGGCTATCGCGGCGTTGTCCAGACCGCGGGCGAGCAGCCGCCAGATCTCCAGCTCGCGCGGGGTGAGGCCGTCGGGCGCCGCCGGGGAGGGCCGGGGTTCGCGCGGGGTGGTCCGTACGTAGGTGGAGATCAGCCGGGTCAGCAGCCTCGGCGCGACGGCGGCCTCGCCGGTGTGGACGGTGTGGACGGCCGCGATCAGCTCCTCCGGGGAGACGTCCTTGGGCAGGAAGCCGCAGGCGCCGGCGCGCAGGGCGGCGACCACGTACTCGTCCATGTCGAAGGTGCTCAGCGCGAGCACCCGGGCCCCGGGCCGGACTTCGGCCAGCCGCCGGGTGGCGGCCACTCCGTCGAGGACCGGCATGCGGATGTCCATGACCACCACGTCGGGCCGCAGCTCCTGGGCGAGGGCCACGGCCTCGGTGCCGTCCGCGGCCTCGCCGACGACCTCGATGTCCGGTTGGGGGGCCAGGATCAGGGCCAGGCCGCGCCGTACCAGCGGCTGGTCGTCGGCGATCAGCACACGGATCATCGGCGGAGTTCCTCTCGTTGCGGGTGGGGCTGGTGGTGCGTTTCGGGGGCCGCCGGTACGGGGAGGCGGACCGCGACCCGGAAGCCGCCGCCCTCCAGGGGTGCGGCCTCCAGGGTGCCGCCGTGCAGGACGACGCGTTCCCGCATGCCGATCAGGCCGTACCCGCCGCCGCGGTACGGGCGCCGGGCCGCGCCGTCGGCGGGGCCCTCGTCGCAGACCTCGACGGCGACCTCGTCCGGTCCGTAGGTCAGCCGTACCCGGGCGGGGGCGTTCCCGGCGTGCTTGCGGGCGTTGGTCAGGGCCTCCTGCACGACCCGGAACACCGTCAGGCCGACGGTGGGCGGCAGCGGTCGGGCGGGGCCGCTCACGGTGAGTTCGGTGTCCATCCCGGCGGCCCGGGACTCCGTGACGATCCGCTCCAGGTCCCCGGCCCCGGGCTGCGGGGCCGGCACGGCGGTCTCCGCTTCCTCCCCGGCCCGCAGGACGTCGAGCAGCTGCCGCATCTCGCCGAGGGCCATCCGGCCGGAGCCCTCCAGGGTCACCAGCGCCTCGCGGGCGGCCTCGGGGTCGTGGGCGAGGTTGGCCCGGGCCCCGCCGGCCATCAGCTGCATGGTGGTGATGTGGTGGGCGACGATGTCGTGCAGCTCCCGCGCGATGCGGCGGCGTTCGTCGGCCACCGCCCGTTCGGCGAGCAGGGCCCGCTTGGCCTCGGCCTCCGCCTGCCAGCGCCGGGCGACGAGGCCGGTGGTGACGACGAGCAGGGTCGCGGCCGTGTTGGCGAGGAGGCCGTAGCCGGGGTCGAGGAGCCGGCCGCCCTGTCCCAGGCTGGTCAGCGGCGGTGTCACGAGGACGGCGCACACCACCACGGGCGTCGGGCAGGCAACGGCGACCGAGTACAGGGCGACGGCCGGGGTGAGTCCGAAGTGCGGGGAGACCGAGGTGGCCACGTTCACCACCGCGACCAGGAGCAGTACGACCGTGAGCGTCACCACGGGGTGGCGGCGCCGGGCCAGCAGGGCCAGGGCCGAGGCCACCACGAGGAACGCGGCGGTGACCCCCAGCGGAGCGCCCTCGGACTGGGTGTCGAAGGCGAAGCCCGTGAGGTCCACGGCCGCCGCGCCGACCGCCACCAGTGCGTCGTTGCGCGTCCACGTCAGCCTCTCGGCGTGCGTGCCCATCCCCTCGGCCCCTTTCCCCCGGACCGCCGTGGGGCCGCCCTCGTGGATCCATTCTCCCATCGGGCCGGGTGGCGGACACCGGCCGCGGGGACCGGTCCCGACCAGGACCAGGGTCCTGGTCGGGGCCGGATCCCGGACCGTGGTCCCGGCGGCGTTCTCCTTCTCCACCAGGACGTTTTCCCGCCCGGCCGCTGATGGTCTGGATACCGGCCGGGCACTCCGGCCGTGATCCGCACGGACAGACCGGAGGAGAACAGTGATCCGCGCCCTGACGGGATGCTCGACGAGGAACCCATGGAAGGTGATCGCCCTGTGGGCGGTGCTGGGCATCGGGCTGACGATCCTGGGCCAGGTGTTCGTCTTCCGCGCCACCCAGCCCGGCAACGACGGCTTCCTGCCCGCCTCCTACGATTCGGCGGCCGCGCTGCGGATCTCCGAGAAGAGCTTCGGCGCCCGGCCCGACTCCGACCCGCTGACGGTCCTGGTGGCCCGTACCGACGGGGCGGCGCTCGGCGCTCCCGACGAGCGCCGGATCGAGGAGGTGTCGCAGCGGCTGGCCCGGCAGAGGGTCGTCATGCCGAAGAACGAGGAGGATCCGCCCTTCATGGAGGACCACTCCCAGACGCCCCGGATCGGGGCCGGGATGACGGCCCCGGACCGGTCCTTCCGGCTGCTGTCGGTGGAGTTGAAGGGCAATCCGCAGGACCCCGGGGTGCAGAGCACCTACAAGGAGTTCCGCGAGCGGGCGCGGGCCGCGTTCGGTGAGGCGGGCCTGCGGACCGGGTTCACGGGCGGGCTGGCCGCCACGGTGGACACCGCCGACGCCGAGAAGACCCGGTCGACGGTGGTCGGCGCGGTGGTGATGGGGCTGATCGTGCTGCTCCACGTACTGGTCTTCCGCAGTGTGTTCGCCGCGCTGCTGCCCCTGCTGGCGATGGCGGTCATCGGCGGCGGCGCGGCCGGGGCGGTGGTCATGGCGTCGGTGGCGAGCGGCATCCGGCTGGCCCCCTCCACCCCCGGGCTGATCAACGTGGTGCTCATGGGCATCGGGATCGACTACTTCCTCTTCCTGCTGTTCCGCTTCCGCGAGCAGCTGCGCCGGCACCCCGCGCAGAGCGGGCGCGAGGCGGCCGCGGAGGTCGCGGGCCGGGTGGGCACGGCCGTCACCTCGGCGGCGCTGACGATCGTCGCCGCGTTCGCCACCCTCGGGATCGCCTCCTTCGGCCAGTTCCGGGTACTGGGCCCGGCGATCGCGTTGTCGGTGCTGGTGATGCTGCTGGGCAGCCTCACCCTGATGCCCGCGCTGCTGGCCGTGACCGGCCGGAAGATGTTCTGGCCCTCGCGCGCCCTGGAGCGCGAGCCCCGTGAGGGTGCGGCGGGCCGGCTCGGCAGGCTGACGGCCCGGCGCCCGGTGGCACTGGTCCTCGCCTCGCTGGTGCTGCTCGGCGCCCTGACGGCGGGTCTGGCCGGGATCCGCATGGACTACGGGCAGTCCGGCGCGGGCGGCGAGCGGACCGCGGCGGTGGAGACGGCGGCGGAGATCTCCCGCGCCCTGCCCGCCGGGGTCTCGGACCCGACGAGCGTGCTCGTCGCCGCGAAGGACGGCGCCCCGCTCGGCGCGGAGCGCGTGGCCGGGCTGGCCGGGGCGCTCGCCCGGGTCCCCGGGGTGGGCCGGGTCGCGCCGACGGTGCTGAGCGAGGACGGGAAGGCGGCCCGGATCGACCTCCTGCTGAACGTCGAATCCGGCGGGCAGCAGGCCCGCGACCTGGTCTCCGGGCCGGTCCGGGAGACGGTCCGGGCCAACCTGCCGGCCGGGACCGAGGCCCATGTCGGCGGCACCGCTTCGGTGTTCGCGGACATCGCGGTGGCGGTGGACAAGGACCTGAGGGTCATCTTCCCGGTGGCGGCGGTGCTGATCGCGGTGATCCTGCTGGTGCTGCTGCGGAGCGTGCTCGCGCCGGTGGTGCTGATGCTCGCGGTCGGGCTCGGCTTCGCGGCCACGCTGGGGGCCTCTGCGCTGGTCTTCCAGCACGGTCTGGGCCGGCCGGGCGTGGACTTCACGCTCCCGCTGGTGCTGTTCCTCTTCGTGGTGGCGCTGGGCACCGACTACAACATCCTGATCAGCGACCGGCTGCGGGAGGAGATGGAACGCCCCGGACCGGCGCGCGCCGCGGTGGCCCGCGCGGTGCGGCACACCGCGCCGGCGATCGCGACGGCCGGACTGGTCCTCGCCGCGTCCTTCGGCAGCCTGGCCGTGAGCCCGCACGCCGGGACCCAGCAGACCGGTTTCGCGACGGCGGTCGGGATCCTGCTGTCCGCGTTCGTCCTGTCGGCCGTGCTGGTGCCGGCGCTGGCCGCGCTGCTGGGCCGCTCCCTGTGGTGGCCGCTGCGCCCTCGGGTGCGCGGCGAGGAGCGCCGGGCGGCCCGCCCGGGAGCCGACCGGGTGCCGGTGGGCTGAGCCGCGTACGCACGCGCCGGGGCGCCCGGGACATCCCCTGCGGGTGTCCCGGGCGCCCCGGCGCGTGCCCGGTCAGGCGAGCGCGGCCACCTCCGGGTGGTCGGCCAGCCAGGCCCGGACGGCCTGCTGCTCCTTGCCCTTGCCCGTCTCCT
Organism: Streptomyces sp. NPDC037421; assembly: GCF_055602105.1. Lineage (NCBI taxonomy): Bacteria > Bacillati > Actinomycetota > Actinomycetes > Kitasatosporales > Streptomycetaceae > Streptomyces > Streptomyces sp. NPDC037421. The sequence continues at coordinate 275,817 of NZ_JBVJWV010000001.1, forward strand.
GGATCTTCGCCTCCAGGCCGGTGAGCTGGGCCTCGGTCAGCTTGAACGAGCGCAGCCAGGCGGCGATCTCGGGCTCGTCGGCGGCGAAGCCCTTGCGGGTGAGGGTGTGGATGCCGTCGCCCTCGCCCCAGACGCCCTTGGGGTCGGCCAGCTTGGTCAGCTCGTAGGTGGAGTACGCCCAGTGCGGGGACCACAGCACGCTCACCACGGGTTCCTTCTTCTCGTAGGCCCGCTTGAGTTCGGCGAGCATGCCCGGGGTGGATCCGTCGACGACCTGGTACTCCCCTTCGAGTCCGTACTCCTTGAGGACCTTCTCCTTCAGTACGGACATGGCTCCGGCGCTGGGCTCGATGCCGATGATCCGGCCCTTGAACCGTGCCCCCTTGCCCTTGAGGTCCTCCAGGGACCGCACGTCCTTGACGTACGAGGGGACCGAGAGCTCGATGGAGGTGGGCCCGTACCAGGAGCCGAGGTCGTCCAGCTCGTCCCCGTACTTCTCCCAGTACCGGGCCTGGGTGACGGGCAGCCAGGCGTCGGTCTGGAAGTCGACCTGGCCGCCGGCGAGCCCGGTGAACAGCGCGCCCAGCTCCAGCTGCCGGGCGTCCACCCGGAAGCCCCGGCGTTCCAGCAGCTCCTTCCACAGGAAGGTGGAGGCGATGCCCTCGTCCCAGGGGATGTAGCCGATGCTGACCTTCCGGCCCTTGCCGGTGTTCTCGGCGCCGGTCGCGGGCGCCGGCGATCCGGAGCCGCCGAAGGTGCTCAGTCCGCCTGCGACGAGGGCGAGGACGACGGCAGCGGTGACGGCGTACGCGGGCTGCGGGCGGTGGTTCCACAGCCGGGCCGTGCCGCTCGCGGCGGACCGGGCCAGGGCCTGTGCCCGGCGGCCGACCGGGGAGACCTGGCGGCCCAGGGCTCCGGTCATCCGGTCCAGGTACATGGCGAGGACGACGATGGACAGGCCGGCTTCGAAGCCGAGGCCGATGTCGACGCTGCCGATGGCCCGGTAGACGGCCCCGCCGAGTCCGCCGCCGCCGACCATGCCGGCGATGACGACCATGGACAGGCCGAGCATGATGACCTGGTTGACGCCCGCCATGATCGTGGGCAGGGCCAGCGGCAGCTGGACGCGTACGAGGGTGTCGCGCGGGGCGGTGCCGAAGGCTTCGGCGGCCTCGACCAGTTCGGCGTCCACCTGGCGGATGCCGAGCTCGGTCATCCGTACGCCCGGCGGCAGCGAGAAGATGATCGTGGCGATGATCCCGGGGACCACGCCCACGCCGAAGAAGATGATGCCGGGGATGAGGTAGACCATGGCCGGCATGGTCTGCATGAAGTCCAGCACGGGCCGCAGGGCGGCGCTGACCCGGCCGGAGCGCGCGGCCCAGATGCCCAGCGGGAGGGCGAACGCCAGCGTGACGAGGGTGGCGACGAGGACCAGGGACAGGGTGGACATGGCCTCGTCCCACAGGGCCACGGAGTCCACGAGCGCGAAGGCCCCGAAGGCGAGCAGGCCCGCGAGGAGGCCGCGCAGCCACCAGGCGGCGAGGGCGAGGAGGCCGGCGAAGAGCAGCGGGTCGGGGGCGGACAGGACGGCGTTCATGCCGTCGTAGAGGCCTCCGACCAGGGCGCTGACGGTGTCGAAGAGCCAGGACAGGTGGCGCTGGAGGAGGTCGACCGCGCTGTCGGCCCAGGCTCCGAGGTGCAGGCGGGGCATCAGGCGGCCACCTCCGCGCAGGCCATCGGGGGCCGTTGCTCGTCGCCGATGAAGGCGACGAGCCGGTCCTTGGGCACGGAGCCGACGACGGATCCGTCCGCGCCGGTGACGGCGACCGGGTGGGGGACCCGGGCGCTGACGGAGCAGAGGTCGGCGAGCGGGGTGTCGGCGCTGACCGTGGGGCAGGCGCAGGCCTCGGCGCCCTCGGCGGGGACGTCCATGACGGCGTCGGCGGTCAGGACGCGGGAGCGGTCGACGTCCTGGACGAAGGAGGCGACGTAGTCGTCGGCGGGGCGGGTGAGGATGTCCTCGGCCGTGCCCTGCTGGACGATCCGTCCGTCGCGCATGACGGCGACCCGGTCGCCGAGGCGCATGGCCTCGTTGAGGTCGTGGGTGATGAAGACGATGGTCTTCTTCAGGGTCCGCTGGAGTTCGAGGAGCTGGTCCTGCATGTCGCGGCGGATCAGCGGGTCCAGGGCGCTGAAGGACTCGTCCATCAGGAGCAGGTCGGCGTCGGTGGCCAGCGCGCGGGCCAGGCCGACGCGCTGCTGCATGCCGCCGGAGAGCTCGTCGGGCCAGGAGTTCTCCCAGCCGCCGAGCCCGCACAGCGCGAGCGCCTCGGCGCCCCGGCGTTCGCGCTCGGCCCGGGGGACGCCCTGGACCTCCAGACCGTAGGCGGCGTTGGCCAGGACGTCGCGGTGCGGGAAGAGCGCGAAGTGCTGGAAGACCATGGAGACCTTGGTGGAGCGTACGCGGCGCAGCTCGCGCGGGGTCAGCGCGGTGAGGTCCTCGCCGTCGAAGAGGATGCGGCCGGAGGTGGGCTCCAGCAGTCCGTTGAGCATCCGCAGGAGGGTGGACTTGCCGGATCCCGACAGGCCCATGACGCCGAAGATCTGGCCGGGCTCGACGCGGAACGAGGCGTCGATCACCGCCGCCGTGGTGCCGTCGGCGCGCAGCTCGTCGCGGTCGGCGCCGCGTTCGAGCGCGCGGACCGCGGCCGCCTGGCGGTCGGGGCGTCTGGCGAACACCTTGTAGACGTGCTCGGCCTGGAGCGTGGACACATGCACCTCGCGGGTCGTACGGGGTCCGGCCCGCCGCCGGAGGCCGCGGGCCGGGGAGCGGGGCGGGATCGGCCCGCGCGGTCCGCACTCCGGCCCAGCGGCCGGAGCATGCGGTTCCGCTCCAGCGGCCCGCATGCCCGGCCTTCACCGCCGCAAACGGCGAAGTGATCCAACTCACGCCGCGGGGGAGCGTCGGCGGAGTGTCAGCCGCCGTGGCCCCCGGAGCCCGGCCCGGGGTCGGCCAGCATGGAGGTGCGCAGGTGGGCGAGGAGCCGGGTGAGGAGCCGGGAGACCTGCATCTGTGAGATGCCGAGGGCGGCTCCCATCTGGGCCTGGGTCAGCTCTTCGCCGAAGCGCATCCGCAGCATGGTGCGCTCGCGGTCGCTGAGCCGCTCCAGCAGCGGGGCCAGGGTCTGGATGTCCTCGACGAGCTCCAGGGCCGGCTCCTCCTCGCCCAGGACCTCGGCGAGGGTGTGGCCCTCGGCGGGGCCGTCGCCGTGCTCGGCGTGCGGGGCGTCGAGGGAGCCGCTGGTGTGCCCGTTGGCGGCGACCAGGCCCTCTATGACCTGCTCCTCGGTGAGGTCGAGGTACGCGGCGAGGTCGCGGACCGTCGGCGAGCGGTCGAGCCGGACCGTCAGCTCCTCCTTCGCCTTGGCGATGTCGATGCGCAGCTCCTGGAGGCGGCGCGGGACGTGGACGGCCCAGGCGGTGTCGCGGAAGTGCCGTTTGATCTCGCCCGTGATGTACGGCATGGCGAGGGTGGCGAACTCGTTCTCGCGGGCCGGGTCGAACCGGTCGATGGCCTTGATCAGACCGATGGTGCCGACCTGGACGAGGTCGTCGACGTCCCCGGCGGCCCCTTCGGCGCGGCCGCGGAAGCGGCGGACGGCGTACTGGACGAGCGAGGCGTTCATCTCGATCAGGGTGTTGCGCACGTACTGGTACTCGGGGGTGCCCTCTTCCAGCTCGCGCAGCCGCCCGAAGAACACCTTCGACAGCTCCCGCGCGTCCGCCGGGGCCACCTCGCGGGGTTCGTCGATGCGGGGCAGCCCGGCCGCCCGGGCGGCGGCCCGGCCGCTGTGGCGGGGACCGGGGAGAAGGGGGCCGGGGAGAAGGGGGCCGGCGGTGCGGGCCTCGGCGGGGTCGGCGGTATGGGAGGGGCGGGCGGGGACCGGCATGGGGGTTCGCTCCTTGGGCTGGTCGGCTTGCGGCGCGGGACCTTGACTGCCCTCGACTCTGGACCGGATCCGCTCACACGTCAAGAAATACCGGAATTGCTTTTCACGTCTTGTATCACGTGAACCGGGTGCCGCATCATGGCCGCATGGGGAGCCCGACGCGCCGAGAAAACTGGACATTTCTGACAAATCACGCCCGTGTCCTGGTGACTCTCGCCCGGGATCCCGCGGCGCGTGTGAGGGATGTCGCCCTCGTGTGCGCGCTCACCGAGCGCACGGTCCAGGCGATCGTGACCGACCTCGAATCGGACGGGTACCTGCGGCGCGTGCGGGACGGGCGGCGCAACCGGTACGAGATCTCGGCGGGAGCCATGTTCCGGCACCCCGCCGAGGCGGGGGTGCAGGTGGCCGGCCTGCTCGCGCTGCTCACCGGCGCCCCCGGCGCCCCCGAACCCGCAGCACCGCACGTCCCGGCCGCCCCCGCCGTCCCCGCCGTCCCCGCCGTCCCGGCCGTCTCCGAGTAGGCCGCGCCGTCCCGAAGTGGGCCCCGCCGCCCGCCCCGTACGTGCGCTACGTCACACGGAAGGCGATCGCCTCGGGCTCGCGGTGGAAGGTCAGCCGGTCCCAGTCGGTGAACGCCAGGTCCGTGACGGCCAGCAGCCGCCCGGAGCCGTCGTGCACGGTGCGGCGTACCGACAGCCCGCAGGCGGACACGGCGCCGGCCGGGTGGCTGGTGCGGGTCATGGTGATGGTCTCCGAGGTCCGGCCGCGCGCGGCGGCCCGCTCCAGCCAGCGGTGCAGCGGCCGCAGGTCCTCGCCCCGGGCCGCGTCAGGCCGGTCGAGGTAGGCCGCCAGCTCCGGGGTGCCGGCCACGGTGCGCGGGCAGAGGTACGTCACCGTGTGCCGGACCGCGCGCCCGCCCGGGCCGTAGACGTGGTGGTGGTGCACCAGGGTGCGCTCCCCGCCGCCCATCCCGAGCAGCGCGGCGAGCGAGGGCGGCACCGTCACCAGGGCGAGCCGGGTCCGGGTGAGGCGGGGACCGGGACCGTCCCGCCGGGCGGGTGCGGTCCGGGAGCCGGCGCGGGCGGCGGATGCGGCGTACCCGGAGCCGGGGAGGACCGCGGCCCGGGTGCCCCGGCGGCCGGTGACGACGAGTCCGTCGGCCCGCAGCTCCTGGAGGGCGGCCCGGACGGTCTGCCGGTTGACCTCGTAGCGGGCGGCCAGGGTGCGCTCGGAGGGCAGTCTGCCGCCGGAGGTGCGGGCGGCGCGGTGGAGTTCGTCCCGCAGCTGTGCGGCGATCCGCTGGTACTTGGGCATGGCGGCCGGGCCGCCGCCCCGCGAAGGGGAGGGCATGACTTCTCCTCTGACGGGTGGTCAAGGACTGCGCGGTCTGCCCGACCAACCTAGCATTGGTCTATACCTTTCGGTACGGAGGTTCCGGCGGCCCGGCCCACCTTGGCCGAATCCCACGCCCGTTCGCCGCCCGCTCATTCCCCCCGCAGCGGGTTGGGCAGCGGCAGGTAGCGCGCGTCGGCGCCGTCCGCCCGGGTCCAGCGCAGCAGGAGGTTCGTCTTGGCCGGAAGAGCCGGGGCCGTGAGCAGCTCCGCGATCTCCGGCAGGCCGTAGGCGGCGTCGTAGCGCAGCAGCTCCTCGCGGACCGCCGGCCACACCGCGCCGGCCGCCTCGGGGTGCCGCTCGGCCAGGGCTCCGCCCACCTCCGCGAGGTGGTTGACGACCAGGCAGTACACGAGCCGCTGCCAGGCGCCCTCGCGCGGCATGTCCCCAGGGAGTTTCACGCCCTCCGCGTCGCGGAAGAGGGCCTGCACCGGCACGCCCCGGTCGTCCACGGCGACCAGGCAGTTCTGGAGGTGGGCCTCCAGCACGATCCCGTGCCGGGCGAACAGGTCCAGGACCGGAGGCACGACATGGCTCAGGTACGCCCGCCACCAGCCGGCCGGGTCGGGCGCGGCCTCCAGCGGGCTGCCCGGGAACCCCTCGGCGAGGGCGGCGGACAGCAGCGGCACGGCGCCCGCCGCCACCCCGGTGCGCAGGCCGTCACGGACCAGGACGGCCAGTTCCTCGAAGGCGAAGGCGGCGGTGCGGTACCCGCGGTCGCTCAGCCACACCGCGGCCGATCCGGTACGGCGGCGCAGATCGGCGAAGCCCTCCTCGACGGCGGAGTCGGTGCGGCGCAGCTTCAGCAGGTCGTGGCGCCACAGCCGGCGCACGTCGTTGGTGATCCGGACGTCGAGGCTGAACTTCGCGAACAGGTCGGCGTCCGGACCCGGGGCGTACACGGTCCGCACGGAGGCGGTGGGCCACACCCGCAACCGGGTCGGCCCGAGCCGCAGCAGGCGTCCGTCGGCGAAGGCCTCGCGCAGCTCCCGGCGTCCGGCGGTCAGCTCCAGCTGCCAGGGGTGCGCGGGCAGCGCCCGGTAGCCCGCGGGCGGGCGGGGGCCGTCGAGGATCCCGGCCAGCGCGTCGACCGCGTCGGCGGCGGCCCGGCCGCCCTCCTCGGCCACCTGGTCCTCGCGCAGCCCGAGCATCACGAGCGGGAAGCGGGCGTGCGCCTCGGGGGCGTACGGCAGCCAGCTCGCGGCGGGCGCGCCGCCCCGGGCCTTGGGGGCGGGGTGGTGCGGATGGCCCATCACCAGGGCCTGTTCGGACAGGACGTACGGGTCCCCGGGCGCCTCGGCGGACGCCCGGGCTGCCAGCAGCGCCGCGACGGCCTCGCGGCTGTCGTCGATCTCACCGGGCAGCTCGTCGTTGGAGACGCCGGTGCAGCGGTGCAGTTCGTCGGAGACGAGCTTGACCAGCTCCGCGTGGCTCAGCGGATGCCAGCCGTCCGCCGTGTCCAGCTCCGCGCCGGCCGGACGGCGCCCCCCGGAGACCCGCAGCAGCCGGCCGCTCCCGCGCAGCCGGTGGACCTGCCCGTCCACGGCCTCGCCCACCTCCCTGAGCAGGCAGTTCAGGAGCGGGGCGGCACTGTGGGCGTCGGCGGCGGTGTTGAGGTCCACTGGTTCCATTCGGTCCGTCTGCGGTGTGCCGGCGGTGCGCGCGAAGGACCACCGGCCGTGATCCTCAGTATCCGCGATGATGACGTGATCATCGGTTGACCGACCCGAAAGGACCGGACCCCTGGACCGCAGCAGGCACGTTTCCCCGCCCGACCCCGGGCACTCCCCCGCCACCGCCGCCGAGGAGGCCGTCGCCGTCGCGCTGGCCGGCGTACGGCCCGGGCTGGAGGCCGCGTACGAGGCCGCGCTGGACGGGGCCCGCTCCGCGGTGCTGACCCGGCTGTGGCGGGCGCTGGCCTTCGAACCGCTGCCGTGGGTGGTGCGCCGGGAGCACGGGCCGGACTCGCTCACCCTGCTGCTGGCCGGGGGCGGGCGGCTGGAGGGGCCGCGCGCCGACCCGTACGCGACGGGCTCGCGGGTCGGCGAGGTGCGGCTCGACGGGCGGCCCCACCGGCAGGCGGCCCGGCTGGTCGAGGCGCTGCGGGTGCCGCACGGCGCCGCCTTCGCCGCCGAACTCGACGACAGCACCGCCTCCCTGGCCCTGTCCCGGGCCGGGCAGCCGGGCGGGGAGCAGCCGGAGCCGTCGGCCGGGTGGGAGTGGGAGCAGCGGGTGGTGGACGGGCACCCGTACCACCCCAACTGCCGCTCCCGGCCCGGTTTCACGGTGGCGGAGCAGCTGGCGTACGCGCCGGAGCACCGGCCGGTGGTGGAGCTCGGGCTGGTCCCCGTACGGGCGGCGGAGTGCCTGGTGGCCGGAGAGTGGCCGGAACACCTGCGCGACGGGGACCGGATCCTGGTGCCGGTCCACCCCTGGCAGGCCGAGCACGTCCTGAAGGGCGAGGAGGTCCTGCCGGGGTTCGCGGCGCACCCGCTGATGGCGCTGCGCACGCTCGCCCCGGCGGCGGGCGGCCCCCATGTCAAGACCGCGCTGAGCACCCGGCTGACCTCCTCCGTCCGGGACATCTCGGCGTACTCGGTGGAGACGGCCGCCGTGGTCTCCGCCTTCGCCCACGCCCTGACCGAACGGCTCGACGGCCGGCTGCACATCACCCGCACCCTGGGCGCGGCCACCGCGTACAGCCCGGACCTGGCGGCGGTGCTCCGCGAGCCCCCGGAGGCGTACGCGGGGCCCGGCGAGCGGGTCGTGCCGGTGGCGGCCCTGGCGGGTACGGAGTTGGCCTCTTCGGCCGCCTGGCGGGACGCGTTCGCCCGGCTGGCGCTGTCGGTGTGCCTGCGGGTGCTGGACCTCGGGGTGGCGCTGGAGGCCCACGGGCAGAACCTGCTGGTGGTGCTGGCCGCCGACGGGAGCCCGCTGCGGCTGGTCTACCGTGACCTGGCGGACATCCGGATCAGCCCGGCCCGGCTCGCCCGGCACGGCCTGCCGGTGCCGCCGCTGGCGGGGCGGCTGGTCACGGACGACGAAACGGTGCTGCGGCGCAAGCTGTTCGGCTCCCTGGCGGCCGGGGCCATCGCTTCGACGGCGGGTTCGGCCGGGGCCTTCGCCGACTGCCTCGCGGCCGGGCTGGACGGTGCGGCGCCCACCGCCGACTCGGCGGCGCTGCGGAGCGGGCGGCTGCCGGTGAAGGCACTCACGCTGATGCGGCTGAGTCCGGGGGTGCCGGGCGACCAGTGGGCGGAGCTGCCCCCGCCGCTCGCCGGGGGCTGACCGGCCGGGAACCGCCGGGGGTGAGCCGGGCGGCCGGGCGGGCTACTGTTCAGGGGCATGACACAGACCTCGCGCCTCAGTGCCGTCCAGGCGTCCTACGACACCGTCGCGGTCGACTACGCCCGGCTGCTGAGCGGCGATCTGGAGGGCCGGCCCCTGGACCGGGCGGTGCTGAACGCCTTCGCCGAGTACGTGCGCGGCGCGGGCGGCGGGGCGGTCGCCGACCTGGGCTGCGGCACCGGCCGGGTGACGGCGTACCTGGACGGCCTCGGCGTACGGGCCTTCGGCGTCGACCTGTCCCCCGCGATGGTGGCGGTGGCCCGGCGCAGCTATCCGGGACTGCGGTTCGAGGTGGGCAGGATGGCCGGGCTGGACATGGCGGACGGGGTGCTGGGCGGGGTCCTGGCCTGGTACTCCACCGTGCACACGCCGCCGGTTGAACTGCCCGCCGTCTTCGCTGAGTTCGCCCGGGTGCTGGCGCCGGGGGGCCATGCACTGGTCGCGTTCGAGGCGGGGGACGAGCGGCGCCGGCTGGAGCACGCCTACGGGCATCCGGTCGACCTCGACGTGTACGGGACCCCGCCGGAGCTGATCGCCTCGCTGCTGGCCGGGGCCGGGCTGGCGGAAGTCGCCCGGACGGTACGGGAGCCCGGCGCGCGCGAGCAGGGACCACAGGGGTTCCTGCTGGCCCGCAAGGGCCGGCGGGAACCGGCCGCCTGAGGCGCGGCCGCCCGGGCCGGGACGCGACCGCGGGGGGGGGGGGGGGGGGGGGGGGGGGGGGGGGGGGGGGGGGGGGGGGGGGGGGGGGGGGGGGGGGGGGGGGGGGGGGGGGGGGGGGGGGT